>JAKEEG010000077.1 GCA_022616555.1 Ignavibacteriota bacterium | reverse complement strand
GTCATACTGATTCCGTTTCTTGACTCTTTCCATTGCGGACCTCCTTCTGCCACCAAGATAGTGGCTTTTCTCTGTGTCCGCAAAATCGGGGGAAGATCATATTTACTCAATGGGTTTCGTGGGAGCCGCAAGCTCCCACCAGACCTATGAGGGTGCTAACACACCCTGTGTCGGAGTTGTTAGCTCCGGCTAAATGGCACCACAATAACGAACCCACCCGGAAAGGTGGAGACTTCGACATTGCTGGTGTCGAATTTTGGATTGTTGTAACGTTCAACAACCCAAACGTGGTAGCAACGCCACGATAAATAATGCTCATTCCGCTAACGGATTGAGGCGCCTCAGTCCTTTTCGACGGAGCAATCCAATGAAATGGACAGAGAGTAAGCTCGACTTAAAGATTGACGTTGCAAAAGTCTTATTGGCTATTGCCGCAATCTTAGCTGTCGTGTTACGTTAGAAACTGGGCGGTTCAACCCGCCCTTTTTATTTTCAAAGAACGTAAAACTTCTTTATCACCACGAACAAAACATATAGGGGGTACTACCAATGGACTATCCAAACTTAGATAATTCCATTGTTCAAATCAGGCAGAGTGTTTTCTCCATTGAAAGAGAACTCAAAAAACTGAACCTTCTTCTGGCAATGTTTTTGGCTCAACAGGTAAAACCGGAACAGAGTATTCACGACCTGAGGAAACGCGCTGAAGATTTGCTTCGATAACACCATTAGCCGCTTTCTCAGATTCTAACGCCTCTTCTACGACTTCGAGTATCGTTAAGGCTTCTATAGCAAGCCTTTGGTATTCCTTTTTCCTTTCCGCAATCCCCTGTTTTATCATACTTAGCGCCTTCCCTAATTTGTAATTAGGACACTACCCGAATTTGCTTACTCTTGTAGACAATGGAATTTGTGTTATCTTCTTGATCGATTTCGCAATACGATTTGGTAAGGCGCAAAACAAACTTCAGTTTATGAAGTGGGGCTGGATTGATTTCATATCGAGCATTCCAATGTTAGATACGCTTCGGGCAGGGCGGGTATTACGCCTGATTCGCCTGATTCGTATTCTCAGAGCACTTCGATCAATTAAATTGCTTGTTTTCTACATTTTCAAAAACCGCAAGCAAGGAACCTTTTCTGCGGTTCTTTACATCTCGCTTTTGCTCCTCATCTTTTCTTCGATTACTATTTTGAATGTTGAGAATACAGACGAAAGCAACATTAGGACTGCTGAAGATGCTCTTTGGTGGTCATTTGAGACTTTAACAGCTCTCGGATATGGCGACATGTATCCAGTTACAACTGAAGGAAGGATTGTTGCTGCCATCTTAATGATTGCGGGTGTCGGTTTGTTTGGTACTCTTGCAGGGTTTTTAGCTTCCTGGTTTATTGAAGATAAAAATAATTGACTGGTAGGCAGCTGCGGCTAACCAGCGACGCAACAGCGCCCCCCATCCTTGCATCCCACCCAAATTGTTCGTTCATTGTTGTCCCGACCAACCCAAAACTCGAAACAGGAAACTCGCAACTCTAAACTCTCTTCAATAAGGAATTTCAACATGAAACGCTTTTTAGTGTTCTTAGTGACCTTCGTGGTAATAAGCCTTACCGCGATGGCTCAGCAGCCGCCGATTATCGACCGCGAGCTGTTTTTTGGCGACCCGGAAATCGCGGGCGCACAGCTCTCAAACGATGGCAAGTATATTTCATTCCTCAAGCCCTTCAACGGGGTGCGCAACATTTGGGTGAAGGAACGCTCGGCGCCGTTCGAGAGCGCACGGCCTCTCACGGCGGATACCGCGCGACCGATCGGCGGCTACTTCTGGTCCCGCGACAGCAAGTATATTCTTTACGTGCAGGATAAAGGCGGCGACGAGAACTTCCACGTATATGCGGTTTCTCCCACTGCAACTGGCGATCCTGTACCTGCCTCCAACGACCTCACGCCGCTGGAGAAAGTCCGCATCCAAATCTATGATGTACCGAAAAACACGCCAAATGAAATCATGGTCGGCATTAACGACCGCAAGCCGGAACTGCACGATGTGTACCGGCTGAATATTGTCACAGGCGAGCGGAAGCTCATCCGCCAGAACGAAGAGAACGTTGCGGGCTGGGTATTCGACCTCGACGGCAGCCTCCGGCTCGGCGTGCGCATTAATTCTACCGGCGGCACGGACGTCCTGCGCGTTGACCCGGACACGCTCACGGTGATTTATTCGGTGACGAATGAAGAGTCTGTGAATACCGTGCACTTTACGCCGGACGGCAAGAAAGTATATATCATTACCAACAAAGGCGGCAAACTGGATAAGACGCAATTGGAATTATTCGACCTTGCGACGGGCAAAACGGAGCTTATCGACAAAGACCCGGAGAATGAAGTTGACCTTACCAACGCGATTTTCTCTGACGTCTCCAATGAATTGCTCGCCACATTTTACCTTGGCGACCGCGTGCGCGTGTATCCCAAACAGAAAAAATTCGGCGAGGACTGGGAGCGCATGAAGAAAGCCCTGCCGGACGGTGAAGTGTCACTCACGGGCACAACGGCAGACGAGACGGTGTGGATGGTGCAGCTTTCCAGCGACGTGGACCCCGGCTCGCGCTACATCTACGACACGAAGACCGGCAAGGCGGAGTTTGTGTATAAAGCTAGGCCGGAACTTCCGACAGAAAACCTCGCGCCGATGAAGCCCGTGACGTACACCGCGCGGGACGGCATGAAAATCCACGGCTATCTCACTGTGCCCAAAGGCGTGGCGGCGAAAAATTTGCCAACCGTAATGAACATCCACGGTGGGCCGTGGGCGCGCGACACGTGGGGCTACGACGCTGAAGCGCAGTTCCTTGCCAACCGCGGCTATGCGGTGTTCCAGCCGAACTTCCGCGGCTCAACCGGCTATGGCAAGAAGTATCTCAACGCGGGCAACAAGCAGTGGGGTACCGGCTCCATGCAGCACGATATTTCGGACGCGGTGAAGTTCCTTATTAAAGAGGGCATTGCCGACCCGAAACGTGTGGCGATTTACGGCGGCTCGTACGGAGGCTACGCGACGCTCGCCGGACTGGCGTTCACACCTGATTTGTATGCGGCGGGAATTTCCTACGTGGGTCCTTCTAATATCATCACGCTGTTGAACTCCATCCCGCCGTACTGGGCGCCGATTAAGAAAATCTTCGCCGTGCGCGTGGGCGACATGGACGACGCGAAGGACTTGAAGATGCTCGAAGCGCAGTCGCCGTTGAACTCCGCCAAGAACATCAAAGCGCCGCTGTTGGTGGTGCAGGGCGCAAACGACCCGCGCGTGAAGAAGCACGAGTCAGACCAGATTGTCGTAGCGATGCGCGAGCTCGGACGGCAGGTGGAATATCTCGTCGCACCGGATGAAGGCCACGGCTTTGCCGGACGCGATAACCGGATGGCGCACTACACGGCAATGGAAAAATTCTTCGCGAAACATTTGGGCGGACGCTACCAGGAATCAGTGACGCCGGAGGTTCAGTCTAAACTTACCGCGCTTACAGTAGACATCAAGACTGTCACACTCCCGGAAAAGCCAGCGATGGCGGAATCGAAATCCCTTATGAATGCCTTCAAAGGATCGATGCTCAAGCCCTACACGGCGGACTACTCGATGAAGCTCAATATGAGGGGACAAGAGATGACGATCAACCGCAAGCGAACTATCTCCGAAGCAACACTTAGCGACCGAAAAATATGGCGTATTGTTGATGCTGGCAGTGGTCCCATGGGCAGTGCCACAGATACGCTGGATGTGGATGCAACAACAATGTTGCCGATACACCGCTCGGGAACACAAGGTATGGCAACAATGTCGATGAACTTTACGTCGAGTGCGGTAGAAGGAAAAATTGTTGCCGGGCCTCAGGAGATGCCGATTAAAGCAAAGACGTCTGGTCCTGTGCTTACGGATGGCGCCGGCTTGGAAATTCCCGTGAGTACGCTCCCACTCACTGAAGGATACAGCGGTACGATTGAGACGTTCGATATGATGAGCGCGGCGGCCAGGAAAATGTCATTGAAAGTGTCGGGTTCAGAAAAAGTAACGGTTGCTGCGGGCACGTTTGATACGTTCAAAGTAGAGTTGAAATCGGAAGAAGAAGGCGGCGGAAACACGACATTGTGGATTAGCAAAGACGGACGCCGCACGGTGAAATCCGAAATGCAGTTACCGGCAGCAATGGGCGGCGGCAAGGCGGTTACCGAGCTGGTGAAGTAAATTACTAAACCTGCGAGGTTTCTAAAACCTCGCAGGTTTTGGGTCTCTTGCTTCTTTCGGCAATCTTTAGTTCTTTTGGTAGGGGCACAATATATTGTGCCCCTACCCGTTGTACCGCGCACTATGAATACTATTCTTCTCGTTGATGACGATGTACAGATGTTGTACCTCACGGGGAACTTCCTGAAGGACTCCGGTTACCGTGTCTTAAAGGCGCGGGATGGACTGGAAGCGCAGGAGGTTATCACTGCAGCGAAAAGCGAGCTTGCTACGATACTGCTCGACTGGTCGATGCCGGGAATGTCCGGTATTGAGGTATTAAAATGGTTGAAGCAGCAGCCGGAGTTGGAGCATATTCCCGTAGTAATGCTCACCGGAATGGCGGGTCCCGAGCACATCCGGCAGGGAATTGAAGAGGGCGCATTCTATTATCTGATCAAGCCCGCAGATGCGAAGCTGATTAAATCGATCGTGCAGGCGGCGGTAGCGGATTTCCGGAATAGACAGGAGCTTTACCGGCAGGTGCGGGAAGGGGAGAATTCCTTCCAGCATTTGCAGGAGGGTGTATTCCGGTTTCGCTCGCTGACAGAGGGAGAATCGTTGGCCGTGCGGATTGCCAACGCGACCGGCTCGCCTCAGTACGTGGTAGGGATTACAGAAATCATCACGAACGCGGTGGAGCACGGGAATTTAGGGATTTCCTATCGCGAAAAATCCGAGCTTGTGGAAAAAGGCATATGGCTGAAAGAGGTGGAGCGCCGCGTGGGACTTCCCGAACACGCAGAGAAGTATGTGCAAGTGGCATTTAAGCGTGATGCCGACAGTATTACGCTTGTAGTGGAAGACCAAGGCGAGGGGTTCGACTGGAAGCAGTATATCGAAATGGACGAAGTGCGCGTATTTGACAACCACGGCCGCGGTATCGCCATCACGAACAAGTATCTGAAAGTAGAGTTCTTGGAGAAGGGCAACAAGGTGAAGTTGACGATACCAGTGTGATATAAATGAAAAACCTGCGAGGTTTTTAAAACCTCGCAGGTTTAGGTAGGGGTTTGGTTAATCTCCGAAGGGATGCCTTCGACAAAACCCCTACCAAATTACTTCTTATTTCGTTGGTTCCTGTAATTTTCGTACTGGATTGCCTTCTTCGCCCGGCGGGTATCAGTACTGTCTTTCAACAGTTGTTCGTACTTGTCCAACTCTCCCGCTTGTTGTAGTAAGTATCCCGCTCCGGCGCCATCTGCAGATGCCGCAGGTGATGCCATCAATACCGATTTCGCATCGCGCAATTCCTTGGCAGCATCATCCATACGGCCTTCATCGACAGCTTCCATCGCTTTTTCTACCCGGCGTGTGGAGACGGCGATGTCGGCTTTGGCCTGCGTTTCCATATCACGGTTCTTTTCGATGATGACGTAGTCGTCCGTGTAGTGGATTGTTACATCGAATTCCGGTTGGCGTCGCAAGCCGGCGAATTCCGTCTTGTAGCGCAGCACGCCGCTCGCGGCGGTGAATGAGCGCCTGCCCGGCGGGATGACAAGTTCCAGCGTAAACTCGCGCGTCTCGTTCGCATAAAGATCGCCGATAGGCACAAGATACAAGGCATTCTCAGGGCGGTACTCGCAGCCAATGATGTCTTTCAGGTGCACGCCCTTGCCGAGCGAAAGCTCCAACACGGCATTCTGCGCAACAATGCTGGACAGCATGTTAAATTCCTTCCGTAGGATTGATGCGAGCGTATTCGGGCTTTCGATGAAATAGTAATTTCCGCCACCGTTGTTCGCCAAGCCGACCATCAGGTTCTCGTTATAATCCAGCCCAACGCCCATCGTGGTGATGGTGATGGATTTAGAGCGGTACTGTTTCGCTATCTTATTGAGTTGATACGGGTCAACGATACCTTCGTTCGCCAAGCCATCGGAAAGCAGCACGACACGGTTGACGAATTCCTTGCTCACATATTGCTCTACCTGCCTGAAGCCCTCCATCATCCCGCCGCCGAGGTTGGTGGCTCCGCGCGCATAGACGGATTCGACAAGCCGCTTCACTTCCCACTTGTTACGGACCGGCGCGGCGGGCCGCAGAACGTCGATATAGTCATCATAAATTACGATGGAAAGAATATCGTCGTTGGTGAGCTGGTCGATAAGCGAGTTCAACGCGCGTTTGGCGTAGTCGATTTTTCCTTCGCTCGCCATCGAGCCGCTGCGGTCAAGCACGACGGAGATGTTCATTGGCCGCCGCTTCGCGACGCCGATATTCGGCGTAGTGACCGAAACGTGTAGGTAGGCGACACCTCCTAGGGATGAGATGTAGGGGCTGTTCAGCCGGGCGTTAAGCCCGATTGTGCGAGTCGGGAACAGGTCGTTCGCGAAGCCCAACGCCGTTGTCAGCAATACGACCGCTATGACGGCGAAAAACTGCGTGAGTTTCATGATACTACCCTCCTTAATTTGAGAAGTTTGAAAAATGGTTGATTATGAGTAATTTCGTTTACCTGTTGTCTATTTATGTCATTAACTAGTGAAAGGTAAATGAGCCCGTCGTTGAGCCTGATACAATCTGACCAGCGCATAGTTGAACGCATCCGGGCGGGAGACGAAGAGGCATTGGTCTCGGTGTATGAGGCGAACCGGAAGCCTATCACGGCATTTGTTACGCGCAACAGCGGGACGCCGGACGACGCGGAGGATATGTTGCAGGAGGCGTTGGTGATTTTATGGGAGCGGATCCAATCAGGCAAGTTTGAGCTGACCGCGCAATTGAGTACGTTTTTATATGCGACCGTTAGGAATATGTGGTACCGAAAGCTCTCGCGAATGAAAAGGGAAATTCCCACGGAACTTGAGTCCGACCAGATTGGAGATGGCGGTATCTCAGTGTTGGATGAATTGATCGATGATGAAGCGGCTCAACTTGTGCGGATCGCGCTCAATAAATTAGGCGAACCGTGCAGAACGTTACTGATGTTGTTCTATTGGGAGGAGCTTTCGACGGAGTTAATCGCGAAGAGGATGGGTTTCGCCAACGCCGATACGGTAAAGGCGAAAAAGTATCAATGCAAGAAGGCGCTGGAGAGGATATTACAAATGACTTAACCCATCCCCCAGCCCCTTCCCTGAAAATCAGGGAAGGGGAGGTCGAATGAGTACGTATGAGTAAAAAACTTTTAGAGTTCGCAAAACAGATAGCACGCGAACTGCGGAAGAATATGACGGAGGCCGAGCGCATCCTATGGGAAGAGTTGCGAGATAGAAAGTTGTTGGGTAAGAAGTTCTTGCGGCAACACCCGTTATTATGCCTCAACGAAGGCAGACCAACATTTTTCATTGCTGATTTTTATTGTTATGAACGCAAGTTAGTTGTTGAGCTAGACGGAAGAATTCATGAGCGGCAGAAAGAACACGACGAATTGAGAACTCATTTAATCAACAATAAAGGTATCCGGGTAGTGCGTTTCAAGAATGAAGAAGTAGAACGCCGACTAACCGATGTATTAAAGCAGTTAGAAAAATATTTGTCGGAATAAAAATGCCATATTCCCCTTCCCTAATAATTAGGGAAGGGGTTAGGGGATGGGTTCAACAATGACCAACTCACCCAACATACATTGGACACAAGACGCAGAGCTGCTCGAGCAGTTCGTACTGCACAGGCTTGATGCCGCGCGGCGCAAAGAGCTTGAGGCGCATCTGCTGACGTGCGAGGAGTGCCAGAGCACCGTGCGCGATGAGCAGCGGCTTGTTCTCGGTATCAAGCGCGTGGGGCGGGATGAGATGAAAGCCCGTTTGAAAGAGCGCGTACAAGCCGGGCAGTCCCCGCCTGAGCAGCGTACGCCCTGGGTGCGCATTGTAAGCATCGCTGCGACGCTCGTAGTGTTGTTTGGGTTGGGAGTCTATAACAAGTGGATCCCCCTTGGCGATGATACTCAGCAGGGCACTACGGAGCAGGAGTTGCAGGGCGAGGCGGGCGCCCTTGGTAAGATAGATAAGGCCGGTCAGGCAGATGACGTCCAACCACCGCAACCAGCTGAGCGCTTGGCGACGGGAGAAACAGCAGACCGTTCGCGTTACGACGCGAAGGCAGCCGAGTCCTTTGCGCAGCGTGAGGAAGAATCGAAACGAAAGAGAGCAGAACGTGATCTGCATATAGCCGAATCACCAGCTCCTGCCGCGGGTGCTATGGCGAAGAAGGATGAAGCGTTGATAGATGGACGGCAGGAAATGGCGGCACTAGAAGGTGATATCCCGCGGCCGCAGATTTGGGTGGATGGCATTGTCATTACGAGTAAGCAGTCGGCTGATGCACTCCAACAAGCCGCTGCCCAAGAGGCTCTTAAAGAGAAGCGAGTACTCGCTGCGCCACAAATACGGCCAGAGGGGGTGCAACAAGCCAATACTACCGCTGTTACAGTAACCGAGTTGCCCGTCGAAGAACTGCCGCGCTCACAACAAATGAAACAGCAGAGGCTCGATGCGAATACTGTCCAGACGTTGATCGAGCAACAGGACGGCTATCTCAATTTCACGCTCTATCGTAACGTGTCTCAACAAAGACAGAAGACACAGAATGCTATGGTCGAGCAAGTCAATGCCGACTCAATTATTATCTTTATCGACGGCGAGCAGATCGGTTACAAAATTCGCGGCGGGTTGGACGCGTTGCAGCAAACGCAACAGACTAAAACAAAAAAATAGAACACTGAAGCAGCAGATTAAACGGATAAAAGCGGATACAGATTTTTTGTAGGGGCACGATATATCGTGCCCTTTTGCGTTTTAGTGTAGTATACGTGTCCGACTTATAGCAGCGCGCGTACAGAGCTAAAAGTCGGACATCTCAACAGTAAAAAGCCCTTGAAACAAGGGCTTTTTTGTTGCTGCTCCTGCCCAGTAGCAGGGAACACTCCCAGTTATTGCTGCGTCTATACACGTACGAAATTCACTGCATTGTACTTTAGCAAGGAGGAAGTCTCATGATGGTATCGACAATACTAACCGCACTGTTAATGGTGGGATCGTATGATACGCTCCCCGTTACAACCGAAGCGCCGCAGGATCCCGGGCGCCCGGTAGAAGTGTATAGCTCTTCGCGCAGCAGCAGAAGTTATATCGGCGTTTCGATTCAATCGTTAAACCGCAAGCTTGCCAAAGCCAACGGCAATAAGGTGGATGAAGGGGCTATGATTAATGAAGTGGAAGAGAAAAGTCCGGCAGCTGAGGCAGGGCTCAAAGAGGGCGATGTCGTGGTCCAGTTCGGCGAGCGGATGATTTATGATGCGGAGGACCTCTCCAAAGCTGTCCGCAGGGTGAAGCCAGGGACGAAAGTCGATGTCAAAATCGACCGTAAGGGAGCGTCCCAAACGCTCGCCCTCACCGTGGGCAAGAACCCCAATCGAATGAGCAAGGTTTTTTCGCACAACGGCATGGGTATGCATATGTTCGGCTCCAGCAAGGCGATCGGTGCCGACCTCCGCCCTCTGAGCGAGCAATTGGGCAAATACTTCCAGGCGCCGGACGGCAAAGGCGTGCTTGTAGAAAGCGTTGAAAAGGAAAGCGCCGCCGAGAAAGCAGGGTTGAAAGCAGGCGATGTGATTGTAAAGTTGGCGGGCGAACAGGTCGAAGAACTAAGCGATGTCTGGGACATTCTCTCGGATTACGAGGGAGGCGAGAAGGTTGATATCGAGGTGATCCGCAAGGGCTCAACCCAGAAACTCTCAGTTGAGATCGAAGAAGGCGATGAAGGGAATTACTATCATTTCCGCACGGAGCCGTGGGGCATGGGGTTTGATGGTGAATTAGGAGAAGACTTCGATATGAGGTTGAAAATGCTTCCGCGCTTTCACATTGAAAAATACACGCCTGAACTTGAGGAGCTGAAATTTAAAATGGATGAGTTGAAAGAAGATATCCGTATGAAGGTCCGGCCTGAAATTCCCAAGCTCAAAATCGAGCGGCTCATCAAGGATAAAATGCTACGACGTATATAGCGTAGATACACGGTGGGATGCGTAAAGGGTGGCTTGTGTGCCTGCAACAAGCCACCCAACTTTATAAGCGAAAAATTCCCCTTGACATGAAACAAATTTTTCGCTATTTTCGTATAAGAAGTTAAGAGTCCGTGAAAACGGCTTTTTTATTACCCGAACGGAAACTAAAAAAACTTTTATAGTTTCCAAAATATAACTTAGAACACTAAGGTAGAAAAACATGTCAGACCAACAAGAAAAAGAACGAATCCTGCAAGCTGCGGGCGAGAAATTTTTTTCTCAGGGCTTTTCGAAGGTCACAGTGGATGAGATCGCCTCTGAAATTGGCATGAGCAAGAAGACGATCTACAAGTTTTTTCCGAGCAAGGAAGACATTATGCGCGCGGTGGCGCACTTTATGATGAGGCGGGTTGAGCGGCAAGTTGGAAACATCGTCTCATCCGATAAGCCGTTTGAGCAAAAATTAACGGAGTTCCTTTCGGTCATTGGAAGTATTGTCGGCCGAACCGGCAGGGCGCAGATGATGCTGGATATGAAAAAGCATGCGCCCGAACTCTGGAAGGAAATCGAGAGCTTCCGCAGGGAGCAACTCTTGACGAAAGTGCAAGTCATGTTCCAGCAGGCGAAACAAGAGGGGGTGTTTCGCCCGGACCTCAACACGGACATCTTTATGTTGATGTTTGTTACGTGCGTGGAGGGAATTATCAACCCGTACACGCTCTCGGAGCAATCATTCTCGGCTGGCGAAGCATTTCAATCGATTTTCAAGGTGCTCTTCAATGGCGCGTTGACGGATGACGCACGTGCGAAACTTCATCTCTTTGAACCAACGTATTCCCCAAACTTATAAACTGAGGCATGTATCATGAAAACATTTTTTTACCGCAGAGGACACAGAGAGACACAGAGGAAATATAAAGAACCCATCTCAGAAAAAATTACCACTTGTCATTCCCGAACGTTTTTGTCGGGAATCCAGCAGGTGGATGCCCGCTTAAAATCTGCGGGCATGACAGTTTTTTGGTTTTTGAGAGCAGTTCCGGAACAGAGGAGCCTCAAGTATAGTGCTCCGCGATCTCAGCGTTCTTCATGGTTAAATCTTTTTATTGGGTTTGTGTTTGTCACAGTCCTCATCGGTTGCGACGATAATGACGGCTCAACCATCACTGAATCTGGGACGCTCGAAGCGACTGAAGTTACAGTTAGCGCTCAAGCGAGCGGCGCTGTAGAGCAGCTCTACGTAGACGAAGGTGCTTCTGTGCGTGAAGGCGATACGCTCGTCGTGTTGGATACAACCGACCTGTCGCTTCAGCTCAAACAAGCAGAGGCCGGGCTGGCAATGGCAGAAGCACAGTACAAGCTCACACTCGAAGGCATGCGAAAGGAGGATGTCCTGCAAGCGGAAGCGAATTTCAAAAGCGCAGAGACGGACCTTCAGAGGATGAAGGAATTATACGAGGCAAAGAGTGTCTCACAAAAGCAATTGGATGATGCCCAAACTCGTTTCACGATTGCTCAGCAAACGTACGAGAAAGCAATCAAAGGTTCGCGGCAAGAAGAGATTATCGCCGCCCGTGCGCGCAGGGATCAGGCAAGCGCTCAAGCGGCGGCACTACGGAAGAAGGTCAACGATTGCAGAATTGTTGCTCCCATTTCGGGAACGGTGACCAAACGCTACATCGAGCGGGGAGAGCTTGTCTCTCCGGGTATGGCGGTTGTGAAACTCTCTAACTTGCAGGAGATGAGCGTAACCGTGTATTTGCCCGAGGCGGACATCCCGAAAATCCAATTAGGAAGCACTGCGCAAGTGCAGGTTGATGCTTTTCCCGATAGAAATTTCGACGGCAGAGTTGTGTTTATATCGCCGACGGCGGAATTTACTCCCAAGAACATCCAAACTCGCGATGAGCGCACGAAGCTTGTATTCGGCGTAAAATTAAAAGTTGTCAATCCCGACGGTTCGTTGAAAGCCGGTATCCCTGCTGATGTTACCTTTAGCACAGGACAATAACAATGTCTCATGCGGTCATACTTAATAACGTCGTCAAAGAGTTTGGTGAGAAGAATGATAAGATTATCGCAGTGAATCACCTCTCGTTGAATATCCGTAAAGGTGAAATCTTTGCTCTGGTCGGTCCGGATGGGGCTGGGAAAACCACCACAATCCGCATGATGTGCGGAGTATTGCCGCCAAACGAGGGGAATGTCACAATACTTGATTTATCGATGAAATCCGAGCGGGAGGCTATAAAAAAACGCATTGGTTATCTCTCCCAGAAATTCAGTCTTTATGGGGATTTGACCGTCGACGAGAACATTGACTTCTTTGCCGAAATACACCGCGTGAAGGATTTCAAAGCACGCAAAGAGGAGCTGCTGCAGTTCACACGGCTTGTGCAATTCCGCGATCGGCTTGCAGGGCGACTCTCCGGCGGTATGAAGCAGAAACTCGCGCTCGCGTGCACGTTGATTCATACGCCCGATGTGATATTTCTCGATGAGCCGACGACGGGCGTAGACCCTGTCTCGCGGCGAGATTTTTGGAAGATTCTCTCCACACTCCTGAAGTCCGGCATCACGATTGTCGTCAGTACGCCCTACCTCGATGAAGCCGAACGCAGCACGCGCGTCGCGCTGCTGAACGAGGGAAAGCTTCTTGTGTGCGATACGCCCGAAGCGGTCAAGCAATCATTCACAAAAGACGTTGTCGAAATAGTTGTTAGGGATGCGCGGAAGGCTATTCTTGCACTTAATGAATCAAAATCCGGTATCAGCGCGCAACTGTTTGGGGATAGGATTCACGCAGTTATCCCGAAAGAGAAATCCACATTAAAGAAACTCGATAGCATTCTCCGAGCTGAAGGCATTGAAGTAGAAAGTCAAAAACAAATTTCTCCGTCACTTGAAGACGTGTTTATATCCAGGATTACTTCTTAAACGAGGTTCAGTATGAGTAAAAATTTTCTTTTTCGGCTTATCATTGGTTTGATTGCTAGTGGCCAATTCGCTAATGCGCAAACCGAAATCCAACTCAGCTTGCAAACCTGTGTACAGGAAGCGTGGCAACACAATCACAGCTTAAAGGCGTCGCGGGCGAAAGTCCTTGCTTCCGAGGCAAAAGCGAGTGAGGCGTTCTCGACATTGCTTCCGCAAGTAAAGTTCACCAGCAAGTTCGCGCAGTTGAGCGAGGTTGATCCGTTTGGTGTTACTGTGCCGGGACTTGGCTCGCTCACGCTCTTTCCGAGTATCGATCATAGCTACTCGGCGCGTGTATCACTTCAGCAGCCGATTTTTACAGGATTCCGACTCCTGAATAACGCAGAAGCAGCGGAGCTTAATGCTGTTGCAACGCAAGAAGATTTTATCAGAGATGAGCGCGATCTCATTCTTGATGTGAAGAAAGCATATTGGAATCTCGTCCGTGCGCGGCAGATGGAAGAGGTATTAATGCAAACAGTTGCTCAAGTTTCGGAGCACCTCAGGGACGTGCAAAATTTTTCCCGACAGGGTTTGGCAACGGAAAATGAGGTGTATAAAGTAGAAGTTCAACTTGCAGAGGTAAAACTTAAACTCATCGAATCGGAGAGCAACCGCCGCTTGGCAAACATGGCGCTCAACAATTTGATGGGCAAGTCGTTGCAGACAAAGATCGTTCCCTCTGATAATCCCGAAAGTATTAGTGCTGTAGAAACACCGGAAGCCGCATCGGAACTGTTGCAGACTGCGCGTCAGAATCGCCCGGAGCTTAAAGCCACGCGCGCCCGCAAGGAACTGAGCGAGGCTGGAGTTTCTACCGCACGCGGTGGCTGGTACCCGCAAGTCACACTGACGGCGGGATACGACTACGCTAAGCCGAACCAGAGAATCATTCCGCCAACTGATAGATGGGAAGGGACGTGGGACGTTGGAGTAACAGTGCAATGGAATGTGTGGGATTGGCTGACGACGTCGCACCAGGTCAGCCAGGCGGAAGCCTCCGTACAGCAGGCGGATGCAGCACTGCTGCAGCTTGAAAATGCTGTGGAAATGCAGGTGATGCAACAGTATTGGAAAGTGCAGGAGTCTCAACAAAAGCAGGCTGTGGCAAAGAAGGGTCTGGAGCAGGCGTCAGAGAACTATCGCATCACGAACGAAAAATATAAAAGCGGCATCGGTACCAACACTGATGTGCTGGATGCCGAGGTGGCGATGCTTCAGGCGAGGCTTAATTACCTGCAGGCCAATATCGATTACCAACTCGCACAAGCGGCGCTCAAGCACGCCGCGGGGATTTCCAACGATGCGTCGAGTGAGTAATAATATGAAGCAAGTTAGTACAAACGATTACGCCGTTACAGTAGAGGGGCTGACGAAGCGATTCGGCTCCTTTGTTGCGGTTGACAATATGAACTTCAACGTGAAGCGCGGAGAGGTTTTCGGCTTCCTCGGTCCCAATGGCGCGGGAAAATCAACGACGATCCGCATGCTCTGTGGCTTGTTGGACCCAACCACAGGCAGCGCAGTTGTGGGCGGATATCATGTCGGCAAACAATCCGATTTGGTGAAGGCGAACATCGGTTACATGTCGCAGAGATTTTCACTTTATGAAGACTTGACGGTCGAGCAAAACATAAATTTCTATGGTGGGGTGTATGGGTTGGAAGGTCAACGGTTAAAAGCGCGTAAAGAGTGGGCGATCCAAATGGCGGGGCTTGGCGGAAAGGAGAAAATGCTTACGCATAATCTCTCTGGCGGATGGAAACAGAGGCTCGCGCTTGGCTGCGCGATTCTTCATGAACCGGGGATTGTGTTTCTTGATGAGCCAACTGGCGGAGTCGACCCGGTTTCGAGACGGGATTTCTGGGATCTCATCTACACGCTTTCTCACAACGGCGTCACAGTATTTGTGACAACGCACTATATGGATGAAGCTGAGCACTGTAACACGATCGGATTTATTTATGCGGGGAAACTCATCGCGCTCGGTTCGCCCACTGAATTGAAACAACGTCTCGACCGATATCAGATTTTCGAAGTGCAGAGCGACAATCCGATTGAATCGATGGACTTGCTGCAGAAACAAGACTGGGTGACTGAAACGTCGATCTTCGGCTCGTCGTTCCACGTCAGCACGAGCGGCATAAAGGATGGGAAAGCGAGAATAAAGAAGCTACTCGATGCTCAATCTAAGAAAATGCACAGATTGGAGCAAATTGTCCCATCGCTCGAAGATGTATTTATTCATTTGATTGCTGAGGAAGACGAGCGCAAAGCATGACTCTCAACATACTACCTATCGTTAAAAAGGAATTTCGTCAGATCGCGCGCGACATACGGGCGTTAGCGATTCTCATTTTCTTCCCGGCATTCATGCTCCTGCTGGTCGGATACGCACTCAATTTTGATGTGAAACATTTAAAGCTTGCCGTGTACGACGAGGACCGCACCGCGCGCAGCCGAGATCTTATTGCCGGCATGACGCAGTCGGAATACTTCGATTATTTCGTAACACTTAACTCGAAGGATGAGATCGATGCCGTATTAGAAGGTGGCAGCGCACACCTCGTCATTGTTATTCCCGCGGATTTTTCGCATGAACTTGACGCTGGCAACGAGGCGCTTATACAAGTTATTCTCGACGGCTCAAACTCCAATTCAGCCACGGCGGCAGCAGGATACATGACGCAAGCGATTCAAGCATACTCGTCCCGCATCCAAACGGAATGGCTTGAACAACGGGGCAAATCGCTGGCATTTCCAATCGATTTAAGGCCGAAACTCTGGTATAACCCTGAGCTTAAAACGGCGAAGTACCTCGTGCCCGGGCTTTTTGGCTTAATCTTAATGATTGCGACAGTCATCTCGACCTCGCTGTCCATTGTGCGGGAGAAAGAAATGGGCACAATGGAGCAATTGAAAACTTCTCCCTTACGAGCGGAAGAAATTATTATCGGCAAGACAATTCCCTACTTGATTATCGCCCTGTTCTCATCAACACTTGTGCTGATACTCGGCTGGCAGTTGTTCGATGTGTCGGTGAGGGGGAATCTCTTCCTGCTCTACTCGGCAATACTGTTATTTCTCATTGCCGGACTTGGACAGGGCATGCTGATTTCTTCAATAGCCGAGACTCAACAGGTCGCCTACCTCATGTCGGTGTTCTCCTCTTTGCTACCTGCATTTTTGTTGTCGGGATTTATTTTCCCGATCAGCAGCATGCCCCTAGCCTTGCAGGTGATATCGAATGCAATGGCGACAAAGTTCTTCCTCTCGATTTTACGCTCTGTCATACTTAAGGGTGTCGGCTTCGAGGCAGTGTGGCAGCAATTTCTCTACATGGGCATGTTTACCGTGGTTGTGCTTGGCATCAGCAGCCTGCGCTTGCGGCGGGAGCTTTCACGATGAAACGTATACGCGAATTGATGATCAAGGAGTTTCTGCAAATCCGACGGGATAGGCGGATGTTGCCTCTTATCCTTGTCGCTCCAATTCTACAAACAATTTTGCTCGGCTATGCCGCAACGGTTGATGTCAAAAATATTCCCATGGTGGTATGCAATCTCGACCGTAGCTCGATGAGCAGGGAGCTCGTGCAGCGATTTACGAACACGGGGTATTTTACCATCGTCGAGTATATCGATAACCCGAACGATATTGACGCGTACCTTGACCGGAGTGAAGCCTCGCTCGCTATGGTGATTCCAGTCGATTTCAGTCGCAATCTATCGAGCGGCGGGCAAGCTCAACTACAATTACTTGCCGACGGGGCGGACGCCAACACGGCCAACATCAGCCTGAATTACTCTTCCCAAATCGTTTCCGGATTTGCGCAGGAAATTCTCGTAGCGGAATTGCTGCGGACAGGCAGCGTGCGCATTCCACGCGTGAAGTCAGAAATGCGCGTATGGTTCAATCCTGATTTACGCAGTGCGAACTACATGGTTCCCGGCGTCATCGCTCTCATTCTCTTTATTATTACGGCGGCGTTCAGCTCCGCGGCAATTGTGAAAGAGCGTGAGATTGGTACGCTCGAACAAATCCTCGTCACACCCATTAAGCGGCACGAGTTCATCATCGGTAAACTACTGCCCTACGTCATTATCGGCTTTCTCGATGTAATTCTCGTGATGGTGGTGGGCACGACCTGGTTTGAAGTACCGTTGCATGGCAGTATATTGCTCTTGCTCGGCTTGTGCGCGTTGTTTCTCATGACGACCCTCGGGCTTGGGTTGTTCGTCTCGACAGTATCGCACACGCAACAGCAAGCGTTGATGACGATGCAATTTTTTGTGATGTTTCCGTTCCTTTTTCTTTCGGGGTTTACATTTCCGATCGAAAACATGCCACCGATTATTCAGGCTCTCACCTATGTTATTCCGCTTCGGTATTTCCTCGAAATCGTCCGCGGTCTTTTTCTAAAGGGAGTTGGTATAGAAACTCTCTGGCCGCAGGCACTTGCACTTCTCATCTTTGGGATGGCAATATTGTCCCTTAGTATTGCCCGCTTCCAAAAACGCCTTGGTTAATAGGCCATTTTCTCGATTATGGGAATATTTATCTGAATTTCTTCTTATATTTGAGAAATTGTAGAATCGGCAGTGTGAACTATTGCTGATTTCTATGGATTTTCCATTATTCTTAATAGTGCGAAATCTGGCACAAGGGTTGTCATCATTAATGAGCGAGAACAATTATTCGGAAGATTGGATGAGCACACAAAACCTCTATTCGAAGTTCGACAGGATTTTTGACCTTATGCCTGAGCTCATATTTGTTCTCGATGAGAAAGGGATTATAGCCGATTATAATCGGACAGCAGCACAGTTGATTGGGCGGGATGACCTGACCGGGAAGCAGATGATGTCAATCGTGCCGGAGGGGCGTCAGCCGGAATTTCTCTCGTACCTCACGTCCGATGGCAAGAGGTTTGATTCTCAATTTCTCACGGGCAGTGCAAAAGCGTTGGATGTTTCGGTGCAGATTAAGCAGCTTGAGTCGATGGAGAGAACATTCAGCGTGGTCATCGCCCGGGATATGACTGAGCAAAAACAGCGCGACCTAGACTTCCTGCGCTTTTCGAACGTTATAGAGCGAACGATTAACCCAATCCAGATTACCGACGCTCATGGGCTGATGATTTACATGAACCCGGCTTTTGAGAAGTGGAGCGGATATTCTAAGGAAGAATTGATTGGCAAGAATCCCAAACTGTTAAGAAGCAACAAACACTCGAGGCAATTTTGGCAGCATGTGTGGCGAACTATTTTAGGCGGAAAAGTTTGGCAGGGGCAAGTTGAAAACCGGAGAAAAGACGGCGCTCCCTTGCACACGGAATTGTTGATTTCACCGATTATTGACGATGAGGCGGAGGTCGTAGGATTTTTAGGGGCGCACAGGGACATCACGGAACAGAAAATGCTAGAGCAACAACTCGTGCAGTCGCAAAAGATGGAGAGTATTGGTACGCTTGCGGCAGGCATCGCGCATGAGGTGGGCAACCCGCTAACATCCATCTCGTCGCTGGTACAAGTCATCCAGCGCACGACGAGCGATGATTTTGCGAAGGAAAAGCTCGAGTTGATTAAGAATCAGGTGGGGAGGATTTCCCGCACAATTCGGGATCTTGTGGATTTCTCGCGTCCCTCTACGCACACGGTTCGTTCAACGGATGTGAACCAGGTTGTTCGCGACGCGTTGAATATCGTCAAATACGGTAAAAAGGTGAGGGAGATTACTTTCCACGAAACGATGGGGGAGAATCTTCCTTTACTGATGATTGTACCGGACCAATTAACACAGGTGTTTATCAATATTCTCATTAACGCGGTGGACGCGTTGCAGGGGAAGCCCGGGTCAATCTGGATTCAGACAGCCCTTGATACGAATAACATCGAAATCGCCATCCGAGATTCCGGCACTGGCATTTCCCGAGAGGACAAAGAAAAAATATTCGACCCGTTCTTTACGACAAAAGAAATTGGCAAGGGCTCCGGCCTTGGGTTGTGGGTAAGTTACGGTATCGTGAAGAACTTCGGCGGGGATATATTAGTCGAAAGCGAGCCGGGGACGGGAAGCACATTTAAAGTATTGTTACCATTGAAAGGAGCACAACGTGGCTGAGCGTATTCTCGTTGTTGATGATGAACAAATTATTCGGGAGTCCTTAGGGTTCATTCTGAAAAAAGAAGGCTTCGACGTCGAGGAAGCTTCCAACGGTCGAGAAGCACTGGAAAAACAGGAGAAGAAGCCGTTCGATGTCATTGTTACTGATATTGAGATGCCCGAAATGCGGGGCATGGAACTATTGGGTGAGATCACCCGGCGGACGCCGCAGACGTTCGTCATGATCATCACCGCCTTCGGCTCGATTGAAACGGCCGTGCAGGCGCTTCGAAATGGAGCGTATGATTATATCCTCAAGCCGGTCGATTTTGACGACCTCCTGTACCGTGTCAAAAAGCTTTTGAAATACCGCTCGTTATCGCTCGAAAACTCACTCTTGCGCCAGGAATTGAACAGGAATTATGACTTCGACCGCATCATCGGCAAAAGTGAGCGCATGAATGAAGTGTTCGAGACGATCAAGCGGGTTGCAACGAGCGAGGGCACCATCTTGATCACCGGCAAAAGTGGGACCGGTAAAGAGCTTGTGGCGCGGGCGATTCACTACAATAGCCACCGCACTAACAAGCGTTTCGTGACCGTCAACTGCGGCGCAATTGTTGAGACGCTTTTTGAGAGCGAGCTGTTTGGACATAAAAAGGGTTCGTTCACCGGTGCGACTATGGATAAGGAGGGCATGTTCCGAGCAGCAGATGGCGGCACGATTTTCTTGGACGAAGTGGGTGAGATCCCGCTGCACTTGCAGGTTAAGCTCCTGCGCGCCATCGAAGCGAAGGAAATCACGCCGGTCGGAATGACAGACTCCCAAAAGGTGGATGTTCGGATCATCGCCGCGACGAACCGCGATTTGAGGAAGCTTGCTGAGGAAGGAAAATTTCGGGAGGATTTGTTCTACCGGTTGAACGTAGTGGAGATTCATCTGCCGTCGCTGACCGAGCGCCCGGAAGATATTCCGCAGCTCGCGCAGCACTTCCTCAACATGTACAAGCACCAGATGTCCCGTCCGATCAAGGGCATCACGAACGATGCGATGAGTGCGCTAATGCATTACCAATGGAAGGGCGAAATCCGGGAGCTGGAAAACGTCATCGAGCGTGCGGTGATCTTTTGCGAGAAAGAGTACATCGGGATAGAATATTTACCAGAGTATATTCGGCCTTCGAATGGCAATGGAACAGCGTATTCCGCGGCAAGCGGTCATTCGCTACGAGATGCGGTGAAGCAATTCGAGCGAACGTACATCGAGCGTCAGCTCGAGCAGAACCAAAAAGATAAGGAAAAAACCGCGAAGGCTCTTGGGGTTAGCCTCTCGTCCCTCTACAGGAAAATGGACGACCTCGGCATCCCGACGAAATAGTAAAAGTCGGCCCTCCTGTCGTTTCCCCTTCATGTCTCGAAAGTGAAAATACCCAGCGTGGGGTTTTCACAATTGGGAATTTTCTCTCCTCCAGCACGTACATCCATTAATATTTTAGCGTCTTTGTTCATCGCCTGCTCTGGCACGTCTCTTGCAGTTTATTTAAGGGATGAGAGATTCAAAAAAATATTTCCACAGACAAGACGGCATGTATTGTCCGAAGCTCGACCCAAAACTAGACCGGGGAAAAGTGGAGAACGGTCCGGTCGTCGTATTCAGCTCGGATAAAGATCTTGCCGTTAGCCTGACGATGCTGTTCGAAAACCGGTTCGTCACGGTGATGGAAACTGAGTGGTCAAAACTTCTTCAGCTTATACATGACATTTCGCCGCGAGTTTTGGTAGTCGATTTACCCTCAATGCCTGCTGAAAGTCTGAGGCAGCTTGTATTGTTAAAACAGGTTCCGTTGAAGACCCCTATCATTTTGCTGCGTAACTACAAGGAGAACCTGGCATTAGACAGCGAAATCCTCAAGCTGGGAGCGTTTGTGTTTTTTAAGCCGCTCGATGTGAATGAAATTACCGAGTTGATTTCGGAACTCATCGTAAATGAGCTTCCGTCAACTTACGGAGGTCGTCATGAAAGCTCAAGTATTGAATAAGCTCAAATTAATCCTGCTCAAACGTGTCGATGTATTGATTTGGAGGGAATATCATCAGACTCTCAGCGAGGTTCTGAACGAATTGTATGTGCGAAACTTATGCGTTCGCCCAAACTTAACGATTGATGAAACCTTCCTGGCGTTAAGAAAGCACAGAATCCTCTGCCATATACCAGGCCCAGAGTCGAAAGAGCTGCAAGATGCCGTCGAACGCATTGTTTCAGGGACGTACGGCTTTTGCCAGGAGTGCAAACGGGAGCTTGACGAGCAAGAGCTTGAGGAACATCCAACACGACGGCATTGTGCAATCTGCGAACAGCGCAGCAGCAGTTCGTATCGAGTAACTCTTGAATTGATGAAGAGCATTAGTTTATTGAGCGGTTGACCGCCGTTTCTCTGTGATGAGGTGAAGCCATGCTACTCGAAAAAGTCAAATATCCGTTCTTAAGCCGTATGAGAAGGCCCTCCGGGATTGCGCCGAAGGTTAACGTGGATGTCGTAAAGAAACTCGGTACAACCCCACAGCGGCTGTTCGAGCTATCGCTCATTTTCGCTCTCTTCAGTGTTATTATGGGATTCGAGTTTTTTCCGGCTGAGGTGGGTGTACGACGGACGGTGATGTTTGTTAAAGAGTCCATCGCAATACAAGATGTTGTCCAAACGCGGCAAGAGAATAAACCGCCGCCACCTCCGCGCCCGGCTATACCCATTGAAGCGCCTGGAGCGGAAGCGCTGGATGATGTGCCGCTCCAAAACTCAGAGCTAGACATTACGGAAGATGTTCCGCCGCCTCCGCCCCCGAACGGAGGAGATAGCAAGGACGAGGAAGACAGTTACTTTGTCGTCGTTGAGGAGCCACCGAAACTTATCGGCGGAGTGGAGGGGTTGATGAGGCGCGTGGCGTATCCGGACATCGCGCTAAGGGCTGGGATTCAGGGCAAAGTGATCTTGTTAGCCTACGTGAACGAGAAAGGCGACGTGATACGCGCAGATGTCCTCAAGGGAATAGGCGGTGGGTGCGATGAAGCGGCTGTGGATGCGCTCCGGCAGTCGAAATTTATCCCTGGCAAGCAACGGGGAACGCCCGTCAAAGTGAAGGTGAGCATCATGGTGCGTTTCGAACTGAGAAACGCGGTAACATCGTAACAAATGTTCCGGCGATACAGTTTTAAAGGCGGAACTGTGAAACGCAAGAAGGGGTGCTCAGTCGAGCACCCCTTCTTTATACATAGCACGTTGTTTCACCGTACGTTACTTGAAATCCCCGGCCCGAGTCAATTCATCCGTAGAGAGATCCTCCGGTCCTACCAGCAGCTCAAAGTGAACAACAAGCTTGTCATGAGCTTTGATGAGTCCGAAGAAAGCGGTAGGTGGTGTAATGTTGAAGTCGAGCATAGAAGGCGCCTTGTTGCCCGTAAGGCGAAACCTGCCCCCGGTTAATGCTTCGGCCTTAACCGGGATTTCAATCCGGTTCGTAATTCCCGCTATGGTAATTTCGCCGAGTGTGTTAAAGATCTGTGAAGGTGAAAGTTCGGAATCCGTTTGCATCGGCTTGGCTTCAAGAAACCGGTAACGGATATACGGGAAAGAAGCAGACTTCATCGCCTCGCGCAGATCATCATTCATGGAGGAATTACCGCAATCCAGCGTCATCACTGGGATGGAAACTTCAATGATTGAATTGGTATGTGGGCTTGTAGGTTCCCCTCCCTGTGTTCTCACTCTGTCCAATCCACGTACCGATACCCGACCAAAGCCGACAACGGATTCTGTTCCGCATGAAAACGTATTAATGGTCGAGCTGCCCTCCAGCCACAGCTTGCTTCCTTGAAGTAGGATATAAGGCACTGAATCCTGCTCCTGCGCAGAACAAATGCTCGAGGCTGCTACAAGCAGAAGAATAACAATATGTTTTTTGAAGGGCTGCATAGGTATTTCATGAAAGAGTTATCTCAATTCTGTTGTATTCGCATTCCTGGCCGTAACATCGAAATGCACGGTAATGGCATCCCCGGTTTTGATGGTTCCGAGAAACATTGTTGGCGGTTCTACGCCAAAGTCCGTCATCAGAAGAGAAACGGAGCCTGTGAACTGAATCGCGCCGTTGTCTTTCTTTGTGGCGGTGACATTCATTTCGACACTCTTACTGTTTCCTGCTACGGTCAGGATACCGGAAGTCTTTAATTGAGCAGTTTGAGCTGTCGCTTCAAGTAGTTCAGCGGATGTGAATTCGTACAGAATGTGCTTGAAGTCTTCCACGTTCAACGCTTCCTGCATATTCTCGTTCATCGATTCCTTCCCGCTTTCGATCTCCATAACCGGTACCCGAACGGTAAGAGAAGAGAGAGCAGGCCAATCAGTCCCAAGCATCACGGTTCCCGACCCCTCAACAACTTTTGCCTCGCACGTGAAATTGTGCAGTGTAGACGTTCCGTCAAACCAGACTTTGCTTCCCGGCTGCAGTGTAAATATCATCTTACTTGTTTGGCCAAAACCGATGGCAGTAGCGGCAAGAAGCAGAATTCCGACAACTGAGATTTTACTTAGAGATTTCATAACGAGTTTCCTTTCTATGAAAATGCGATTCAAATTCTTTAACGAGAAATGTGCAACTCCCGTACCATCTTCAAAGCATTGTTTTTCTTCAGCATCTCGCAACGATAACGCGGGCAATTTCTCAGTTTTGCCAATTTCGACGCTTATTTTTCTTAAAGACGAGAAATCGGTTATCAGTAATCTTAAAATTTGAGTGGTATTGGAAAGAATCTGCTTTGGCATTGCAGTTGTGTTGGAAAGTCGGAGACAACTATAAAGCGCAACTTAGGTACAATTCATCATTTCATAATATAAATGTAGAGGAGGTTATCATGCGACGGATACATTCAATCCTTTTTGCGGCGTTCTTAACGATACTTGTTCTGAACGTTGCAATCGCACAAGATGCGGCAGAGGGTGAACAACAGCCGGCACAACAAATCAGCTCGGTGAAGCCCTCATCCAATTTTCATATTTTCGGTCGTCTGCAAACGCTCGGTTTCATGCAAAGCGTGAAGGACGACGTCGCCAACAGCACCCGGATGTACCTGTTTTTGAAACAGGCTCGCTTGGGTGTGAATGGTGATTACGATGGCGTGAAGTTCAACATGCAGCTCGCGTTCGGTGGAGAGGAAGAAGTTAAAGCCCCATCGCCGGGTGTTGCACTGTCGTTGCTCGATCTGAGTGCAGACATTCCACTGGGCGAGTCCATTTACCTGAAGGTCGGACAATTCAAAGTTCCGTTCAGTCGCGAAGATTTGACGAACTCGGGCTATCTCCAATTCGGCGACCGTTCTATCCAGCATTTAACAGCGCGTGTCGGGCGTGACGTTGGTGTTGCAGTCCATGGATCTGCCGGAATGTTTACCGGAACATTCGGTGTGTTCACAGGCGGCGGGCGCGATGTGCCCATTCGTTCCATTCCGCAGGACCTCGGCTTGCCGATGCTTGTGACCCGCGTCGGTTTCAACAGCGGGTACGATGCAGATGTGTATACAATGAAGCAAACCGGCGTCAATTCAGGCAGCGGCGCGGCAATGTATGTGAATGCGCTCTATACCAAGGATTCAAAAGTCGGCCATTCCACTGCTCTGAATGTCAAACTGGCGGATAAATCCCTTCTGCTCAACAGTAACTGGAACCCCTTTATCGCGAAGCGTCCCTTCAGTAAAGGCACCTTGTGGCAAGTCGGTATTGATGGTGCATTCAGAGAGTCAATGACGGAAACCGTTGCCCTCTCCGGCGAGGCTGAACTGAATCATGGATCATACAAGAACGATTTTGGTTCGTTGCAAACCACATCGGGCAGAGTGCAAGGCGCTGTGTATACTATGTCGTTTGAAATCGCTCTGAGGTATGCATTCATTAAGCCTGACAAGAATTTTGCCGTAACGTCGTCAGCGGATGGCTCAACATTCTCGATTCTTGACAGCAAGATGATTCAAGAGGTCGCCCTCGGCATCTCGTACTATATCAAGAGCGACCGTGTGAAGCTAACGGCTGACCTGCCTGTTCTTTTCAACGTCCCGGTAGTTTCGGATGGCAGTGGAGCATACGTGATTACCCAACAACCTGACCAGGTAACGTATATTGTCTCCGGCGGCAAAAACGAACGGCAGACGGTCGTCGATGCTCGGATGCAAATACAAGTTGTATTCTGACGAGTAGGAGAGGCACTGGCAATTGGGGAACGCTGTGACCGGCGTTCCACAATATGTTACGAAACTTAAGAGAAGTGTGAAAGCGAGGGAAATGTTATGAAAACGCCTAAAAAAATACTCATCCCGACAGACCTTTCAAGGTTTTCCCTAGAGGCAGTGATGTTTGGGCAGGAGTTCGCAGAGCTGTTTGATGCTGAACTAACGCTTGTGTATGTCGATGATGTTCATAATAGGATGGAGGTAATGGTTGGTGCTCTAGCAGCCGACCAAGGGTCGGAAATGTCGCGGAGGAGAGAACTCATCGAACGGATCCAACATCTGCTACTGAACAATAATCTTACACGGCACAGTGTACGCATCGAGGTTCGCTTTGGCTCGCCCGCTCACGAGATCGTTCACACTGCGGGGGAAATTCATGCAGATCTGATCGTGATGTCCACGCACGGCCGGACAGGATTACGGCACGTTTTGCTGGGAAGTGTAGCTGAGAAAGTTGTGCGGTACGCTCGATGTCCAGTACTGACCCTAAAGCCGGAGGAAATCAGGGAATATATTCCCATCACGGAAGATGACATTGCATGTTCACTTCATTTCACCGGTGCACGGGAAGAAACGCATAGCTAACCTCCCCCGTGCAAACGACAACGCCCCCTATCTTCTCGATACGGGGCGTTGTTCGTGTACTACGAATGAGTCAGTCTTACAGGTCCTCTTCCCAATAAATGGTGTTCGATTCGCGGCTGAACAGTTGAATGTGATACGCGGTGATTGTCAATCGTGCTTGGTTCCTGAATTTATTATCTTGCACCATGTTGAAAGTCACCCGGACCCGGAAGTACAGATTCGTCTCACCGGACTTGACGCTCTTGGCGAGGTCCATCGGCGCTTCGTAGCGGAGCGCCGGCGACATCTTGAGGATCATGCTTGTACTGCGGTACCCTCGTGCGATGGAATCCGCCAGAAGCACAAGAGGGTTCGGGTCGATGCTGACGTCGAGCCACGGAATATCATAGGGAATTTCAACTGCCGTATTCGACGTGACGCGGTACACCCGCCGGTCTGCGTCGTAAGACACAAGGTTGGCTTTAAAGAGAATCCCGAATTCTCGCTGTGCGTATTTTTTGTCTTCTGAAAACTTTGCCGTCTTGGCGAGATATTCGCGCCGCAAACCCTCCACCCGTCGTTGAAACTCCGGAGTCGTTTCAAATTCTGTTTTCGCCTCCGTTGCTTTCAAAAACGCATCGGTCTCGTCCTTGAGGAACGTCCACGCTTCCTTAATGATGTCGGTAAATTCTTGTGGAGCGAGATTGTCTTCGGGGCGTTCGGCTTCGCTCATCGTTTGCGCCGTCAGCAGAAGCGGAACGACGAGAAGCATTGCTCCGAGAAGAGACAAACGGGAAAACGGTTTACTCATGTCAACTCCTGATGTTGTTCGCAGCTACTTGTGCTGCATAATATACAGCGTTTTCAAATAACTTGCACACTCGACCGCGCTTGTTCTGTCCTGCATCACATTGCCTGTCGCGCGCTGACACCTGTTTTTCGGCTTATTTTTGGCAGTTTGGTATTATTGCGCGGCTTTGCCGTACCAGGGACAGAGTGTCGGAGTCGGCCGGCCGGGATATTCTTGCGAGAGTCTCTCGCATTTGGAGACCGGGTCGAAGCGCGAATGCAGGCGCGCTTGCACAAGGTCTGCAAGGCACGCGATAAATTTCGGATGGTCGTTGAGCGCGGGCATCATTTCAAATTGTGCTATTCCGTAATGCTGGGCGTGTTCACGCGCTTCCATGTCTATTTCGTGGAGCGTCTCGATATGTTCGGTAACAAACGAAATTGGGGCGACGAGGATATTCTTCCTCCCGTTACGCGCGCGTTCTTCAATCGCTTCCAGCAACGACGGGCCCAACCATTGCTGTGGTCCTACGCGGCTCTGGTAACAGACAAGATGCGGAGATTTCCACGCTCCTGCTTCTGCAACCTTGCGGACAGTTTCTTCCACCTGTAATTGATACGGGTCGCCATTCGTAATGAACTCCATCGGCACACCATGAGCGCTGAAGAGGATATCAATATCCTCCTGCGGTATATTTCCGAATCGCTGTAGGCTCTTGTTGATATTGTCTACGAAAGCTTCGACCATTAACGGATGATTCGGGTAGCAGCAAATGAGCTGTGTCGGGACGCCGTTCAATCGCTGTTTGCTGGCTACGCGATTCCATTCGTTCATGCTGGAGTATGTCGTCGCTTGAGAGAACTGAGGATAGAGGGGAAGGAGGATGACTTTGTTGAACGCGCCTTCCTTAATTCTCTTGATAGCCGCGTCCGTCATCGGGTGCCAGTACCGCATGGCGACAATAACGGTAGCATCGACGCCTTCGCTTTTCAGGCGAGCTTCAAGTGCGTGCGCCTGTTGGTTGGTGAGCTCGAGGATTGGCGACTTACCGCCGATCTCGTCGTAGTGGTGTGCGACTTTCTTTGCGCGCAGGATTGAAATAACTTTCGCCAGCACCTTGCGTCCGAGAAACGCGCCGGGAAAATCGATAATATCCGGGTCTTTGAACAAATTATAAAGAAACGGCTCAACCGCTTTTGGTGAGTCCGGTCCGCCTAACTGAAACACTAAGACCGCAACTTTCTGGGACAACTATGATTTCTCCTCGTTCATTATTTGTCCTGGGAGGGAGTTCTACTCCCGACCGATCCTAATTTTTTTGTCTCCCTCCCCGAGGGGGCAGGGGGAGGTTTCAACCTGTTATTTATCCGCTACTTCTTTTTCTTTCTCACCCTTCTCATCCTTCAATGTCCTCAGCAATTCATCCCACGAAAACCATTCCTGCCTGCCGGTGATCCATTTTTCCATCCAGTTGAACTCCGAGACCATCTTCACCATTTGGTTGCGCATCTTGGTAATGCCGTGTGTGTTGCCGGGATACACAAAGTACTCCGTCGGCACGCCTATTTTTTTAAGCGCCATGTGCAGCTCGTCGCTTTGCGGCCGCGGCACGCGCGGATCGCCATCCACGACATGAATCATCGTCGGCGTCTTCGCGTTTTTGATGTATTTCAACGGGGAGACGTCCCAGAAATGCTCGAACCGGTCGTACGGCTGTCCCTGGAAATAAAATTCCCGGTTGCGCTGGACGTCGCTTTGGGCATACATGGAAATCCAGTTCATCGTCCCCGCCCCGGAGGAGATTGCGTTGAAGCGGTCGGTGTGCGTGAGAATCCAATTTGAGTAATGCCCGCCAGCGCTCCAGCCCATTGCGCCGAGTTTGTCGCCATCCACAATGCCGGCGGCAATCAGGTGGTCAACGCCAGCCATAATGTCCTCAAAGCCGCGTGTGTAGTAATCACCGGATGTTTCCATTCTGAACTTCTCGCCGTAGTTCGATGAGCCGCGATAGTTCGGCAGGAGGCAGGCATAGCCTGCCGCTGCGTAAATGTGCGAGTAATACTGGTAACCAGCATTAAATGAGAGCAACGAGGCTGCGGCGGGTCCACCGTGGATTTGCACGATGAGCGGATAGCGCTTGCCCTTCTCATATCCGACAGGCTTGACCAGAATGCCTTCGACCATTGTGCCGTCTGCGGATTTCCATTGCACCGCCTCGGTTTCTCCGAGTAGAAGTTTTGCCACTTGCGGATTGGAGTCGGTTAACTGCGTCCAATTCTTTTTATTGGAAATTCTTTCGACCGATGCAACAGTATAGATGTTGAAGGGGGTGCTCGGGTCGGAGTAATTCACAATAAGCTTCTTCGTGTCGTCGTCCTGCTGGACGGATACTACACCGGTCACGTTGGTAATTTGCTTAACATTGCCTGTTGCCACATCGAGCGCGAAAAGCTGATTGGTTGCCCGCCATCCCTCGTTAAAGTAAATCGTTTTGCCGTTCTCCGACCAGAAACTAACTCCGATGTCGCCGTCAAACCCATCGCCAAGTTCTTTCCATGCGCCGCCCTTATCGGTAACCGGGCGTACGAACACGCGTGAATTGCGAAAATACTGGAAGTCATTTGCTGCCGAGAACGCCATTAGCTTGCTGTCCGGCGAGAAGCTGAGAGAACTTTCGCCTATTTCTTTATTGTCGGTCAGCCGCTCGATTGTTCCAGTCGCCACTTCGAGCAGATAGAGATCGCTGTAGGTATTTGACTCTGTGACGGTTCGTTGATAACGGTCGGAGGGCGTACCGCGGAATCCAATCCATTTTGAGTCGTCAGAAATTTGCACGCTGCTCACACTGTACTCCGGTGATGACGTAAGGCGAGTTTTTGTGCTGTCTGCGATGTCGAATGCCCACAAGTGAACCGGGGGAGAATCCTCATTCCTGATGTTCACGCTGAATTTTTTCTCTTTCCGGTCCTTACTGGATTTATCCGCCGAATCCGCCGCGAGGAAATAAATGCGCTTGCTATCGGGAGAGAACTGCCAGCTTTCAATTCCGGCAGAATGCTTGGTAAGCTGTTTGGGTTTTTCCTTGCCGAAGTCGGCGACCTTCAGCGTCCAAACCTGCTGCTCGTCGTCTTTACCGGTAGAAAACGCGAGCCACACGCCGTCTTTACTGAAAGCGAACGGGCCCACGCCTTCTTTCGTCTCTGTTATTTTTTGTGCTTCGCCGCCGTCCGGGCGCATCCAGTAGAGCTGGTTCTGGCCGGATTTGGATTCCGGGGCCTCACGATTCGAAAGAAATACGAACGATTTTCCATCCGGCAACCATTTTGGGGATGTTTCATTCTTCTCTTTAGTATAGGTCATTTGGCGGGTGGCGGAAATGCCGCGCTCGGCGGAGACAAGATACACATCTGAAAAACGTTTCGCAGCTTTCCAGTCCGTAGTTGTTTTGACATACAGCGCCCATTTGCCGTCCGGGCTGATGGCAGCGCTGCCGACGGACGCCATTTCAATGACATCCATGTAGGTCATCGCGCGCTTCGTTTGCGCGTGTGTAACCGTGAACAACGCAAGTAGCACAAGGAAGGAGAGAACGGTTCTCGATTTCATGATGCACCTCGAATGATGATGTGACTAAGAACGCGGTGGGCTTAATGTAGCAAGGGATGTGAAAGAATGCTACAAGAAAAATCGGTTAGCTTCTGGAGTGCCTCAATCCAATTGAGGCACTGCACCAACTCGGTTGATGCACTCCATAGAAATAAAAAGAGTACTCTTCCTCTGTTGCCTTTCGTGGAGTTGATACCTATATTAAAACACATCATTTTTGTTCCATCTACTTGTAAAGGAACGAGCAATGCAAAATGTCATTTCATTTTTAGACTCTAATAAGGAGCGCTACCTCAACGAGCTTACGGAATTTCTCAGCATCCCCAGTGTTAGCTCGCAAAGTAACCACAACGGCGATACGCGCAAATGCGCCCAGTGGGTTGCCGACCAAATGCGCACGATCGGCATGCAGAATGTGCAGATCTTTGAAACGCCCGGCCATCCCATCGTCTGTAGCGAGTGGATGGGCGCCCCGGGAAAACCCACCATTCTCTTCTACGGGCACTACGACGTCCAGCCCGTCGACCCGTTGAATCTCTGGACTTCCCCGCCTTTCCAAGCCACAATTCGAGGCGATAATCTTTATGCCCGCGGCTCCGCAGACGACAAAGGCCAGGTGTTCATCCACTTCAAAGCCATCGAAGCTTATATGAAGAACGAAGGCAAATTGCCGGTGAACATCAAGATGATCATCGAGGGTGAAGAGGAAGTCGGAAGTGCGAACCTTGAGAATTTCGTGAAAGAGCACAAGCAATTGCTGAAATCGGATTTGGTACTGATCTCCGATTCATCCATGTTCAAGAAAGGCGTGCCGTCTGTCTGCTACGGCTTGCGTGGCTTGGCGTATATGGAGGTAGAGGTCACGGGACCGAACAGCGACCTGCACTCCGGTACGTTCGGCGGTTCGGTGCACAACCCGATTCAAGCTCTGAGCGAGCTTATCGCCTCGTTGCACGACAAAAACGGAAAGGTGACGATTAAAGGATTCTACAACGATGTCCGCGCGTTGTCAAAAAAAGAGCGCGCCGCGTACAAAAAGCTGCCGTGGAGCGACAAGGAGTACTCGAAGAATCTCGGCGTTAAGCAATTGTACGGCGAAAAAGGGTATTCCAGCTTGGAGCGCGTATGGGCGCGGCCCACGCTCGAGTGCAACGGTATCTGGGGAGGATACACGGGGGAGGGTGCGAAGACAGTCCTGCCCTCCAAAGCGTTTGCAAAAATTTCCATGCGGCTGGTTCCAAACCAAAAATCCGATAAGATCGCTCAGTTGTTCGAGAAGCACCTCAAGCGCATCGCTCCGAAGACTATCGACCTCAAAGTCAAAGCCCTGCACGGCGGCGAGGCTGCGATTACGCCTATTGATAGTCCGGGAGTCAAGGCGGCGGTTGCGGCATTGGAGAAAGGCTTCGGCAAGAAGCCGCTCTATCAAAGAGAAGGCGGCTCGATTCCCATTGTAGTGCAGTTTAAGGAAATCCTCGGCCTCGATACCGTATTGCTAGGTTTTGGCTTGCCGGATGAGAACGCCCACGCCCCGGACGAGCATATCAACCTGGATAATTTCTTCGGCGGTATGAGGACATCTGCACATTTCTATAACGAATTGACGAATTATTGGGGCAATGGCAAGAAATAGTAGAGTCCGATTTGTAATCAGACATGTCCAGTTAAGAACTGGACTCTACTGTAGGACTTTCTTCTTTGACAGGAGTTTTGTAAGTTTCTGTAAAGGGCGCACGGGGTACCGACCTCGATGATGACTCGCGAAGACCTTATCAAAATTCCCATATTTGAAAAGCTGACCGAAGCGGATGTCGAGGTGTTGCTACAATTGTGGAAAGAGCGGCGTCTCAAAGATGGCCAGGCACTCTTTCACAAAGGCGACCGCGGCGATTCGATGTTCCTGATCGAGGAAGGCTCTCTCGAGATCACCGTTCCGGTGGACGAGCGGCAAAAATTTCTTCTCTTCAAAAGAGCGGATAAGGAAATGCGCGTCTCCGTGCTGGGGCAAGCAGAGTTTGTCGGAGAGCTCTCGCTGCTGGACGGCTTGCCGCGCACAGCAACTGCGCGCGCGTTGGAAGAATGCCGGCTGCTCGAGATGAAGCGCGATGACTTCCTCGGTTTTCTCATCGAACGTCCTTCAGTTGCCATTTCCATGGTGAGCGAAATCGGCAAGCGCCTCCGCGCAACGAACGAGTTGGTGACGTCGCTTGCCTCCAAGAACGTGAACGAGGAAATTGAAGAGCGACTCAGTTTTGGCGATAGGGTAGCGGACAAGGTTGCGGAATTCGGGGGCAGTTGGTCGTTTATTTTCAGCTTCTTGTTTTTTATGGGAGTGTGGATGGGGTTGAACACCTGGCAGCTTCTCGCCCAGCCATTTGACGAGTACCCGTTTATTTTGCTCAACCTCATGCTCTCGACTATCGCTGCGCTGCAGGGTCCTGTGATTATGATGAGCCAGAACCGCGCCCAAAAGAAAGACCGGCTCCGCGCAGACCTCGATTATCAGGTGAACCTTAAATCGGAATTAATGCTCCAGCAATTGCACGCGAAAATCGATGAGCTGCGCACAACCGACCTCATGCAGGTACAGGAAGCGCTTCAAGCTGAGCACGCCGGGCTGAAAAAGCGCATGGAAGACATGGAACGGGACGTGGTGCCGAAAGCCGATTCTCCCGAAGGGACCTCTTCGGTGCGATAACCCACCGCTCCATGAAAATCTACACACGCAAAGGTGATAAGGGCGATACTTCATTATTCGGCGGCAAGCGCGTAGCCAAAGACACGCTCCGCATCGAAGCCTATGGCTCGGTGGACGAATTAAACTCGGTCCTGGGCGTTGTCCGGTCACTCAAGCCTCAGAAGGAGCTTGACGATGTACTCGGGCAAGTCCAGGATCAGTTGTTTATACTGGGCGCTGACCTCGCGACACCCCGCTCCAAAAAACGCAACACGCAGAACATCCCGCGCATCGTTTCCTCGCATATCGAGCAACTCGAGCAACAAATAGACAAGTGGGAAGAACGCCTCTCGCCATTGCGAGCGTTTATTTTGCCCGGAGGGAGTTCTGTTGCCGCGCAGCTGCACTTTGCGCGCACCGTGTGCCGTCGTGCCGAGCGGCTGGTTGTCAGACTTGCCAAAAAAGAGAAAATCGGCGCAGAGCCTGTGCAGTACCTCAACCGTTTATCCGATTTGCTCTTTGTGATGGCTCGCTACGCGAACAAGCTGGATGGTGTGGGGGAGACGGAGTGGCGACCAAAGTAATGTGACAAATTATGCCATCCACACGTTGTTTCTGCCCTTATCTGGACGAGAACGTTATTCTGTATGCCGATCGGCGCAGGCATATTGTTGAGCACCATCCCGAAATTCGTCAATGCTTTAAATATATTCCCGATATTTTGGGTTCTCCTGATGAAATTCGAAAATCTCAGTATAACATCAATGTTCTATTGTTCTATAAATGGTTTGACATTGTCTTAGGCGGAAAGTATCTTGTAGTAGTAGTTGACAGGTTGCGTAAATCCGTCTTGACTGTTTATAGTTCTGACAGACAAAAACTTGGAGAAACAGTATGGCGAAAGGTATGAAACTCTATTACGACGCGGAAGCAGACATTCTCTACTTTAAAAAGAAAAAGACTTCGAAGACTCAGATCTCGCGGGAAGTAGGTAACGACCTTATTGTCCGGTTAAATAAGAAATCCGGAAAGTTAGAAGCAGTTACCATCCTCAATTTTACGCGCCGTTTTCGCAACTCCCGGGCGAAAGCATTGCCGTTCAGTGCAGATTTGCATCTCGTGAAGTAGCCTTACCTTTGCACTTTTCCTCTTTGGCGCATACCCCACATCTCGCATATCAAATCCCCAATCTGTAATCTGTAATGACCCTCTCCACAGCCCTCAAACTCCTTAAATCCCGCGGCAGCAAGCGTAACGTTGAAGGCATGAAGCGCTACGGCATCGTGCCCAAGAAAGCTTACGGCGTCGCGGCTCCGGATATCCACGCTATAGCAAAGAAAATCGGCAAAGACCAAAAGCTCTCGTTACAGCTCTGGTCAAGCGGCGTGCACGATGCACGCATTCTGGCAAGCCTCGTCGGCGAGCCGGAGCGTGTCACCGAGCGGCAAATGGACCGCTGGGTGCGTGACTTCGACTCGTGGGCTGTATGCGATTCCTGCTGCACATTTTTATTTCGCATGACTCCCTTTGCCTACGCGAAAGCCTTTGAGTGGTGCAAGAAGAAGGAAGAATTCGTCAAGCGGGCGGGCTTCGTCATGATGGCTGTCCTTGCGGTGCACGACAAGAAAGCGCCCGATACGCATTTCCTTCGTATGCTTCCCGCTCTCAAACGAGGGGCAACGGACGGCAGGAATTTCGTCAAGAAAGCCGTCAACTGGGCGCTCAGGCAAATCGGCAAACGCAATGCGGAGCTCAACCGCGCGGCAATCCACGCGGCACAGGAGATAGCGCGTATCGATTCTCCCGTTGCGCGGTGGATAGCCGCAGACGCGCTGAGGGAACTGCAAAGTCCCGCCGTGCTGAGAAGGCTTTTGAAAAAACTACGCAACAGCAAGACCCACGAAATGCGCTAAGGACGCGAAACTTCGTAAAGCATTTTCCCCTCCTTCATGAAGGAGGGGTGTCCAAGCATTGGACGGGGTGGTTGACTACTAAGGAAAAACCCCAACTTTCCACTTGCAATTTGGGTTTGTCTTATCTATAATATTGCTGTTCAAGCTGTCCCATCCATCGTTCCTCAGATAAGAGGCTCGTATGCACGAAGAAGAACTTGAGGACGAAATACACCGGATGTATAATGAGGGCTCCGGTGCGAAGGCGCTGGATTCCAGAACCTTCACCCAAGCCATCAAAAACCTGAACCTGCACAAGCCGGTGGAAATCGGTCCAGCTCAAACTGTTGCCGACGCCGTTAAGCTGATGCAGCAGAACAAGGTTGGGTGTGTCCTAGTCACTGAAGGCGGAAAGATGGTGGGAATTTTCACCGAGCGCGATATCCTGACGCGTGTGTTCGGCAAAAAGGATATAGAGAAGCTGAAGGTGAAGGACGTGATGACCGCGAAGCCCGAAGCGTTCGAGCACGAAGACAGTATCGCCTACGTGCTGAATGCGATGACTGTCGGCGGCTATCGTCATGTGCCGGTCGTCGATGAAAAAGGCAAGCCGGTCGCTGTGTTGTCGGTGAAAGATATCATGAGTTTCATCATCGAACACTTTCCGGAAGAGGTGCTGAACCTCCCTCCGGAGCCAATCAGAAAAACAGAGCAGCGAGAAGGTGCGTAAGCGGAACAGAAAGCTGCCCTGCCTGCCGGCAGGCAGGCGAAATCGTTCATCCGAACTATATAAGGAGATGTTCCTATGCCATGGGTAATTACACGACTCTGCGCCGACTGTCAAGATGTTGCATGCGTAAAAGTATGTCCGGTCGACTGCATTTATGGATTAACCGTGGACGACCCGAGCTATCGTAAGATGCTTTTCATTCAGCCGGAGGAATGCATTAACTGCGCCGCGTGCGAACCGGAGTGTCCGTGGGGAGCAATTTTCGAAGACGCCGCCGTGCCTGATATTTTCAAAGAGGATACAGAAATCAACGCGCAGGTCTTCCAGGCGCACTCGAAAGAAGAATTTACCACAACGCCCGAGCCAATTTTGCAACATCCGACACCGGAGCAGATCGACGCAAACTATAAGAAGTGGGGATACCAGAAGTAACAAAGATCCTCTGTCATTGCGAGACGTTTTGTGTCGAAGCAATCTCGCTTTCTTGGTGATATTAATAGTGGGTAGGATTATTCAACGTCCCGTTTTTGTGTTAAAACGGGACGTTGGTTTTTTCTCGAGCCGCCGTTTTTAAGGAGGTTTTAACGCTTACCTCAACGAACTTCACGACAATCTTTTCGTGTGTGTTCTCTATCCTTGACTTTTAACAACTCCCCGTTTACCTTTCACCGTAAGCGTTGTCATCCGGTTTGGGGAGCCGAATGAATTTTCCTGCCACCACATATCGTTCTTTCCACGTTATACCGTTGTGTGTTGAGTTTCTCAGCACTCAAGCGAATGTTCATATCTTTTTTTCTCAACTCAAACAGTCTATGCTAGTGTTCATCGCCGCGCATGGATCACGCGGTCATGCTGAATGTTCTGAAGGGAGCGCATGATGCGGGCACAACGCGTGAAATCGTTCCTGCGAACAACTTCAATCCAGTACCGGCTGATGCTGGTGATCGGCTTGCTCACGTTTGGCGTGATTGCTATCTATGTTGCGGCGTCGTATTACGGCATGCGAAACGCGGCACTCGAAGTCGGCAGCGGAAGATTGAACAGTTTGGTGGACCAGTTCAGCACGTTGTTCAGCCAGTCCTTGCGCACCATGGTAACGGCGACTCGCATAACCGGGGAAACAGAAGCGGTGCGTGATTTTTTCCGTTCGTCTGGAACCCGTTCCCGCGCGCAGGCGATAGCAGCGTTCGAGGCGTTTCGGCCTCCCCGCGATTCGATGTCGATTGTCGAACTCTGGAGCGCGAACAAAAAATTCCTGTTGGGACTTACGCAGCCGGAGCCGCTCGTTTCAACGGCGCTGGATTCCGAATTCGTATTTGCGTCGAAAGCCCCTACATTCGGTATAGTTGGTTCGATACGTTCTCACGACGGTTCGGCTTTTTATCCCATCGTTGTCGCCATACGAGATGGTGACCGCCTTCTCGGATACATCGTGCGATGGCGGCGATACGCTACTTCGGCGAATGCGCTCGAACAAGTCTCGCGGCTTCTCGGCACGCAGGCAACGTTGTACATGGCGAACGCCGATGGTTCGCTCTGGACCGACTTGCTCACCGCTGTGCCCGCTCACTCCGTCGAAATAGTCAACACACGTGAGATGCTCCAGTACAGCCGTCCTTCCGGGGATGAAGTGCTCGCAGCGTCGCGCCCTGTGCTGGGTACGCCATGGGTCATTATTATCGAGTTTCCGTACGCGGCCGTGATGACGGGCACCAATAGTTTTGTGCAAATAGTGGTGATGGTTGGCGGTGTACTATTGCTCGTAAGTTTTGTTATTGCGTGGTTCCTGAGCCGCACCATCACCAAACCGATTGGCGCTCTCACGCTTGCTACCGAAGCGATGGCGCAGGGAGACTTCTCCAAACCTGTTGAAGTGGCGCGGCGGGATGAAATTGGGAAGCTGTCTTACGCCTTCAATACGATGATTGAGAGGATTCAATCATCGCAACGTGAAATTGAGGACAGGGACGTCCAAATCGTCAGAAAGTCGAGCGAGCTGACCCAGAGCGAAGAACGCTACCGTCAATTGTTCGAAAGCAATCCGCTGCCGATGTGGGTGTTTGATGTCGAAACGCTCTCGTTCCTCGCTGTGAACGACGCTGCGATTGATAAATACGGATACAGCCGCGACGAATTCTTATCGATGACGATTAAGGATATCCGTCCCCCGGAAGAATTGCAGCGCCTACTCGACGACCTCGCACAGCGTCATACTGGACAGGACAAAGCGGGTGTATGGAAACACAGGAAAAAAGACGGTACAGTCATCGATGTGGAGATCACTTCGCACGATGTTGACTTTGCTGGCAGGGCAGGGAAATTGGTTCTCGCGAACGATGTGACCGAGCGGGCGCGGGCGCAAGAGGCAGTTGCGTTTTCGGAGGAACGTCTGAGTGCCATCATCGAGCAATCGCCACTCAGTATTCAGGTCTTTGCCCCCGACGGCACCTGCTTGAGGGCGAATAAGGCGTGGGAGGAGCTCTGGGGATCGAAGCGGGAACAGCTGAAAGGATATAACATTCTCAAAGACCCGCAAGTTGCCGTGCGAGGGATCTTGCCGTATCTCCAAAAGGCATTTGCAGGAGAACTGGTGGTCATTCCGCCGGTCTATTACGACCCGCGAGATATTGGTCAGACGGGAACGCCACGGTGGACAGAGGCGGTGATCTATCCTGTAAAGGATGCAACAGGCACCGTTCGAGAAATCGTGCTTTCGCACGAAGATGTCACAAATATTCTGAAGGCTGAAGAGGCGCTCCGGGACTCGGAAGAACGTTATCGTATTGTCGCCGAAACCGCGAGCGATGGCATCATTACCATCGATGAAACCAGCGCAATTCTATTTGCCAACCGCGCTATTCACAAAGTTTTCGGGTACTCGCCCGAGGAAATCATCGGTAAGCAACTCACTATGCTTATGCCGGAGTATCTGCGGCACGTGCACAAGGCTGCTGTCGAGCGTTACCTCGCAACGGGAAAAAAGCATATTACGTGGGAAGGTATCGAGCTTTCCGGCTTGCATAAAAACGGGAAGGAAATCCCCCTTGAAGCATCGTTCGGTGAACATATAAAAGACGGCAAACATACGTTCATAGGCATCATTCGGGATATTAGTGAGCGTAAGAGGGCGGAAGCGCGATTTAAGCTTGCGATTGACTCCTTGCCGAACGGCATGGTGATCGTCGACGACGTAGCAAGATTAATCTTGTGAACAAAGAAGCGGAACGCATGTTCAGCTATACACGTGAGGAACTCATTGGGAAAGGAGTTGAAATACTCATCCCCGAGCGTTTTCGCAAACACCACGTGGCATTCCGTGCGGACTTTGCAGCTGAGCCGGAGGCACGATCGATGGGTTCCGGTCGCGACCTCTACGGACTCAGAAAAGACGGCACGGAGTTTCCTTTGGAGATCGGACTCAACCCCATTGAAATCGACGGGAAAACGCACGTCCTCAGTTCGATTGTCGATATTACTGAGCGTAAACATGCCGAAGAACGATTCCGCGTTGCCGTGGAATCCGCACCTAATGGTATGGTGATTGTTGACCACGAAGGCAAAATCATACTCGTCAATTCTGAGGCAGAGCGCTTGTTTGGATACAAGCGCGAGGAACTCTTCGGCAAGCCGATTGAAATGTTGGTGCCCGAACGTTTTCGCAAGGGTCATATGATGTTTCGTTCCAATTACACTGCAAGTCCGCAAACGCGGTCGATGGGAGCGGGTAGAGACTTGTATGGATTACGAAAAGATGGAACAGAATTTCCACTGGAGATCGGACTCAACCCCATTGAAATTTCTGGAAAAAAACACATCCTCGGCTCGATTGTCGACATCACGGAGCGAAAGCGATCCGAAGAAATATTACTCACAAGCGAGAAGCATAACGAATCGTTGCTGCGCTTTTCAAAACAAGCATCCCAGGCACAAACGTTTTCTGCTGTCCTTTCCGCGGCGCTTGTGGAAGTAAGATTTGTGCTCGGGTATAATAATGTATGGGCGTATCTGTTTGCTGAAGACGGCGAGACGGCTTCCTTGATCACAATTGCCGGCGGCACTGCGGATTCTGTGAATAAGGACTTCCCAGTGCTTCAGGTAAAAGGGGACCGGATGCTTGAGGAAATCTTTGAAAACGACCGTCCGGTGGTTGTTGAAGACGCTCGTCTAGACCCGCGCACCAATAAGGACATTGTGAATGCGCTTCAGAACCGTACGATAATCAACGTGCCGATGATGCTCGCCGACCGGAAACTCGGCGCGCTCGGCACGGGAAGCTTCGGCGATGAAGACGTGCGCGTGCCGACGAAGGAACAGCTCGAATACTTTTCAACGATGGCGAACCGTATCTCAATTACGTTTAATAGAATTCAGCTCACGGAGCAACGAGAGCGGGCTTATGAGGAAATCAAAAAGTTGAATGAAGGGTTAGAAGAGCGGGTCAACGAACGTACAAAACAGCTTGAATTAGCCAACAAGAAACTCCAGATGTTTGTCGCAATGGCGGATAGCAGTTTTGAGTTTGTGAGCCTGGCAAATTTACAGGGTGAAGTTTTTTATCTCAACGACGGTGGACGAAAACTGATTGGGCTTGAACCCGGTCAAGAGCAGCCCAAGCCGATTGCCGCCTATTGTGAACCGGCTACATGGAACTTGATTCAGTATGAAGGCTTGCCCGCTGTACTGAAAGAAGGAAGGTGGGAAGGGGAAGGGCGGCTGCGTAACTTCAAAACAGGTGAAGCATGGGATGCGGCGATGAGAGCTTTTATGGTTATTGACCCCGCTACGCACGAACCGTTGTGTTTGGCAGCTATTAATAGTGACATCACTCAGCGTAAGCGTACTGAGGTAGAAGTAGCAAGCCGGTCTGAGGAACTCGAGAGACTCAACAAAGAGCTAGAATCGTTTTCCTACTCCGTTTCACACGACCTCCGTGCACCTCTTCGAGGCATTGAAGGTTTCTCGCGCTTGTTGTTGGAAGACTACGCGGCAAAGCTCGATGACGAGGGCAAGCGGTTCCTCGGAAATATTGTCGCGAACACTTCGAAAATGGGCCAGTTGATAGATGACCTGCTGGCGTTTTCCCGTTTGAGCCGCCAGGAGCTCCGCGTCTGGACTGTCGATATGATGAATATGGCGCAATCGATCGTCGCGGATGTCTCGAAGTTAGAACATGGGCATACGGTCAATCTTGCGCTAAAATCATTGCCGCCGGTCGTGTGCGATGGCTCGATGCTGCGACAGGTATGGCATAATTTAATTTCCAACGCGTACAAGTTTACCCGGCACACGCAAAACCCGCGAGTGGAAATCGGTTCCTACCAGGAAAACGGCGAATGTGTGTATTACGTGAAGGACAACGGCGCCGGTTTCGATATGAAATACTATGATAAGCTTTTCGGCGTGTTTCAGCGGCTCCACCGGCAGGATGAATTTGAAGGAACGGGCGTCGGCTTGGGAATTGTGCAGCGCGTCATCAACCGGCATGGAGGACGCGTCTGGGCGGAAGCTGCCGTCAACCAGGGAGCCACGTTTTATTTCGCACTACCACAAAATGGGCACTAATTAGTGTGTTACAAATAAATGATATTGTATTTGAGATCTGAATAACAGTAACCACCCCGTCCCAACAAAAAGCTTGGGACACCCTCCTTAGTTAGTCCCGAAGGGATCCCTTTGGGAGAGGGGAAAAGCGTTGAGCAAACCGCTTTGTCCCCCTAACCAAGGGGGACGCGAGCGCTTCTCAGCGAACGGGGGGTTTCCTTTATCTAAATATTACAAGCTACTTTTTTGATACGGTAATGGGCACTAAACGGGAGGCAGCATGAATTACAACGAAGTCGAAATCCTCTATGTCGAAGACAACCCGAACGACGCCGAGCTGACAATCCGCGCGCTGAAGAAACACAACCTCGCGAATCATCTCGTCCATGTGATGGACGGCGAGGAAGCGCTTGATTTTATTTTCGCTAAGGGCAAATTCTCCGACCGCAAGGTGGAAAACTGTCCGAAAGTGATTTTGCTGGACTTGAAGCTGCCCAAGGTTGACGGCATGGAAGTCCTTCGGAAAGTGAAAGAAGATGGACGGACGAAAAAACTTCCCGTTGTCGTTCTCACTTCTTCGAAAGAGGAGCAGGATGTTGTGCGGAGTTATGAATTGGGAGTCAACAGTTACATCGTCAAGCCGGTGGATTTCGATAAATTCACCAAAGCCGTTGCCGACCTTGGCCTGTACTGGCTGCTTTTGAATCAACCGCCGCGTTGAAGAAATAAGCGCATTTTTGCATTTCCCGGAAACGATGTAGGATTTATCCGACTTTTACAGTGCGTATTCGTGAGTAGTTGTCTTGACTTTTGTTGTACGCGAGAGTATTTTGGATTGAACTTCAAGCTCCTTCTAAATGGGGGTACTCATGAGATCCACCGGGGCGCAGAATGTTGCTCCCGATAGCGCAATGCATCCACCCTCCCGAAACCGCTCTCGCAAAGCGAGCGCGCTCTTCCTGAATTGTTCTCTTTCCGAAACGAGTGTAAGAGTGTGACGCCAACACCGGCAACGCACGCTTCGTACAATGCCTAAGACCACACATATCCTGATATTGGAGGACAACCCCGCCGACGTAGAACTCATGAAGGCAGAGTTGAAGGATGCGAACATCAAGTTTACTGTAACGGTTGTTTCAAAGGAACGTGAATTTACCGACCTCTTGAAAAATTCCCCACCCGACCTCATCCTTTCCGATTACGCAATGCCGCAGTTCGATGGGATTTCCGCAATGAAAATCACCCTCAAAATAGCTCCGGCGGTCCCATTCATTATTGTTACCGGCTCGATGGACGAGGAGACGGCTGTGGAGTGTATGAAAGCCGGAGCGGCGGATTACGTATTGAAACAACGTATTTCACGTCTGGGCCCGGCAGTCAAAAACGCGCTGGAGCGTAAACACGCCCGTGAGCAGCAACAACAAGCTGAAGACGCGTTGCGCGAGAGCGAAGAGCTGTTCCGCAGCCTTGTGGAGAACATCAGCGAAATCTTTTATGTCGTGGATGCTCAAGGCAAAGTGGTATACGGAAGCCCGAATTTGTTTGCCAGCTCAGGCTACCTGCCGGAGGAGATTATCGGACACTCCTACACACGGTTGATCGCTGAAGTTGACCGCCATCGCGTAGTAGATTTTTACAAATCCCGTACGGCGGATGGTTCTGTAGATTCATTGTGCGAATTCCGCGCCCAGCCCAAACGCGGCCAGCCGATTTGGGTCGAACAAGCCACGAGAATTGTTCGCGACGCCAAGGGTACAGTCATTGAATATCGCAACATCGCCCGCAATATCACCGACCGAAAATTGGTAGAAGAGGCTTTGAGGGATAGCGAGAGTCGGTATCGCCACCTTTTCGACTCCAACCCGCTCCCAATGTGGGTATTCGATTTGGAGACGCTGCGTTTTTTGGCGGTGAATGATGCGGCTGTGAAACACTACGGCTATAGCCGCGAAGAATTTCTTTCCATGACGATTAAGGATATTCGTCCGGAGTCAGAGGTACCGACGCTCATGGAAGATATCGTTAAAGTAAGACGGTCCATCGAACGGCGGGGTGTATGGCGGCATCGCAAAAAAGACGGGTCGGATATTTTTGTTGAAATTACCGCGCACGGGCTGACATTTCAAGGCAGGGAGGCACGCCTCGTGCTCGCGCTCGATGTGACCGAGCGGAAAAAAGCTGAGGAGATGCAAAACGCTGTGTACCGCATTGCGTCTGTTGCAGACGAGACAAAGAATATTGACGAGTTATACAGGGCTATACATCAGATTGTCAAGGAAGTCATGCCGGCGGAGAATTTCTTTATCGCCCGCTACGATGCAGAAGCAGACCTGCTTAGTTTCCCCTACTTTGTTGACGAGTTCGACACGGAAGACGAGCCCTCGCCTCCTGCAAAGCCGGGAAGGGGATTAACCGCACACGTGCTCCGCACAGGCGAATCGCTGTTGTGCACGGAGGAAGACCACGCGAAGCTAGCAGAGCGTGGGGAAGCTGAGATGGTCGGAACCCCATCCCGCATCTGGCTCGGGGTGCCTTTGCAGATTGAGAACAAGACGATTGGTGTGATGGCGGTGCAGCACTACAAGAATAACCATGCGTACGGAGACACTGAAAAGCAAATTCTTGAATACGTTTCGTCTCAAGTGGTGAAGGTCATCGATCGTAAAAAAACCGAAGCAGATCTGCTTCAACAGACAGCCTTCTTTCGTCAGCTATTTGAAAAATCCCCTTTAGGTATTGTACTGCGTGATACCTGCGACTGCGTCTTGGACGTTAACCCAGCCTTTACAGAAATTTTTCAGTATACGCTCGATGATGTTAAGGGTCGCTCTCTGCGTGATTACATAGTGCCAAAAGAGAAAATGGAAGAAGTGCTGGATTTAGCAGCGCGTCGCGAACGCGGAGAAATGATTCTGCAAGAGACAGTACGAAAGCGCAAAGATGGAACGCTGGTGGAGGTTGCGCTTACTGCCTACCCTGTGGTCATTGGCGGCAAACAAGTTGGCGTGTACAGCATTTATGCCGACATTACAAAGCGAAAACACGCCGAGGAATCTCTTCGAGAAAACGAAGCGAAACTGAAGAACATTATTGAAAGCAGCACGAATCTTTTCTACGCCCACGACGTCAACCACCAGTTGTATTTTCTGAGTCCGCAGGTGAAAGATCTTCTTGGGTACGAAGTCAAGGAAGCGATGAAGCGGTGGACGGAATTTGCCTCAGATAACCCGGTCAACGAAATCGGTTTTCAGAAAACGCTCGACGCGATCGCTACTGGCAAGCCACAGCCGCCCTACGAATTGGAGCTCTTTCACAAGTCAGGGAGGAAAGTGTGGGTGGAGGTGCGCGAAGCACCATTGGTAAAAGGCGGGAAGACTGTCGCCATCGTCGGATCGCTGACGGACATTACCGACCGTCGCACTGCCGAAGCCGTGTTGCTAGAAAGTGAAGCCCGGTTCCGCGAGCTGTTTGATAATGCTCCAATCGGGTATCATGAGATCGATGCGAACGGCGTCATCACAAGGGTAAACAGAACCGAGTGCGATATGTTGGGCTATACCCCGGAGGAAATGGTTGGGCGGCACGCATGGGAATTTGTTGCGGAACAAGATGCTTCCCGAAAAGCTATCAACCGTAAATTCTCCGGCAAAGAAGCCCTTAAGCCGTTTGAACGGGTCTTTATCCGGAAAGATGGCTCGCGTATGCCCGTCAGCGTTCAGGACCGCTATCTCATCAACGAAAAAGGGGATGTTGCCGGAATTCGCACGACCCTGCAAGATATTACCGACCGCAAGAGAGCGGAAGAGGAATTGCTCCGGCAGACGTCAAACTTTCGTCAGTTGTTTGATTCCTCACCCTCCGCTATTGCACTGCTTGATGAACATGACAATGTTGTTGACATCAATAAAGCGTTCACGGATATCTTCCAATACAGCCTGGAAGAGGTGAAGGGAAATGTGTTGAGCGACTTCATCTTGCCGAGCGATCAAGCGGGCGAAGCGCAGGACCTTGCCGGAAGATACAAGCAAGGTGAAGCAATAATGAGAGAAGTGGTTCGGAAGAAGAAAAACGGCGAGCGAGTTGATGTCGCTCTTACGTCGTATTCGATCCTTATTGATAAGACTCGTGTCGGCTCGTACCGGATTTATCAAGACATCGGGGAACGCAAAAAAGCGGAGAAGGAGATACTGCGGCAGACGACGTACTTTCGGCAACTGTTTGAATCCTCTCCTTCCGCCATCGTCCTTGTGGATACAAACGATCATGTTCTTGATATTAACAAATCGTTCACAGAGCTTTTCCAATACACGCTCGATGAGATTAAGGGGCGTACACTGAACGATTGTATCGCACCTGATGACAAGAGAAATGAGGCCGACGATTATTCGGCTGCGACTCACCACGGAGAATCCGTCGTCAAAGAGACAGTAAGAAAAAGAAAAAATGGAGAGAAGATTGAAGTTGCAATGACCGGGTATCCGATTAGGATTGACGATAAACTCGTTGGCGTGTATGCGATGTACACGGATATCAGCGGCCGCAAGCACCTAGAAGACCAGTTGCGACAGTCTCAGAAGCTCGAAAGCATCGGCACGCTGGCGGGCGGTATTGCGCACGACTTTAACAATATTCTCGGTATCATCCTCGGGCATACCACGCTTCTGGAGCGCATGCCTTCCGACCGGGAAAAAGTCACCGCGAGCACGGAAGCAATTACGCGGGCAACCCAGCGCGGCGCCGCTCTCGTACGCCAGCTCTTGACGTTCGCTCGAAAGGCGGACGTGAGTATTGGCTCTGTACGAATCAATGACATGGTGAAGGAAATTAAAAAACTCTTGTATGAAACATTCCCGAAACTTATCGAAGTGCGCGTTCAATTGGACGACCAGCTGCCGCTGATTGCAGGGGATGCCACACAAGTCCACCAGGTTCTTCTGAATCTCTGCGTCAACGCGCGCGACGCCATGATGCCGAAAGGCGGTATCATCACTATCAAAACCGAACTTCTCTATGGTGACGCAGTCCGAAAGCGGCTTCCCACGGCTGAGGGCCAGGCGTACGTTTCGCTCAGCGTGTCGGATACCGGTTCGGGCATGGATGAAGCAACGCGGGCGAGAATCTTTGAGCCGTTTTTTACAACAAAGGAGCTTGGCAAGGGGACGGGATTAGGCTTGTCGACTGTGTATGGCATTATACAAAATCACGGCGGCCTGATTGATGTCGAGACGGAAGTTGGGCGCGGAACGACATTCTAGGTACTTTTCCCCATCCAGCCGACAGAAATCAAGCAAGACGACAAAGCGTCGGAAACAGTCGAGGAAACACTCGGTGGTTCGGAGACGATTTTGCTGGTGGAGGATGAGGATATGCTCCGGGAGCTGGCAACGATGGTGCTGAAGAGCAAGGGATATGGTGTGCTAACGGCTCGGGATGGCGTAGAGGGAGTACAGGTCTTTCGGGAAAATAGCGAGAAAATCTCGCTCGTGCTCTCCGATATGGGGCTTCCCAAATTGGGCGGCTTCGACATGTTCAAGGAGATGAAAAAAATCAAGCCTGGGATACAGGCGATTCTGGCAAGCGGATACATCGAGCCAGGGTTGAGGTCTGATGTCTTCAATGCCGGCGTAAAAGATTTTGTGCAAAAACCGTTCATCCCCGCAGTGCTGCTGAAAAAAATTCGGCATGTGTTGGACAACGGGGAAAAGGAACAGAGTTAATCGCAGGAGCGCCAAAATAATTGTCATTGCGAGGCCTTATGTGCCGAAGTCCCGAAGGGATCCCTTTGGGACAATCTAACCACTGAATAACGAGATTGTTTGCGGTGTCAGGATTTATCTCTTGATACGAAGTGTATATTCGGTCAGGACGTAAGTCCTGATCGCACGGTACGATGTAACTTCCGCCTTCTACTTCTTCTTGACAATCGGACAAATTTTTATATATATTTGAAGTGCTGTTTAGTTGTCCGCTGTACTAACACTCAGCTTGTACCAATTCGAGAATTAATGCTCACCGAATTCGGTAAAATCCTCATTTTTCTTATACTGGGCGCTGTCTTCGTGGCAGGCGGTCTGGTCACGTCATGGATTTTGCGCCCAAAGCGGCCATATCCAGAAAAATTGTCGTCGTACGAATGCGGCGAAGAGCCGGTCGGCAATGCGTGGGTGCGGTTCAATGTCCGTTTTTATGTTATCGCGCTCGTCTTCCTTATTTTCGACGTCGAAGTAGTGTTTCTTTTCCCGTGGGCCCTGGTGTATCGTGAGCTGGGGCTTTTCGCTTTTCTGGAGATGGCTGTCTTTTTGATTATTTTGCTGGTCGGCCTGGCTTACGTGTGGGTGAAGGGCGATTTGGATTGGGATAAGCCGAAGCCGGAAATCCCGATGCTGAAGCGCAGCGTCAATCTTGTTCAGCCAAAAGAAGTTCAAGAGCCGACACCGGTTTAAGGTACTTTTATGGGTCTGCACGATTATAAATTCGAAAACAGCAACATCATCATCACCTCGCTCGACAGCCTGTTGAACTGGGCGAGGCTCTCGTCGCTGTTCCAGATGCAGTTCGGGCTTGCATGCTGCGCTATCGAGATGATGGCGGCGTCAGCGTCGAATTTCGATATTATGCGCTTCGGCGTGATTCCGCGCGCCACGCCCCGACAGACGGATGTGATGATCGTCGCGGGCACAGTCACGCTCAAAATGGCGTCGCGCATCAAACGTCTCTACGACCAAATGCCCGAGCCGCGCTACGTGATTTCGATGGGAAGCTGTTCCAATTGCGGCGGTCCTTACTGGGAACACGGCTACCATGTATTAAAGGGCGTCGACCGTGTGATTCCGGTGGATGTGTACGTTCCCGGTTGCCCGCCCCGCCCGGAAGCACTGCTCGAAGGTATTATGAAATTGCAGGAAAAGGTTCGCAAAGAAAGTTCCGTAAAGAAAAAGGTATGACCCCCCAAGAAATACACGATAATCTCCGTGCCAAGTTCGGCGACGCGGTTGTCGAATCTAAGTTGGATGCCCAGCAGCCGTGGATTCGAATTGCGGCGGATAAGACGAACGCAATCTGCACGTTCTTGCGCGACGAGCCGGCGTTTCAGTTCGATTTCATGAGCTGTCTGAGCGGCGTGGATTATAATGATGGGAATCTCGGCATCGTGTATCATCTGTATTCGATGACGCATAAGCATAAAGCGGTGATTCGGGTGAACTGTCCCAAGGACAACGCGCGCATCCAGTCCGTGCACGATATCTGGGGCACGGCGAACTGGCACGAGCGCGAGGCGTTCGATATGTACGGCATCCAGTTTGACGGGCATCCCGACCTCCGCCGCATCTTGTGTCCCGACGATTACCCCGGCTTTCCACTCCGAAAAGATTTCCAAGTCCCAGAATTTTACAACGGCATGAAGGTTCCGTACTAATCCCGCTATGACCGTCAGCAAAACACTTCCCACGAATTACGTCACACAGCCGGGAGAGATCAAAAGCTCGACCGGCAAGACGCTTCGTACCGATGAGATGATCATCAACATGGGCCCGCAGCACCCATCTACTCACGGCGTGTTGCGTCTGGAGATCGTGGTGGACGGCGAGATTGTTGTGGACGTCATCCCGCACATCGGCTACCTGCACCGGTGCTTCGAGAAGCACTCCGAGCACATGAACAACTACCAGCAGGTGATCCCGTACGCGGATCGCATGGATTATCTCGCGTCGATGAACAACGATTGGGGTTATGCGCTCGCCGTTGAGCGATTGTTAAAATTAGAAGTGCCGCCCCGCGTTGAATACATCCGCGTCATCATGGCGGAGCTGCAGCGTATCGCCAGCCACTTGATCGCGCTCGGCACGTACGGCATCGACATGGGCGCGTTCACGCCCTTCCTCTGGTGTTTCCGCGACCGCGAGCGTATTCTCGATTTGTTCGAGATGACGTGCGGCGCGCGTCTGCTCTATAATTATATCTGGGTCGGCGGCGTGTCTCACGATTTGCCGCCGAAGTTTGTCGAGAAGGCCAAGGAGTTCTGCGCTTACTTCAAGCCGAAGGTTAAAGAGCTGAACGATGTTCTCACGTACAACAAAATTTTCATCGAGCGAACGGCGAACGTCGGTGTCCTGCCGGCTGATGTGGCGATTAACTACGCGTGCAGCGGGCCGATGTTGCGCGGCTCGGGCGTGAATTGGGATTTGCGTCGCGACGATCCGTACGGCGTATACGACAAACTCGAATGGCAGCCGCAAGTTGGAAAAGGAGAGATGGGAGCGCTCGGTGATTGCTGGGACCGATATATTGTGCGCGTGCGAGAGATGGAGGAAAGTGTAAGAATCATCGAACAGGCGCTTGCTGCGTTGCCGGAAGGCAATGTGCAAGCAGCGATTCCCAAGCGCATCCGCCCCGACCATGGCGAAGTGTACGTACGCACAGAATCCCCGCGCGGCGAGCTTGGCTTCTATGTGATTTCCGATGGTTCGACGACACCGTATCGCGTGAAAGCGCGCTCACCAGCCTTTGTAAATTTAAGCGTGCTTCCGGAAATCTCCCGCGGCTGCATGATCGCCGATCTGGTTGCCATCGTCGGCAGTGTGGATATCGTGCTTGGAGAGGTTGACAGGTAATTAAAGTAGGAGGCCACCCTGAGCTTATCGAAGGGTGGCTTGGTAATAAGGTTTTCCCCACTGTCCCCCTCTACGAGGGGGACAGTGGGGGAGGAAAAACATGGAACAACTGCTCCGCTCTATATTAGATTCTCTTCTTGGGCTAGGTGACTCGTTTTTGGTGTACGTCATCCTTGCAGCATTGCCATTGGTGTTCGTGCTTCTTTATGCGCTTGTGACGCTCTACATGGAGATGAAAGTCTCCGCGCACATGCAGGATCGCGTCGCTTATATGCGCACAGGATGGCACGGTGTGCTCCAGCCGTTCGCGGATATTCTCAAGTTGGTTCAGAAGGAAGATACCGTCCCGACGGTTGCCGACAAAGCATTGTTTCTTTTGGCACCGTATGTGGTGTTTGTAGGCACGTTCGCCGGATTTGCCATTATTCCCTTCAGCAGTGAGTACATCGGCAGCAACATTAACCTTGGCGTGTTCTATGCTATTGCCGTTTCCTCGCTGGTGGTGATTGGCATTCTGATGGCGGGTTGGGCGTCAAACAACAAGTGGTCGCTGTTCGGAGCGATGCGTTCTGCCGCACAAATCGTGAGTTACGAAATCCCCACCGCGC
>JAKEEG010000076.1 GCA_022616555.1 Ignavibacteriota bacterium | reverse complement strand
TTCTTTGCCGTAGCCCAGCTGCTCCATCAACTTCGTGGGAGCGTTGCGGATGTGGAGCGGAACGGGCAGATTCGGAAGATTTTTGACGTCCTCCGACGCGCGGGCAATGGCGATGAGCGAGGCATTACTCTTAGGCGCGGAGGCGAGATATGTTGCCGTCTGCGCGAGAATAAGCTGAGCCTCGGGCATGCCCACCAAGTCGATTGCGGTGAAGCAGGACGTGGCAATCACTAAACCTTGTGGGTCGGCGTTGCCGATGTCTTCGGAGGCAAGGATAACCATACGCCGCGCGATGAATTTCGGGTCCTCTCCGCCATCCAGCATACGTGCAAGCCAGTACACCGCGGCATCCGGGTCGCTGCCGCGCAGGCTCTTGATGAACGCTGAAATAATGTCGTAGTGCTGCTCGCCCTCCTTATCGTAGAGCGTGTACTTACGCTGGAATGCCTCCTCGATTTTTTGCTTGGTGATCGTCACACTGCCGTCGGCGTTCGGCTTGGTGATGCGGAGGGCATTTTCGAGCCCATTCAATAACTTGCGCGCGTCACCGCCAGAGAGGAGCATCAAAAACTCACGGTCTTCAATGGTGATTTTTCGTTTGGAGAGTACGGGGTCTTTATGGAGTCCTGTGTCAATGATTGTGTTGAGATCATCCTTGCCCAATGACTCGAGCACATAGACCGGACAACGCGAGAGCAGCGGCGAAATGACTTCGAACGACGGGTTCTCCGTCGTCGCGCCGATGAGGATAATCGACCCCTCCTCCACACTGTGCAACAGCGCATCCTGTTGTGCCTTGTTGAAACGGTGGATCTCATCGATGAACAACATCGTGCGCTTGTTCAACTGCTTGAAATTCTTCGCCGCACGTGCAAGCACTTCACGCACATCCTTCACACCTGATTCCACTGCGCTGAGCTGGTGAAATTCCGCTTTCGTGTGATGCGCGATGAGCCGGGCGAGCGTCGTCTTGCCAACGCCGGGCGGTCCCCAGAAGATCATCGACGCAATCTGGTCGTTCTCGATCATCATGCGCAGGGGCTTATCCTTGCCGACGAGATGCTGTTGCCCGACGAACTCATCCAGCGTCGTAGGACGCACACGCTCGGCTAGCGGGGCGCTGGCAGATATTGCCGACGTTTTGCGCGCGGGTTCGTTTGGGAAAAGTTCTGACACGGTTCGAATGCAAAATTCGGAGTTCTGAATAAGGAATTAAAAAACCAACACCGGATATTTTGTTCCCAATGTTGGCTATGAAATGGCGTTTTTGTCTTACTACTTAATACTTATGCGCTTTTTGCATCCCGCTGCTTTTTAGCGGGACTACTTGATGCTCCATGCTGCTTTCTGCAATCTGCGTGCTGAGCGCTTAATCTTTCTTCACTTTATAAACCGTTTCGCCTTCGCGCGCCATACCGTGCTTTTCGCGGGCAACTTTCTCTATTGTTTTTTTATCACCCTGCAAGGTCTTGATATCGGACTGCAGTTGTTTTGTTTCCTCTTTGGCGACCTCTATTTTTGTTTCCATCTCTTGTTTTTCCATCTCTAATCCCACCCGGGCGATAATTCCCTTGTTATCGAACAGCACGTAGAGCAGGAGAACAAAACCAACAATAGTGATGAGTGCTCGGCGCCGCGTGTTGAACAATTTCTTGCGCAGCGCTGCAACTAGCTTTCGTTTGCGGGGTTTTCGGTAAAAGTCGCCTTCCATCGCTGACAAGGTACGTGGAATTATCCGGTTTTGCAATTAACAAGAGTAGGACAGGCATTCTTGCCTGTCAAAGAGGCTAGACAAGTCCCAATAGGGATGGCTTTGCCAATGTCTGACCTATTCTCTTATTTCAATGCCAAATCAATAATCCGCTGGCAGAGTGCCGGGAAACTCAACCCGGCTGCAGCTGCGGCTTTCGGAACAAGGCTCGTACCGGTCATGCCGGGCACGGTGTTGACTTCCAAACAATAAGCTTTCCCGTCGCTGGCAAGGCGGAAATCCACGCGCGCAAATCCCGCGCAGCCTAGCGAGCGGAACGCGAGCAGGGCGAGGTCGGAGATATATTTGCTGATCTGTTCCGGGGCCGGCGCGGGACACAGGTACTCGGTCATCCCCTTCGTGTACTTGTGCTTGTAATCGTAGAAGCCGCCCTGCGGACGGATTTCGATCATTGGCAGTACGGTATCGCCGACTATCGCCACCGTTAACTCCTTGCCTTCAATGTAGTGTTCGAGCAAGACTGTGCTGGAGTACTTCCGCGCTTCAGCGACCGCGGCGTCCACATCGCTAGCTTGCTTAACGATGGACAGACCGACAGTTGAACCGCCGACATTTGGCTTCACGACGAGCGGCAAGCCGAGCCTGGCTGCTTCCTTGCGCACAGCATCGGGCGGCGTATGTTCATCCAGCAGAAACCATTCAGGCGTCGGCACGCCGACATGCCTGAACATCACTTTGGACATTGCTTTGTCCATTGCAAGAGCGCTGGCGAGGACACTTGAGCCAGTATAACGGACGCCGCGCATCTCAAGCAGCGCCTGGAGTGTGCCGTCCTCTCCCCATTTGCCGTGCAACGCGATGAAGACGAGGTCGAGCTTATCAAGCAAGCTGGAATTGATGCATTCAATCAACGCGCGGGGAGAAAACTTTGCCAACTCTTCAAGCGTCGGCGGCGCAGGTTGAACGGTTGGGAGCAAAAGGTCGTCGGGATTCTTCGGCTGTTGGGTGCCGAGTGCGGGGTCGATGGGAATGACGTCGTGACCCGCATCGCGGAGCGCCTGTACAACACCGCGACCAGAGGCGACAGATACGTCGCGCTCGACGGATGCTCCACCGAGTAAAACTGCTATACGCATGGGATGGTTATTAGTCGACGGTTATTCGTTATGAAAATCAGCCAAAAAAAGTACGTCATTCCCGAATGCTTTTATCGGGAATCCATTAGCTGGATGCCCGCTAAAAATCTGCGGGCATGACAATCTTTTTTGTTTATGAACACAAAAAACAGCTATTTCTTTTTCAGAATTTCTTTGATCAGTGCTTTCAGCTCAGAGTCCGACGGCTCGGCTTGACTCTTTGTTCCGCTACCGACGTTGGGACTAATTTCTTTGCCGTAACTCGACTTACTGATGGCGTGCAATTTTTCAAGCTCCTCGTTCGTTAACGGCTTTTCTCCGCCCAGCATGTGCGCGACAAATTGAATATGCGCGGCGTGTTCGAGTTTTTCCATCTTAAAATATGCTTCGTCGAGAGTGGTGCCGTACGTCACAGCTCCATGGTTCGTCAGCAGTATCGCCGTTGCTGTTTGCACGTACGGGGCAAGCGAGTCGGCGACCTCCTGCGTCGAGGGCGTGGCGTAGTCAGCTAGGGGAATCGTGCCAATGCCGACAATGACTTCGGGAAAAAGCCGGTCGCTCAACGGAACTCGTGCGGTTGCAAACCCCGTCGCGTACGTCGGGTGCGCGTGGACAACAGCTTGCACGTCTGCCCTTTGGCGGTAGATAAACAAGTGCATACCGACTTCAGTCGAAACCTTGCGGTCGAGGGTAACAGGTGTGCCGTCCAGTTTAACTTCGACCAAATCGCTCTCCGCCACGCGTCCTTTGTTGAGAAAAGCGGGCGTGGAAAAGATGTTTCCATTCGCCAACCGTGCGCTGACGTTGCCGTCGGTCGCCGTAACTAATCCGCGTTCATACAGTTTGTGTGAAACCCACACAAGTTGTCTGGCTATGTCGGCGCGGGAGAGGTCCATAAAGAATGAAATTGCGTAGGGATAATACCGAAAAGAGCGGCGAGGAGCAAGCAGCCCAGAAGTCCGACTTCTTGCCGGCACGCGTGCAAGCGAGAAGTTGGACTTCTATCCCTCCCCTTTTGTCGCAATCCCCACGCCATCAAGTATGCGCGGAACGATCTCGTACTTCTTAAAGGGCGGCATCAGGTAGGCTCCCGCAACCATCTTTTTCGTCTTGCTGATAAACTCGGTAGCCATATCGATTCCCGCCTCTCCCGCCTTATCGCCCGCCTTGCGGAGCCTGTCGCGGACTTCACGCGGTATCGCCATTCCGGGGATCTCGTTGTGCAGAAACTCCGCATGTTTGTTCCCGCGCAAAGGAAGCACTCCGAGCATAAGTGGGATATTCCAGCGCTGGATGCGGTTGAGCAGCGTTTCAAGCGTGCGCAGATCATATATCGGCTGGGTGAAAATAATATCCGTCCCGGCATCGATTTTCTTTTTCAACTTTTCAATTTCCTGATCCATGTTATCCGCCATCGCATTGACAGCACAGGCAATAAGGAACGACGTGCGCCCCTCGATGGTGTTCCCCATCAGGTCTTTGCCTTCGTTCATCGAGCGAATAGCGCGGATCAAACCGGGCGAGTCGATATCGAACACGGAGGTCGCTTGCGGGTAGTCGCCGATGTTCGTCGGGTCGCCGGTAATACACAGGATGTTGCGTAAGCCGAGCGAGTGCGCGCCGAGGAGCTCAGCCTGCAAGCCGATCATGTTCCTGTCGCGCGTCGCCATGTGCGTCATCGCTTCAATGCCCACCTGCTTCTGGATGGCATACGAGACGGCGATGGAGCTCATGCGCAGGCGTGCTCGCGCACCGTCGGTGACGTTAATGGCATCGATGCCGTATTGGTGCAAATAACGTGCACCTTCTATGACAGGAGTCATATCCAGCCCGCGCGGGATATCAAGCTCAACAGTGACCAAAAACTTTTTGCCGATGTTACGCGCGAACTGCGAGCGGCTGCCATCTGCCTCGGCAGTCGGTACCGCCGCTGCCGCTTGTTCGCGTTGACGGGGTTTCGGGGCTTCTTTGACGCGCACGCTTGGCTGCGCGTTAAATTCTTCAAGCACGGTACGAATCGCCCGGATGTGCGCAGGCGTGGAGCCGCAACAGGAACCGATAATCGTAACGCCGGCCTGCAACAGCTCGCGCGCGTATGTCGCCAGGTAATCAGGCGTTGCGTGGTATATCGACCTGCCGTTGAGCAATGTGGGGATTCCGGCGGCGGGCTGGGCGGACATCGCCACTCCGTCTTTGTACATACTGCGGATGATGCTAAACATCCTCTGCGGCCCAACGGTGCAGTTCGCGCCGACGACGTCCACTCCGCGGGCGAGGAGATGCTCCACCACTTCAAGAGGGAACGTGCCGGAGAGAATCGCGCCGTCTTCGGGAAACGTTTTTTGTGCAATAATAGGCAGGTCGGTTGCCTCTTTCGCAGCGGTGATCGCCTCGTCAAGCTCGGTCAGGCTCACAAATGTTTCGAGTATCAACGCATCGACTCCTGCGCCGGCAAGAGTTTCGATCTGTTCTTTGAATGCGTCCCGCGCTTGTCTGAGTTTCAACTTGCCGATAGGCTCCAGCACTTTCCCGGTTGGTCCTACGGAGCCTGCGACGTACACATTATCGCCGGCCGCGCGGCGTGCGATTTCTACACCCTTTTGGTTTAATTCCTTGACGCGGTCTTCGAGACGAAACTGCTCTAACCTTAGGCGGTTCGCTGAAAAGGTATTGGTCTGAATAATCTCCGAGCCTGCTTCGATATATTCGCGGTGAATGCGCTCAACAATATCCGGATTCTTGGCATTCTGGATTTCGTGCGGAAGCTCGGGATACTCGTATAAATCTAACACAGTCCCCATTGCCCCGTCACACAGGAGAGGGCCTTGCTTTATACGTTCGCGAAACAGAATTTTGGAAGGATGGGATGCCATGGTTATTTGTAGAGGCACGCCTGCCTACAGGCAGGCGTGCCCCTACACAGTTAATTTACAAGCTTTTGGATAAGCGCAACGACCTCGTCGGGCTTCCACTCGTTATCTTTAATAATGTGCGCGAGATTGCCCTTAGGGTCGATTAATACGGTGCGCAGGTTATGGGCAATGAGCCCGCCCTCGTCATCATAAAATGTCAGGTCGAAGCCGTTACCCAATTGTTGGATGACGGATTCTTTCTCCACGACAAAATCCCACATGGAGAAATCCGCGCCGTAGTTCTTGCCGTACTTAAGCAGAACTTCCGGTGTGTCGTTCTTCGGATCGAAACTGACGGACAACAAATGCCATTTGTTGCTGAGGCGTTCGTCTTTTGCAAGCGCCTTTTGGATGCGCGAAAAATAATCGCTCATACGAATGCAATAATCGGGAATCGGGCAGCGGGTATAGATGAACGTGAACGCCAGCGCTTTGCCGCGAAAATCGCTAAAGCGTACGCGTTTCCCGCCCTGATTGACAAATGAAAAATCGGGAATCGGCTCTCCAACCTTAAACAGCTTGCGGAATGTAATTTCCTCTGCTGTAAGCGGTGTTTCCGGCTCGCCGAACCCGATAACGTTTACCGATTCCAGCCAGCTTTCAGTGCGGGAAACGGCAAGCGTGCCCTGCACAGAATCGCCCACCTGCACAGCGTCAAGCAGCGTAGAGTCCTTCACACGGAACGGCATGGTCATCGCCATCATGTAATCAGGAATTTCCTCGTGTGCGATAATAAGGCGCTTCTTCACCGTGTCGATGGCAACGACTTCGCCTTTTACAGGAAACGTAACAAGGTTGGTTTCTTTGTTCTCTTCTTCTTTTTTGCCACAACCGCCGATAAAGGCAACGACAAAAACGAGAATGAACAGTTTCGGCATCTTCATCTGTACTATTCCTTCTGTTACTTTCCTAATACAAGCGCTTCGGCGATCTGCACGGCGTTTGTCGCCGCGCCTTTGCGGATGTTGTCGGACACAACCCACAGGTTGATGCCGTTGGGAACGGTGTCGTCTTTTCGTATCCGCCCGACAAACACGTCGTCCTTGTCGTGCGCGTTGATGGGCATGGGATAAACGTTCTTCATTGGGTCGTCCTGCACAACAACGCCCGGGGTCGAGCGCAACAGCTCGCGCACCTGCTCGGGCGTGCATTTTTTCTCAAACTCGATGTTAACCGACTCACTATGCCCGCCGGTGGTAGGCACGCGGACGCACGTCGCCGTTACCTTAAAGCTCACGCCCATGATTTTTTTCGTCTCGTTGATGACTTTAAACTCTTCTTTCGTGTAACCATCCTCGAAAAAAATGTCGATGTGCGGCAAACAGTTGTACGCGATCGGGTGCGGGAATTTTTTCTGGGCAGGCGTCCTGTTCGCCAGCTCCTCCTGCAGCTGCTCGACGGCAATCTTCCCCGCGCCTGTCACCGACTGGTACGTGGATACCACCACCCGCTTTATGCCGAAGGCATCGTGCAGCGGCTTTAAGACCACAACAAGCTGGATGGTCGAGCAGTTGGGGTTCGCGATAATGCCCTTGTGCTTGAAGATTTGCTTGCGGTTCACTTCCGGCACGACGAGCGGAATATTCTCTTCCATGCGGAACGCGCTGCTGTTGTCGATCACCACCGCGCCGAATTTCACAGCGTGGGAGGCAAATTCTTTACTGATCGTCGCGCCCGCGGAGAACAGAGCGTATTCGATATGCTTGAAGCGCTCCGGCTCCAATTTATGCACCGGCTGCGGCTTGCCGTTGAACGTCACTTCCTTGCCGACCGAACGCTCGGAGGCTAGCAAGACAAGACGGTTGACCGGAAAATTCCGTTCTTCCAATACCTTCACCATTGCGCGACCGACTAAACCTGTTGCACCGACGACCGCCACATCATGCAGTTTCATAGCTCTCCTCTTATCCTAAATTGTCGAATGTTTCACGCTCGCGAATCACGCGCACCTTTTCGCCGTTGACAAGCACCTCCGCCGGACGCGGGCGTGCGTTGTAGTTGGAGGTCGTAACGAAACCGTACGCACCTGCCGTCAGCACAGCCAGCGCGTCACCGCGCTTGAGCTTGCTCAGCATGCGGTCGCGCGCGAGGAAATCCCCCGTTTCGCACACCGGACCGACGACATCCACTTTTTCGTGTTCGTATGTCTCGATTTTGAGCGGGACAATCTGGTGATAGGCGCTGTACAAGCTGGGCCTCAGCAGGTCGTTCATTCCCGCATCGACGATAACGAACTTGCGCGCGCTGTTGTCCTTCAGGTACAGCACATTTGTCAGCAGAGCTCCGGCGTTGGCGACAATGGAACGCCCCGGCTCGATCCATATTGAGCAACCTGTCGGCTCGAAAATCGGTAATATCGACCCGAGAAAATCCTTTACGGACACGATTACGCCGTTCGTGTTTTGCTCGACTGGTAGCGCCTCGTGCGTCAGAGCGTTGATGTACTGCACGCCGAATCCCCCGCCGATGTCGATATGCGACAGAGAAATTTTTTGTTCCCTTAGCTTGTCGATGAGTGCAACAATAAATTTTGCGGTCTCGATGTACGGCTCGACTTTCGTAATCTGCGAGCCGATGTGCGTGTGGATGCCGACGACTTCTATAGCCGGTAGGCTCATCGCCGTTGTGAATGCCTCCACCGCGTGGTCAGCTTCAATCCCAAACTTATTGTGCTTCATCCCAGTGCTGATGTAGGGATGGCTTTCCGCGTCGATATCCGGGTTGATGCGGAGCGAGATGCGGGCTTTTGTGTTTAAGCGCAATGCAACGAGCGAGATGAGCTGAAGCTCTTGCGTGGATTCGACATTGAAGTATCCCACGCCTTTCGAGAGGGCGTATTCAATTTCGTCTTCCCGTTTCCCGACGCCGGCAAAGACGATTTTCTCCGGCGCAAATCCCGCCTTGAGCGCGAGGTGAATTTCGCCTGCGGACACAACGTCCGCCCCTGCTCCCTCGCTTGCCAGAAGCTTGAGGATAGCTGAGTTCGAGTTAGCTTTCAGCGCGTAGCAGACAGTGTAGGACGTGCCACCCGCTGTCGTCACTTCGCGGAAGTTCTCAAGAATTTGGTTTTTGCTGTAGACGTAGAGAGGTGTGCCGAATTCTTCAACAAGCTCGCTCAGGGGCACATCTTCGCAGTGTAGCTCGTTTTCTTTGTAGGAAAAATATTTCATAATTTGAATAACTATCGCAACTTGTGTCGTTTCAAGTAAATAATACTGTAACCACTCCGTCCCGACAAAAAACGCCTGCCTGCCGGCAGGCAGGTCGGGACACCCCTCCTTAGTCAGGAGGGGAAAAGAGCGTTGAAAAAAACTTTGTCCCCCTCACCAAGGGGGACGCGAGCGCTTTTCAGCGAGCAGGGGGTTTCTTTATGCATATAAAGAATTACAAGATAACTTTTATTGAAATGGCACTATCCGCCAAACAGACTAATAAGCATCTGAAAAGGAATAAGCAAAATAAAGATCACCGAGTGCATCGCCTCTTGAACGGCGTCGATGCGCATGAGCAGGATAATCAAGAAAATACCCATGAACCCGATGCGGCGGTATTGCTCGCCCAACGCAGGCGGCAGGAGCGATGCGACAACATGTGAACCGTCCAAAGGCGGGACGGGGAGCATGTTGAAGACAGCGAGATAGATATTCAAAGTGATACCCATGAGCAACATATCGCTGAAGAAAAACAGCGACTGCTCAAGGACGCTTACTTCCAAACCCTCTACTTCCGTCGGCATGATTTGCAGAAGAAGCACATAGCCTAACGTGCACCCCAGCGCGACGACGATATTGGATAGCGGTCCAACGACCGACACGAGAATATCGTCACGGCGGTAGTTCCGGAAATTTGCCGGGTTGACCGGTACGGGCTTCGCCCAGGCGATGAACACGGTGCCAGCTGCGAGGTACGATACCAGCGGGACAAAAATCGAGCCTACCGGGTCGATGTGCGGTATGGGGTTGAACGTGAGCCTGCCGTGGTCTTTTGCCGTCGGGTCGCCCAGCTTCAGCGCCATATACCCGTGCGCCATCTCGTGAACAATCACCGAGAACAATAAAATCGGAATTAACGCGAAGCCTTCCACTCGTTTCCTTTCGAACAATGCAGCCTATACCAGATGAAAAGAAAAGCTCCCAAAGCGTCACACTTCGACAGACCGCGGGAGCTCGCTCGCTTCGCCTCTAAAGCAACGGGGAAGCAACGGCCATCATCTGTACACGTTAAGAGTAGCAAAAAATGAGGTGAAACTCAAGGAAGAACGGGAGGAATGTCAACTTGCAGATATGGCATTAAAAATTCGTACTGACGAGGAGTTCCTCGCTTCCGTTCAGCTTCTGGCCAGAGAGTGGATTGGTAAACGAAGGCGTTCGAAATTTTACGGGGCCGACCCCATCGGCAAACCATATTGTTGTGCTTTGTTCAGCGACGACGATAATAAACACAACGAGAAATTTTATTTCCAGTTTGTATGCTTCCAGAGTCCCAAGCGGCACATCGACGTTTTCCTTCGGGAAAATTTTGCATCGCACGATCACATCGAGGTCGGTCCCAAATTCATCGGTGCTGAATGTGCCGGCGGTATATTCTCTGTTCAAACCTTGTGCGCGCTGAAAGACCGGAATCCACTCGCCAAAGTAGATATAAAAATTGTCCTCGTCCGCCGCCATGTACGTGGTATCGACATAGCTTAGGGAACCGCCGCTCGAGTAGATGGAGTCGATCATCAAGTAGGCATCCTGCCGACCCCCGAGCGTTACTTGAGAGTGGGCGTACAGTGCCTCACGGTGGACGGAAGCATCGATTTTCTGCCCTGTTGTGTCCAGCTCATAGGCAGTTGTAACCCAAATTCTCCCCTCGGCAAGCTGGAAGATGTCGCCGAGAATTTCCTCGGCATCCACCGGATTGCCGCGTTTTGAACACCCGTTGATGACCCACACGCTTAACAATAGCGCAGTTAACGGAACAGAATATTTTTTCACAGACCCGCACATACCTCTCCCCACATAATAATGACAACGATAGTCCATTCTTATGGTAGGCATTGCATCAAACCGACGCAACACATTTTTCGTCGGTGTGACGCACCGCATACATTGTCGGGAGTTTTACGCACGCGGATGGAATGAGCGGTGGACTTCTTTCAAATATTCGCGGTCGATATGTGTGTAGATTTGCGTGGTGGAGATATCCGAGTGTCCCAGCATTTCCTGCACAGCGCGTAAATCTGCTCCGCCTTCCAGCAAATGCGTGGCAAACGAATGGCGGAACGTGTGCGGATGAACTTCCCGCTTGATACCGGCCTCTTTGGTGTACTTGGAAACGATGTCCCACACCGCTCGGCGGGTTATTTTCCCTCCCCGCGCATTCAAAAAAAGATAGTCGTGAGATTTTCCTTTTTTGGCAATGTGGATG
>JAKEEG010000075.1 GCA_022616555.1 Ignavibacteriota bacterium | reverse complement strand
GTCCCGCGGCTTGCGTTTGCAGCTCGTTGACCCGTTTATCGGCGAGCTGGCGAATCTTTCAGGTACGATGGTCTGTGATGTAGCGATCAGGGGTACTGTGGAGCAGCCGCGCTACGAGGGTTCGTTGAGCTTGAGTGAAGCACAGTTCGTCTTTACGCCGTTGGGGCTTACCTACATTGTTGATGGGGAGTTTATTCCCGTGGGGCAGCGCATTGCGCTTGAAAATTTTCGCATCAAGAATACCCAACATGATCAAGGGGACGGCGAAGTCAAACTTTCGGGTTCGTTTACCTTGGACGGCTTGACGCTACGGGATTTTGACCTGCTCGCGAGCGGACAATTATTAGTGATGAAAGAATCCGTGCGCCAGCCGGGACAGACAATCTACGGAACGGTATTCGTTGCGATGGGCCCGAACGGACTCCATTGGCAGGGTACGCCGGAGCGCTCGGTTGTTTCCGGGAAAGTGTATGTGAGGAATGCAAACTTAACGCTGCCTCCGACACGAGACATCCTGATTAATACAAACAGGGATGTGATTCTCACTGTGGTTGATGATACGACACAGCAGGCGCCCGGCAAGCTTCAGGGCAGCAACGGAGGAAACGGCACGAATGGCAATGCGCTCTTTGCCTTGAATAACGGTGGCATTGCATTTCCTCAAAATGGGGGCGGGTCTGTTCGTAACGACCAACCGGATGACGAGAGGTCGTTCCTCGATAGGCTTGTGTATAATCTCGATATTGAAACGCAGGGCCCCACCTATGTTCGATTTATTTTCAACCCGTATACGGGCGAGGAGCTCTTTGCCGAGCTGAAAGGGCGAATGGCGTTTTCAAAAGATGCCGGCCAAACCCGCCTCACAGGCGAGGTCGAGGTAGGCGACCGTTCCTATTATAACTTTTTGAAGAGATTCCAAGCGACCGGGAAGCTGACATTCACAGGCGATGCCCTCAACCCCGAGCTCAATATTCTTGCAAAATATGAAAGCTCCTACCAACTTGCGGATTCCGCGCAGTCATCGGTGGCCCGTCCCGCGCACCTTCAATCTCTCCCACCGGATTTTAAGCCGATTCGAGTCGCTGTATTATTGAACATCACTGGGACGCGGCAAGAGCCCAAGCCGAAATTCAGTCTCGAGTTTGTCGATGTGGGCGGCAACCGCGCAGAAAACACTTCGGGCGATGTCGAATCCGAAGCTATTTCGTTCATTCTCACAGGTTCGTTTGGCGACGACTTAACTCAACAGGAGCGCAGTTCTATCCTAGGCCCTAATTTGATTTACGGCTTAACTTCCTCGGTGCTTTCAGGCCCGATCACGGATTATATTAAGAAGAAGTTCGACTATATCAGTTCAATTGACGTTATTTATTATGGCGGTGATGTGCAGTCTTCCACCGATGTGCGTGTGACGGGTGAGGTAGGCGAAGCAGTCATCCGCTTTGGCGGAAGGGTTTTCAGCGATCTCACCAATGCCAATGCGAGCGTACAACTGCCCATGAGCACTGTGCTCGGTTCGGAGGGCTGGCGGAATCTTATTTTAGAGGTAGAACGACGCGTGGAAGGTGTTGAAAGCTATGAGCAGCGAAGAGAATCTAATGGGTTGCGGTTAATCTATCGCATTACGTTTTAGACTGACGCGTTGCCATAAATGACAACGCTCACCGAAAAAACCCTCCAGAAGGAGGATGAAATTGCATTCCGGGTTACCGGAATTTTATCGCTGAACATCACCATTAATGGTGATGCTTTACTGAATCGCATAATTGTCAACCACCCCGTCCCGACAAAGACGCCTGCCTGCCGGCAGGCAGGTCGGGACACCCCCCGTTGAGTAAGGAGGGGAAAGGCTCACCAGTATTTTGTCCGTCTTGATGAAGACGGGACGCGGCTCGTTTTCTGAGCCGCAGGGGGTTGACAATTACCTTCAGGAAAAATTAATTAAACGAAGAAAGCAGGTACAATATCCAAGAAGTAGAGAAGAAAATACTGAATTTTTTAGCGCGGTACCCTAACCAAACGTTTAAGCCGCGCGAGTTGGCGAGGCGGCTCTCGATGAAGTCTGATGAGGAATACCGTGCGCTCAAACAAGCAATTCATCAATTAAATGAATCAAAACAAATTAGACGAGAGCGAAGGGGCACCATCGGCCATCTCCATACGCCACAGCGGTTAGTAGGTGTATTGGAAATAAAAAAACAAGGACTGGGGTTTGTTAACATCGTAGACTCTGATGTACGGATATTTGTGGCGCCAAGATTTCTCAGTACAGCAATGCACGGTGATACTGTAGAAGTCTCGCTCTTCGCGCAGCCGAAAAAGAAAAAAGACGACGGCTCGTTGCCGGAGGGTGAAGTCACGAAAGTCCTCACCCGCGCCCGCTCCACCGTCGTCGGAACGTTGGAGCACAGCAGGGGCGCGTACGTTGTTGTTCCGGATGACCGCCGCATGGGCGCCGATGTATTCGTCGACAAAGACCAGCTTGCCGGGGCACAGCAAGGTAACAAGGTGGTCGTACAGATAGAGTCGTGGGGTGTGAGCCATTCTAACCCGCAAGGCCGTATCCTGCAGGTGTTGGGGAATGCCGGTGAGGTGTCGGCGGAGCTTCGCTCGGTGTTTCACGAATACCAACTGCCGCTAGGTTTTCCGCCTGAGGTTGTGAGAGAATCCGAGACAATATCGCTGGAGATCCCGCAGTCGGAAATCGACCGGCGCTTGGATTTTCGCGGGGAAGTTTGCTTCACCATCGACCCGGAGGACGCGAAGGATTTTGACGATGCTGTCTCGCTCGAAGAGTTGGAGAACGGCTTACTGAAGCTCGGAGTACATATTGCCGACGTTTCATATTACGTGAAGGAGGGTACAGCGTTAGACCGCGAGGCACTCCAACGGGGAACGAGCGTGTATTTTCCGAATGCAGTCATTCCCATGCTGCCGGAAAAGCTTTCCAACGAACTGTGCAGTTTGCGCCCGAACGAAGACCGTTTAGCCTATTCTGTCTTCATGCACATGACGCCGCAAGGCGTGGTGAAGGATTACGAGATACGAGAAACGGTTATCCGCAGCAAACGCCGTTTTACGTACGAGCAGGTGCAGGAGATTCTCGATGGTAAAAAGAAAGAATTGAAAGCAGACGACTTTGCAGAGAAAGTCCGGGTGATGCACGCACTCAGCAAAACACTGACGAAGAAACGTATGAAAGAGGGCAGCATCGATTTCGACAGCGCGGAGGCAAAATTCCTGTACGACGAAGAAGGCAAGCCGGTGGAAATTATCAAGAAAGTCAGATTGGACAGCCACCGACTCGTAGAGGAATTCATGCTGGCGGCGAACCGCACGGTCGGGCGGCATATCGGCCTGCCGAGGCAGGAAGGAAACCCGAAGCCGTTTTTGTACCGCATTCACGATGCTCCCCCGCCCGATAGGTTGAAAGAGCTTTCGCTGTTTGTTTCCAAATTCGGTTATAAGCTTCACGCCGACGGCGGGGTAAGCTCGAAAGGGTTGCAACGGCTGCTGGAACAGGTGCGCGGCTCGGAAGTGGAAAATGTCATCAACGAAGTAACGCTTCGCTCCATGGCGAAGGCGGTGTATTCTGAAAAGAACATTGGGCACTATGGACTGGCGTTTGACTATTACTCGCATTTTACGTCGCCGATACGCCGCTATCCGGATTTGTTTATCCATCGCGTATTGAAAGAATACGCGCGCGGCGCTTCACTCGACCACGTTCGGGAAATTCAACGTCGGCTTCCTGCCGTTGCGCAACAAACGTCCGCGCGCGAACGCGTGGCGATGGAAGCCGAGCGCGCCGGTGTGAAGGTGATGCAGGTCGAGTACATGAAGAGGCACCTGGGGGATGAATTCCACGGGGTGATTTCAGGAGTCACGCATTACGGATTCTTTGTCGAAGTCAACGACTTGCTTGTCGAAGGAATGGTCCACGTGCGGGACATGGAAGACGATTACTACGTCTATGATGAAAAGAAATACGCGTTGATCGGCAGGGAAACGGGGAATCAATTCCGGTTGGGTGATGCCGTGAACGTGAAAGTTGTACGCGTGAACCCGGAAGAGCGCGAAATCGACTTTGTTCTCACCACGGAAAAACGTTCGTCAAAACGAACGAAGCGGCGTTGAACGGAACTACGCTTTGTAGGACGATGTTGGAATAGATGTGACGGCGACCCGTGAACAAAAGCGTTCCACTCATCGGAATGGCATTGCTTCTGACAGTGAATTTTTCTAAAATCAAACATCATGTATACTCATAGAGCGGGTAGAGGAGTCTTATGATCGTACTCGGAAAAAGGCTGGTAGGATGGAGCGTAGCGCTGTTGTTGGTCAATGCACTGGCGTTCGCCCAGAACGACGGGGCTGCATTCTACGGTAAGAATAAAGTTCAATATAAGAACTTTGAGTGGCAGTATATTCAAACCGACCACTTCGACATCTATTTTGCACAGGATGGCTACGAGCTCGCCTCGTTTGCCGCCGACGCTGTTGAAGATGCGTACGAGCAGATTCGCAAGCTCTTCCGGTACGATATTAACAGCCGTATCTCGTGGATCATCTATAACTCGCACAACGAATTCCAGCAAACCAACGCCGTGGAGGAGTATCTCCAAGAAGGCATAGGCGGAGTGACGGAGCTATTCAAAAACCGTGTCATCGTTCCGTTCGAAGGCAACTACAAGCAATTCCGGCACGTGATTCACCACGAGCTAGTGCACGCCGTATTTAATGATATGTATTACGGCGGATCGATCCAGTCCATTATCTCCAGCAGGACGCCGCTTGTGCTGCCGGGTTGGTTCAACGAGGGCATGGCGGAATACGCCGCACTGAAGTGGGATACGAACTCCGACATGTTCCTGCGCGATGCGACAATTCACAATTACATTCCTCCGATTAACTTCCTCGGGGGGTACTTTGCCTACCGCGGAGGCCAATCAGTTTGGTACTATGTTGCCAATAAGTACGGTGAACAGAAGATTGCGGAAATTCTCAGCCGCGTTCGTACGACGCGCAGCGTTGAGCAAGGGTTTAAATCGACCATCGGGCTAACAATTGAGGAGCTTTCAGAGCGTTGGCAAAAAGAGCAAAAGGTATTATACTGGCCCGATATTGCGAAACGGGAAGAGCCGAAGGAATACGCGGAACAGCTTACCGACCACACGAAACTGGAAAATTTTTATAATACAAGCCCGGCGATTTCTCCGCAGGGCGATAAAATTGCCTTTCTCACAGATAGGAACGACTTTTTTGATATCTATCTCATGTCCGCTATCGACGGGGAGATCCTCGACAAGTTGGTGAGCGGGCAACGGACAAAAGATTTTGAAGAGTTAAAACTCCTGACCCCGAGAATTACCTGGTCGCCGGATGGGAAGAAAATCGCGCTCGCCGTTAAATCTGGGGAAACAGACGCCATTGTAATTGTCGACGTCAACTCCGGTTCGACGGAAAGTATTCCCTTCGATCTTGACGCTATTTCTTCGGTTGATTGGTCGCCGCAAGGGGATAAAATCGTGTTCGTCGGTTCGAAGGCCCCCCAGGCGGATATCTATCTGTATGACCTCGGGTCGAAGGAGTTAGAGAACCTCACCAATGATATCTTCTCTGATTTCGACCCTGCGTTTTCTCCCGATGGAAAAACTGTGTACTTCAGCTCCGATCGGGGAGGGTATTTGACGGCGTCGATGCTGCCCAGGGATTTCGAGATGATTGGATTCGACTATAGCCAGCAGGATCTGTACGCTCTCGATGTTTCTTCAAGGTCGGTAAAGCGACTGACGACCTCGCCGCATGGCGATGAGAGTATGCCGGTTGCCTCTCCGGACGGCAAGAAACTGCTGTTTGTTTCCGATAGAAACGGCATAAACAATATTTATGAGCTGGAGCTTGAGACCGGGGCTGCGCGTCCCATTACGAACTCGCTCAGCGGTGTGTATCAGATTTCATTGTCGCGAGACGGCTCGAAGCTGGCGTTCTCGTCATTAAACCAGGCCGGTTTCGACGTGTTCTTGATGCGCGCGCCGCTCGAACGCAAGTTAAATGTCGCTGAGTTGGAAGCAACGGAATATTACAAGAAGCTATTAGACTTGCCGCGCGAAGAAAAAACGCGTGAAGTTGTGGCTGAAACAAAAGTTACGAATGACACGGTCGCAGTACGAAATGGCGTTGTCGTCATGGCGGATACGACCATGGAGGAAAGCAGGTATCGATCTGGTACACGCGTTGACATGCGAAATTTTGTTTTTTCCGAACGCAATATACGCGATACCTCTGCCTATGCCAATGCCACGGCCGCCCGTTACCCTCGTTTTGCCATTACGGATAACAGGGATGAAGAAGGTAATTACCTCCCCCGTAAGTATAAACTGAATTTCTCAGCGGACCTTGTGTATGGGACTGCGAGTTACAATACGTTTTACGGGTTAGAGGGAACGACGATCATGGCGTTCAGCGATTTGATGGGCGACCACCAGATTGTCTTGCAAACGAATTTACAGCTCGATTTGAAGAACAGCGATTATGGCCTTGCGTATTACTATCGCCCGCACAGGATTGATTACGGTTTCCAGGGTTTCCATACGGCGCGATTCATTTATCTCAGCGACCCATTTATCGGCCAGGCCCTGCACCGCTTCCGGCTCTGGGGTTTGGCGGCAGCAATGTCGTACCCTATCGACCGGTTCAACAGACTCGACGCGACCTTGCTGTGGCAGAATCTCTCCCGCGATAACTTGGATAACCCCTTCCAGCCCCCGCAGCGTAGATCGTTCCTTCTGCCCGTGCTGACGTACGTGAATGACAACTCGTTGTGGCAGGGGGAATGGTTCGGCCCGAACAACGGCTCGCGCTTTTTCCTGACCTTGTACGGAAGCACGAAATACAGCGACCAGTCGCTCGATTTCCTCACGACGACGATGGACTATCGCGATTATACGTCCTTTTTGAGAGACTACGTGTTTGCATATCGTTTCACAGCAGGTATGAGCAACGGTCGAGACCGCCAATCGTTTTTTGTCGGCGGGACGGAAGGATGGATTGCCCGGCAGTTCGAAAGAAATAATTTTCCCATTGAGGACGTAGAAGACTACGCATTCCTCACGCCGGTGATGCCGCTGCGAGGCTACAATTATAACGCCCGGAACGGTACGCGCTACGCCCTGGCAAATTTCGAACTTCGCTTCCCGTTGGTGCGCTACTTTATCTTGGGCGCACTGCCGATTGGCTTCCAGAACATCCTTGGCACCGCATTTGTCGATGTTGGTACAGCATTCAGCACCACGAAAGGATGGCAGGCGTTTCAACGGGATCCAGGGGGAAAGAGCCTGCCGAAGGATTTGCTCATCGGCACGGGCTTCGGTTCGCGCATTTTCTTCCTCGGTTTCCCGTTACGCATTGATGTGGCGTGGCGGTTCAACGGTTCGAGTTTCTCCGAGCCCACGTATTACTTTTCGTTGGGGCCGGATTTTTAAAAACCGCTTAAAAAACGCAACGCCCCGTTTTCTCTTCAGAAAACGGGGCGTTATTGTTTATAGACAGCTGTCCGCCCGCTACGACTTTTCAAACCTCTCTACAATCGAAGCCGTTACCAAATCCCCCAGGACATTCAGCGTCGTTCGGCACATGTCAAGAATCCTGTCAACTCCTAATATGATGGCGATGCCTTCCATCGGAACACCGACAATACCTAATACCATCATTAAAAGTGGGATAGAGCCGCCGGGAATCCCCGCCACGCCAATAGCCGTGATCACCGACATGAGCACGACGATGATCTGCGAGCCGAACGACAAATCAATACCAAACACTTGTGCAAGAAACAACACGGTTGCTCCTTCGAAGAGTGCAGTGCCGTTCATGTTCATCGTCGCTCCGAGGGGAAGCACGAAGCCTGCAATCTCTTTTGGAAATTTCAGGTCTTCCTGACCCACGCGCATCGTTGTGGGTAATGTGGCGTTGCTGGAGGAAGTCGAGAACGCCGTCAGCATGACAATTCGCGATTTTTTAAAGAATTCAACAGGATTTCGTCTTGCGATGAACTTAATGACCAGAGGGTAAACAACAACTGTGAACACCAGCATGCTGCCAAACACTGTGACGACGTACTTGAGCAATTGTAACAAGAGGTCGTATCCGAATCGCGCGGTGACGCTGAAGATAAGGCAGAACACGCCGAGAGGAGCAATTTTCATTACCAGCTCAATGATTGCAATAACGATATGCCCCAGGCTCTCGAGAAATTTTAGCATCGGCTCGGCTTTCTCGCGGGAAACAATCGTCATTGCCACGCCAATCATCAACGCAAAAAAGATGACCGCCAGCATCTCGCCGTTTGCCATCGCTTGAATGGGATTGCGAGGAACGATTTTCACAAATAGGTCGATGCCAAAAACCTTATCGGCAAGGCCCATAGCGCCCTGGACTTCGCCCTGGTACGTTTCCATTAATTTTTGGGTCACTGCGGGGTCAAGTCCGGCCCCGGGCTTGACGACGTTCATGATTGTTAATCCTAACGTCGTCGAAAGAGCTGTCAACAATAAGAAGCCGAGGATGGTAACGAGACCGATTCTGCCGAGAGTTTTCAGGTCGCCCAACCCCGCAACGCCGAGCGCCAAGGTCGAGAGGATAAGCGGGATCACAACCATAATGAGGGCACCGAGCCACATCCTGCCGATTGGCTCGGTTACGTTGGAAACAAACCCTTGAATATTTTCACCGCCCACCGTTAGATTTGCAGTAACACCTGCAATTGCCCCGAGGACGAGCACGCCGAGAATTTTATTGTGCAGAGGAATAGATTTCCATGAAGCCATATTGGATATCCCTTTCTATTCGACTTTTTTACCGAAGAAATACAAGGCCGCCGCCATCGTTGCGGTGCCGACGGCGATTGAAATCCACGGTGAGAGCCCAAATGCGGTTGGAATGTCGCCCACGAGCATGCCGATTGCGGCAACCAGCAAGGCGTAGGGAAGTTGTGTGCGCACGTGGTCGATGTGGTCGCAAGCAGACGCCATCGAGCTTAAAATTGTCGTATCGGAAATAGGCGAGCAGTGGTCGCCGAACACCGCGCCCGCAAGCACCGAACTAATCACGCCGTGTAGAATCACTTCATAAGCCGACCCGGTCAACTGCGCGTCAACACTCAGCGTGTGCCCCAGTGGTATGACGAGCGGCATCATGATTGCCATCGTGCCCCAGCTGGTGCCGGTGGCAAAGCTGACGCCTGCGGCGATCAGGAACACGAGCACCGGAAGCCAGTGAGGGGCAATGGTGCCGCGTAGAAGCTGAACGAGATACTCCGCTGTGTGCAGTTCTTGCGTTACTGAGCCTATTGCCCACGCAAGAATCAGGATAAGCATAGCAAGGAGCATTGCTTTCAGACCGTTGAACCACGCATCGATCGCCTTCACGAGCGTGAGAATGCGCTGACCCACCGACAGCAGGACGGCAACAAGACAGCCTGAAAGCGAAGCCCACATCAACGCGCCGTACGAATCAGACTTACTGATGATCTCGCCCACGCCGTAAGAAGTAACACCCTCGGCTTCAAGTGCGGCTGTACCAGTCGAGTACAGCCCATACAAGCCAACTGCCAGTATGGAGAGTATGGGGAGCAGCCCGTTGTGCCAGAGCGGAGGTTTATCGGATGAGAACGAGCCGGTGGATTCCGTCAAATCCGTTGCGGGCTGCGATCCTTCGCGCAGAACTTCGCCGGTGCTTCGGGCGCGTCGCTCGGCAGTGAGCATGGGACCGAAATCCCGTTTCATCCAACCGACAAGAAAAACGAAAATCAGCGTCAGGATTGGATAAAATCGATACGGAATAGTCTGCAGGAAGACGCTGTAAGCATCCTCTGTTGAGTTGACGCTTTTTAGCCCCTGTTCGATGAGCCCTACTTCATAGCCGATCCACGTTGAAATAATGAACACGCTTGCAACTGTGGCAGCACCGGCATCGACGATGAACGAAAGTTTCTCGCGTGAAATCCGGAGTTTATCGGTAATCGGGCGCATCAGGTTTCCGCGCACCAGCACGTTGGCGTAGTCGTCAAAGAACATCACGAATGCCATAAACAAGGTGGAGAGCTGACCGCCGCGCGACGTCTTCGCGTAACGGGTAATCAGGTTAGCTATGCCGAGCGTGCCGCCATTGCTGGAGATGATTCCCACCATCCCGCCGAACATCATGCTGAAAATAATAATCTGCGTGTGAGATGTTTCTGTGACCGCGTTGACGATAAAGTGATCGAGTACTCGGAAAATCCCCCCGACAATATTGTAATCGAAGATGAACACAGCCCCCAGCCAGATGCCAGCAAAGAGCGAAATGACTACCTGTCGTAAGACCAGCGCTAAGATGATGGCAAGCAACGGGGGCAAAATACTCAGGATACCCGGAATCACGCGAACGGTTTTTGCCGAAGTCATTGCCCCTAGTGAAACGGAGATTTCAGCAGACCCCGATTCCGGCATCACTGCATCTTCAATGGCAGCTTTGCCGCCGGAAAAGCGTGCCACCGCGGGCAGCAACGTGCCGAAGACATTACGCTGAACTCCCGCAAGCGCAACCGAATCATTAAACGATGCGACGGGCGCGCCAGTTGAGTCTTGAGCGGTAATCTCGAGTGTGAAGTTAACGTCGGAGAGGACGAGGTTGGGAGTTTTGAAATCAAACTTGTGCACTTGCTGAGCTTGCGACGCAGTGCACAGGAAAACCGATACTGATGCAAGAAGGGTGCGAATCAATAACGTGCTCCGTCTTGTTGAACAAAAAGTCCGAAAAATGTATGGAGATTCACATGGAAATGCAACAAAAAAGCTACCGTTTGTCATTGCGAGGCGCTTTGTGCCGAAGCAATCTAACCTAAGAAGAAAAAACGAGATTGCTTCGCTGAAAAACACTCGCAATGACAGTTTTTGATGTGTCCTAACAAAGAGTCAGATTTTTTGACCGCTAAGTCGATTCCGCACGCTTGACTTCTACTCGTTGAAGCAAAAGCAATCCTCCAATGAGAAGAATTCCAATGGCGAGTATGGCAACGCGTTGATTGAAGTTCGAAGAAAGAACTCCGAACAAGAGAGGCCCTAAAATTGCAGACGCTTTTCCGAAGAACGAGTAAAAACCGAAGAATTCGGTTTTTTTGTCGGCGGGGACTATCGCAGACATCAAGCTGCGGCTCGATGATTGCGATGATCCGAGCGCGATGCCTGCAAGGAACCCGACAACGAAGAACGTCGTTTTGTCCGTCGTAAAATATGCGATGACAACGATGACGACCCAGATCAGCAGCGAGAGTGTAAGCGTCTTTTTGTGCCCCAACTTATCCGCCAGCACGCCGAATACCAGCGAGCCGATGATAGCGGAGGTCTGGACGATGATGAAGAAGTAGATAATTTCTTGAATTGTTAAATGAAGCGTTTCATCGGCAAAAATGGAGGAAAAGACGATAATGGTGTTAATCGCGTCGATATAAATAAAATAGGACAGCAAAAATTTTGCAACGTTCCGGTAAAGAGGAAACTCTCGGATAGTGTTCCGTAATCGTTCAAAACCGACTTTCGCAAAGTTCAATTTGAGCGGTGCAAACCGTTGCCGGTCGGGGACAAACGCAAACAACGGGAGGGCGAAGAAGAAGAAAAATCCGGCCGCCACGAGAAAACTTATCCGAACGTTCAAAAGGTTTTCCGGCTCGAATCCTCCTTCAAAGAGCGGCAGGGCTGTAAAGAGCGTTACAAGAGAGCCGATGTAACCCACCGCAAACCCGTATCCAGACACACGCCCGTAGCTTCGTTCTGTTGTAATCTCGGGCAAGAATGCATCGTAAAACACCAGCCCTGCCTCAAACCCGATGTTGGCGAGGATAAGCAATACGATGCCCCAAACGATCATTGAGCCTTCCACAAAAAACAGCCCAGCTGTCGCTAATACGCACAGCACTGTAAAGATGCCGAGGAACCGTTTTTTGCCCGCGCCATAATCCGCTACTGCGCCTAACACCGGAGAGAGCAGCGCAACGAACAACATGGAAATGCTAAACGCAAGCCCCCACAATGCATCGCTTTGCGTGCTATCGGCTGCGACAATTTTCTTGAAGTATAACGGATAACCGACGGTGAGAATCAAAACGTAAAAGGCAGTGTTCGCGAAGTCGTACAGAGCCCACGCGAAAACTTTGCCGCGGCTTACCGGTTGTTGCTCGTTCTGTTGTTCGTTGTGGGATTGGTTCAGTGTGCTCATTCGTAGGTTTCGATCACTGTTTGGGAGGCCTTTGCTGAGTGCGACTTGTCTGCAAGCCCCTGCCTGATTTTTTCAGTTTACCGCTCTTTGTCAGGTCACTCAAAATTGCGTCAAGCACACCGTTGACGAACTTATCACTCTTCTCTGTGCTGTAAAGACGGGCTATTTCAATTGATTCATTAATGGAAACCTTGGGCGGTATATCGTCATAATACAAAAGCTCGCAAATGCCCATACGAAGAATCAGTTTATCGATGATGGCGAGCCGGCTGAATTCCCAGTGCTCCACGTGCCCCCGGATGATGCCGTCGATTTCGTCGGAATGTTCGATGACCGCTTTCACAAATTTTGCCGCAAACTCGAACGTTTCGCGCTCTTTTTCGAGAGAGGCAAGAATATGCTCCACAACGAAATCTACCGGTTCGCCGGAGAGCTCGTACGCGTACAGTGCCTGCAACACTTTTTCTCTAACCAACCGCCGTTTAAATGCCATGTGAAAGAACCGTCAAGTAAGACTCTCTATAAAGGCATCACTCGCAACATTTCCGAGTTAACTAATGCCAAGCAACACAGTGTTGCTGTTTCTGTGAAAAACCTTGTTGTCCGGTATCAGTAATATCTATCGCGACTTCGGACTCAACTCTCCCAACCTACCCCTGAATTCTGACCTGCCGGTATAAAGCTGCTTTATGCGCGAAATCTTCGCGATGCGATCTTCTGCAAGCCTGTTTGCCGCTTGAGCAGTCGTGATCTTCTCATGTTTGGAAATTGCGAAAATCTGTTTCAGCGTATCGTAAATTCCCTCCGCGCGTTTAAGAGCGCGCTCTTCGCGGTACCCCTCGAGTTCGTTAGCGACGTTGATCAGCCCACCCGCGTTGATGGCGAAATCTGGCGCCCAGAGAATCCCGCGTTCGACAAGCTGGGCTATATGCTTCTTTTCGTCCAACAGTTGGTTGTTTGCTCCGCCCGCGATAATTTTACAACGGAGCTTGGGAATCGTTTCGTCGTTGAGTGAGCCCCCCAAGGCACACGGTGCATGGATATCCACTGGGAGCTCATGCAGTTTGTTGGGTTTTACGTACGTCGCCTTGAGTTTTTTTGCTGCGCTCTTTGCCTTGTCTTCGTAAATGTCCGTAATATAGACCTTTGCGCCCTCTTTCACAAGATGCCCACCGAGGAACGTACCAACCTTCCCAGCGCCCTGAATTGCGACTTTTTTCCCGCGGAGTGAGTCGTTGCCGAACGCCTCGTGCGCGCACGCTTTTATGCCCACGTAGATGCCATAGGCAGTCACGGGCGAAGGGTCACCACTTCCACCAAGTGCGCGGGAGGTTCCCGTAACGTATTTGGTTTCCATCCGCACCCATTCCATGTCGCGCTCGGTTGTGCCGACGTCTTCAGCGGTAATGTAGCGCCCGCCTAAGCCGTCTATAAACCTGCCGTAGGTACGAAACAAAGCCTCGGTTTTGTCTTTGTGTGAATCACCAATGATGACTGCCTTCCCGCCGCCGAGGTTAAGACCAGCAACTGCCGCTTTATAGGTCATGCCGCGGGAAAGTCGCAGGACATCGTGCAGTGCTTCGTCGTCGCTGGCGTATGTCCACATGCGCGTGCCGCCTAATGCCGGTCCAAGCGATGTATTGTGGATGGCAATGATGGCTCGCAGTCCAACTTTTTTATCTGAGAAAAAAACCACTTGCTCATGGTCTTTTCGCTCAATCTCTTCGAAAACTTTCATGGGTGTCCCCCAGTATTTCCCCGCGCCGCGCACGGTAGTGCGTCGGCATGGGTACGGTGAATATTCTAGATGGGTTGCTCAGGAAGGATCCGCTCCGCAAAGCTACCCGTCGATTGAACGAGCGTTGCAAAATACCGAAAAAAACACGTCAAATTCAAGCTTGCATTTGTATTCGCAGAATGTGATATTGTCACTCGTTCTGTAACGAAAGGATTGGATGAATCTACGAACTAACAGTCGCTCCATCGCGTTGCTGCTGGTGTTCAGTTTGTCGTTACCTTCCGCCTACTCTCAGAACCAGATAGTCACAAATCTTTCAGACCCAAGAGAACAGCGAGTTCTTACGGCTGTACGTTGTTTTGAAAGTGTGTCCATCGATGGTAAACTGACAGAATTGCTGTGGAAGGGTTCAGGCACTACCGGCTTTATTCAGCGAGAGCCCGAAGAGGGAGTCTCCGCAACTGAAGATACGGAAATCTGGATAGCCTACGACGACTACGCCCTGTACATTGCTGCGCGTATGTACGATAGCGAGCCGGACTCGATTATCGGAAGGCTTGCACGCCGGGATGAAAATCCGGGTGCCGACCATATCGGCATTTTTATCGATGCTGCCTACGACCGCCGTACCGGTTATTATTTCATCATTAACCCCTCGGGGGCAATCCGCGACGGTGCTTTTTCCAACGATACCTTCCTCGACCCTAAGTGGGATGGCGTCTGGGAGGCTGCGGTTGGAACAGACGAGAAAGGCTGGACGGCCGAATTTCGTATTCCTTACTCCCAGCTACGCTTTTCAAAACAAGACGAGTACACCTGGGGGATCGATTTTTACCGAAGAGTCGAACGTAAGAATGAAGAATCCTTTCTCGTGTTTCATCCCCGAAACGATCGTTTGCGCGTTTCACGGTGGGCGGACTTGAACGGGCTGGCAGGAATAGAGCCACCGTCACGAATCGAAGTCCTTCCGTATATTACCAGCACGGGCAAGTTTATCGAACGGCCGCCAGTGCATTCGTTCAATATAGGACGCGACGACCCGTTTGTCATCGGTAGGGACTATCAAGCGGCCCTTGGCGCCGACGCGAAAATCGGGTTGTCCGGCGATATGACGCTCGATGTCTCTCTTAATCCGGATTTTGCTCAGGTGGAAGTAGACCCCGCCGTTGTCAATCTTACAGCTTACGAAGTGCGCTACGACGAAAAACGGCCGTTTTTCATCGAAGGTTCTGATATTCTACGGTTTGGTGGAGGCGGGGCTGTGTCATTGAATAATTTTGAGTGGAGCGATCCGAGTTTCTTTTATAGTCGGCGCGTCGGTAGGGCACCGCAGGGATTTGTGACGCACAACGGCTTCGAAAATATACCCGACCGCACGACCATACTTGGTGCTGCGAAAGTCAGCGGAAAGATCGATAACACATGGTCGATAGCCGCTCTCTCTGCTGTGACCGAGCGCGAGTACGGCTCTGTCGATTCAGCGGGCAACCAATTCAGTGAAGAGGTCGAGCCGCTAACATTTTACGCCGTCGTGCGGACGCGTAAAGAATTCAATGACGCGAGGCAGGCAGTCGGGATAATCGGTACAATTATGGGGCGGGACCTCAACGGTGAGCAGTTGAGCAACCTCATGAATAGCAGAGCGCTTTCCGGGGGACTTGATGGGTGGGTGTTTCTGGACCAGGCTAAAGATTGGGTGGTAACAGGTTGGGCAGGCGGCTCGTATGTTCAGGGCTCGAAACAGCGCATGCTCTCGCTCCAGCGCTCCTCGCAGCATTTTTTCCAGCGTCCTGACGCCGATCATGTCTCTGTCGATTCTAATGCAACTTCCATGGCCGGTTGGGCTACACGTGTGTGGGTCGATAAGGTTAAGGGCAATTTCTTTTTCAACGCCGCGCTCGGTATGATTCACCCGAAATTCGAAACGAATGACACCGGATTTCTCAACTATGCGGATTATATCAACACGCACATCTATACGGGCTATCAATGGTATGACCTCGATAACTTTTTTCGCTATAAATACGTGGGAGGGTGGGTACTCAGGGCATACAATTTTGGGGGTATTGCCACCCGGGAATCGTATTCACTCGGCGTGGGCGGCACATTGCTGAATTATTGGGGTGGTAATCTTGCGTTCTCTCACAATGCCAGGACGTTTGATGACCAGAGAACTCGCGGCGGACCACTGATGGAATCACAAGAAAGCAACTCGATATCCTTTGAGGTCTACAGCGATGCTCGAGAAAGGCTCAGCGGCTCTGCGGTCTTTAGCGGCGCCTCGGCAACTACAGGCAGTTGGCTATACAGCACAGGTGTCACACTGGAATGGAAGGCGTCGTCAACGGTCAAACTTAGCATTTCACCTTCGCTTTTGCGCGTTTATCAAGTAGCACAATACGTCGATGCCATACTCGATCCCCGTGCGGCGGAAACGTATGGCACAAGGTATATTTTTGGGTCGTTGCATCAAACGCAGGTTGCCGCTTCGCTCAGGTTAAGCTGGACATTCACTCCAAAACTAAGCCTGCAGGTGTTCATGCAGCCACTCCTCTCTACCGGTGATTACACGGAGTTGAAGGAGCTTGCCAGGCCGCGCTCGTTTTCGTTCAACCAGTATGGCGAGAACTCATCGACCATTTCGTTAAACAACAACGTTTACACGATTACCCCGGATACCAACAGCTTGATACAGAACGCGTTTCTACTGAACAATCCCAACTTCAACTATAAATTCCTTAATCTAAACGCCGTCTTGCGCTGGGAGTTTTTGCCCGGCTCTACCATGTATCTGGTATGGACTAATGAGAAGTTCGATTATGAGGTCAACGGCGACTTTCGTTTCGGAAGGGATCTGAGCACCCTGTTTCGCGACAGGCCTGATAATGTGATTTCATTGAAGCTGACGTATTGGTGGAGCAGGTAAGACGTTTGAGATAATTTAGTTAGAACCGTCCGTTCGCACGATTGCCTCGCCGTACTCCGCATCCTTTTGAATGCTGTAGAACTCCGGACTAAGAATTTCCCACATCATAAATTCATTAGCAACCGCCTCTTTCAAGGATCTGTACGCTTGCGCTTTGCCTTGCTCACCCTGGATGGCGTATACTTGTGCTCTCCGGTAGAGAAGTGAAGCGTCCGACGAGCCAATACGTTGAATCGCAGATTCGATTCCGCGCTGAGCTTCGTCAAGACGCCCGCGAAAGGCTTTCGAGAGAGCGAGAAACCCTTGGGCTGTTGCGTCGCCGGGGTTTGTTGCGACAGCCCTATCAGCGAGAGAAACTGCGAGGTCTAAGAATGGCCTGGCGCTATCGAGCTTGGCGTTCTGCATATATGCGCGGCCGAGCCAATAATTTGTCTTGTAGTCTTGCGGGCTGCCCGCGTGCAAACTTTTGACGTACTCGATCTGCTCTGATTCCTTAAACGAATTTTTCCACGCATTCAGCCTGTACCGAAGGGTGATGAGTGTCCCGTTCGCCCCGGCAGCAATGCCATCGTTATAGTATTGAAGCGCCTGTTCATATTCTTTACGGAAATGTGCCACAATACCTGCGGTGATGTGCGATTCATAGTTTCTTGGGTCCAGCTTCAATGCTTGTTCGGCGTGGACTTTTGCTTCATCGTAGTTGCCGTACGGTATCTCGATGAGAGCGAGCTCCCTGTAGCTTGCCGCACACTGTGGTTGTAACACGAGGCTTCGGTCGATCGCTTGCCGGGCTTCGCCGAACTGCTGCCGGTAGCGGTAGATCATTCCTGCAGTCAAAGATGCCAACGCGTTGTTTCCCGTGTTACCCGCCGATTGGAGGTCGCCTGAAGCGGCGTTGAGCAGGGTGGGGTTTGTTTCACCGCCGAGCTTATAAGCTTCGACGTACGCGAGCGCGCGGACAGCACGCGCTTCTGAAAATGATCCGTCAAGTCGAATTGCCGCTGTCAGCGTATCGATTGCAAGCCCAAGAGCAGTGCGTTGATTGACAAGCGAGAGTCCGACAAGATAATTTTCGTACGCCTGTGCGTTGCGGGTCGGAGCGTCAAGGTCGGCGACATCGGAATTCACCCCAAGCCTATCCAGCACGGTGTTCACTACCGTCGTCCGGATTTCCGGGATTCTCAACAGATTGTCCGCGGGCAGCCGCTCTTCCCAAATCGTTTTTTGCTCGGTGTCGAATAACTCCACCTGCACTGAGACATCTCCGCTATCGGGCCGCACGTCGACCAGCACTAACTGCCGGACGCCCAAGTCTGTGAGCAGCTCCTCCTTCGTTTTACCGCTTCGCCTGCTTGCGAGCGCCGAAAAAGCCGATGCCGTCGTAACATGTTCCTGCCGGGCGAAATCGTCTGTCAGCATAATGGCCATAGCCCTGCTGACATGGTGGCCGACGCTATTCGCGGGCGCGCCCCCGGTGATGACAACTGCAACAGTGGCGGTATTCGGGAAGAGAGTTTCTTTAATGAACACCCCGATGAAATACAATGCCGCAATCCCCGCCAGAGCACCAACGACCTGCAGTGCTAGCTTGGTGTTAAATTTCGATTTTTTCTGTTGCACTTCAACTTTAGGCTCAAATGTTTTCGCCTGCTCGGCGCGGCGTTCAAGCGTTGCTTGGAGAATGCGCTCCGCTTCCTCGGCAGCCGCACGCTCGCGCTCCTCTTTTTCTTTCTTCTGCTGTTGAATGCGTTGGCGGAGCTGCTTGGCCTCGCCATTGTCCGCATCGACCGTGAGCATTTCCTTTGCAGCCTCGAGGGCTTCGTCGAATTTTTCTTCTCCAAGCAGCGTCGTGGCTTGCTTTCGCAGGCTGTCCAACTTTTCTGTCTTTTCCTGCATTGCGCGGCGGTCGGATTCGATTTTTCGCCTGCGCTCTTCGGCAAGCTTGAACCGCTCCTCTTCAATCTGCGCCATAATCATCTGCGCGCCGTAGTGCATCGGCACAAGACGGTAGATTTCCTGGATCGCCTTCTCAGCGTCTTCGAGCTGGCCCTTGTGGAAGGCTTCCTCAGCCTTTTTGTAGAGCGATTGAATCGTCTTCTGCTTTTCTTCTTCGCCCTTATCGACAGTGGCGCCGGGTTCGGCTGCTTCGCCACCGCCGGTCAGCTTTTCGATTTCCGCAAGCTCTGCTTCCGCTTCGTCTAACTTGCCCTTCTGGAAAAAGATCTCGGCCTTCTTATAGTGCATCTTAATCTTTTCGCTGTTCTGCTCCTGTAGTTTTTGTCGCCGCGCTTCAACAGACTTGGCTTCCTTCGCTTCGCGCTCGGCGGTTTTTTCAGCTGCCTTACGCGTCGGCGCTTGCTTTGCTGTTTTCGAGGGAGCAGAAAGCTCGGGGATGTCGTCCATCAAAATTTCGTACACCTCAACCGGGTCATCGATGTTTTTGAACTTCATCGGACCGATGGAGAAGACGTTCAGCTGCGACATCTTCTTCTTCACCTGGCTGTAGATATCCTGCGTAATACAGATGCGGTTCGGCTCGGTGATGGCTTCGACGCGGGAGGCGATGTTCACACCATCGCCGTACATGTCGTTGCCGACGTCGATGACGTCACCCAGGTGCAATCCCATGCGGACTTCAATCTTATTGAAGTCGGTTTTTCCCTGGTTGAATTCCCAGAAGCGCCGTTGAAGCTCCATCGCGCATGTTACGGCGTTCACCGCGCTGGTGAAGTCCACCATAAACGAATCGCCGATCGATTTAATCACCTTCCCGCCGTACTGGACGATGGATTCCGTCATCATCGAGTCGTGCGTTTTGAGGATCTGCATCGCGGCGATTTCATCCGTTGCCATTTTCCACGAGAACGCCTTAATGTCCGTGAACATAATGGCGGCGAGTTTGCGCGTGCTGGTATCTTGGGATGAGGTCATGTACCGGTGCTATTGCGTGCGATTGTGTACTGTTGAATACCTCTACGTGAACAAAGCGGGCTCTATATTATGAAAATTAGTGATGCACACACAGCCAGCCTACGAAAGATATTCAGGCATTTGAAGATAATCAACATGAATATTAAGCGCCTGCGTTCCAGGAAGTATGAATTTTCCTGCGAAATTCGCCCGGCTACGTAGGTCGGGTAGGGGAGGGATGATTTCTTATGTCTGAAACGCGTAATATTTGAACGCGTATTCCGCCACCATTCTATCGGTATTGTACACGGGAATCAACGTTTTCATCATTTTTCTGATACGGGCGATCCACTTCCGCGGAATGCCGTGCTCGTCGCGGTCGTAGTACTCTGGAATGATGCTCTCAGTCAGGGTTTGGTACAGGTAGCCGAAGTCGCGTTCGTCCTGCTCCTCGAGCGAGCCTTCCGCATAGTCCGCGCCGATTGCCCAGCCGTTCTCGCCATCGTAACCTTCGCACCACCAGCCGTCCAGTATGCTGAAGTTCAGCCCGCCGTGGATGCAGCCTTTCATACCGCTCGTGCCGCTCGCTTCGAGCGGACGTCGCGGGTTGTTCAACCACACGTCCGCGCCCGCCACCATGTGCCGCGCAACGTTGATGTCGTAATTTTCAATAAAGACAACCTTGCCGTACAATTGCGGGTTGCGCGAAAATTCCACCACCTGCTGAATAAATTTCTTGCCCTCGTTATCGCGGGGATGTGCCTTGCCGGCATAGATGAGTTGTACGGGCCGTTGCGGGTTGTTGAACAACGGAATCATTTTTTCCAGGTGTTTGAAAAACAACGGTGCTCGTTTGTATGTTGCAAAGCGTCGCGCGAAACAAACCGTCAATATATCCGGCGAAAGCAGCCTCTCGATGCCCGACGGGCCATCGCCGCCCCCGCGGTAGTGCAGCTCCCACTGCCGTTTCCGCACGAACTCCACCAGCTCGCGGCGGAGCGTGGTTCGCAGCGCCCACAGCTCTTCGTCGCTGGCAAGGCCGTCCTCGTCGATCTTCGCCCAGAATTTTGGATTGACGAGCTTATCCGTCCAGTCCAACCCGAGGCGCTTGTTCCAAAAGTCGTGTGCCCTGATGGTCGCCCAGCTTGGCGTGTGAACACCGTTGGTGATGTAGCCGATGGGGACTTCGTTCAGGTCGTCCGTATGGTAGAGCTGCTTCCACATTTCGCGGCTCACTCGCCCGTGCAGTTCGCTTACGCCGTTTGCTGCGCGGGACATCTTCAGTGCAAGCACCGTCATGGTAAACTGTTCGTCGTTATTTTTCGGGTCCACCCGTCCGTACGACATCAAGTGGCCGTGCTCTAACCCTGTGGAGCTCCAAAATTTTCCGAGCGAGTGTTGCATCAGGTCATTGCTGAAACGGTCATGTCCGGCCGGTACCGGTGTATGAGTGGTGAACAAACATTTTCCCCGGACCGCCTTCTCCGCAGCTTCGAGTGTTTTTCCGGCTTTCAGCTCTTCGCGCAGCAATTCGAGAACCAGAAACGCCGAGTGTCCCTCGTTCATGTGGTACACCGACGGCTCGATGCCGAGGGAACGCAGGAGCCTCACGCCCCCAATGCCCAGCATGATTTCCTGCCCGATGCGCGTGTCGATATCGCCGCCGTACACATGCGACGTCAAACCTTGATAGTGCTGGTCGTTCTCCGGTAAATTCGTGTCCAGCAAGTACAGCGGCGCGCGCCCCACTTGTATTTTCCATGTCTGAAAATACACCACGCTGTGCCCGATCTCCACGGAGTTCAACAGCCTGCCGCCTTCCGGGCGCTCGACGAGTTCCACCGGCAAGTTTTCCGGGTCATTCATCGGGTAAAGCTCCTGCTGCCAGCCGTCCGGACCGATGCGCTGTTGGAAATAGCCGTGCCGGTAGAACAAGCCAACGCCGATGAAGGGAAGTCCCAAGTCGCTTGCGGACTTAATATGGTCGCCGGACAGGATGCCCAACCCGCCTGAGTAGATTGGGATTGACTCATGCATGCCGTATTCCGCGCTGAAGTACGCCACGGGCTGTTTGAAGTCGGGCAGAAGCTCAACCGACCAGGTTTTCTTTTCGTCCATGTAAGCGTGGAATTCTGCAATCACGTGCCGGACTATACGGGCGAAGTCCGGCTCTAGCAGCCGTGCGCTCAGCTCTTTTTGGGAGATTTCGCGGAAGACCGCGACTGCGTTGTGGTTGGAACGCTCCCAGACGAGGGGAGAAAGTTCTTTGAAGATAGTTTGCGCGTCCGGATTCCACACCCACCAGAGATTTCGGGAAAGCTGGCGCAGCTGGACGGCGAGCACTTCAGCGGAGGGGGTTGCCTCTCGTTTATGATTCATTCAAACAATATCGTAGTGAGGAAAAAAATGCGCTTCTAAAGTGCAAAAAAAGTAGGACAAATGCCAGAAGGGAAAATTATGGATGGAATAAACAAAAAACTGCTAACAACAGGCAGATTTGGCTTCGACTTCAATGAGGTTGCCGTATGTATCAGCTTCTATGCGACAACATTCGTCGAGGAGTTGAACGAGTAGTGCGCGGGCACGTTGCACACGCGATTTTGCGCCGGTGTACGAAATCCCGATTTTCTGTGCGTATTCCTTTTGTGAGAGATCGCCGAGTTCAGTGTGCAACAACGCCTCCCGGTACAGTTCCGGGAGTCGGTCAATCATCGGTTTAACACACTCGGCTATCTCTCGATTGTAATTGTCCTCCGCTTTTTCATCGGGAAGTTCGGGCAGAATGTCTGGCAGTACTGTGGAATTCTTACGCGACCGGAAATAGTCCAGCATACTGTTGCGGGTGATTTGATACACCCATCCGGCAAGGCGGTCGCTCTCGCGCAGCGTATGAGCTTTGAGATGGATTTTGAGAAAGACATCTTGCAAGATGTCTTTGCTCATGTCCTCGTCCTTCACGCGCCTGCGGATGAACGAGTGGAGGTCCTGGTGAAATGTTTCCCAAATCTGTTCTGTTGCGAGTATCTCTGCCATAGCGTATGGAAATAATAATCGTTGTGGCAGTGTAACACGGATTAACTTAGAAAGAGTTCCCATAGCCCCACGAGAGGGAGGCGGGTCAACATCGCCTCCGTCCGGGATAAGGTTACGTGCAAGCAATAACCGTATACGGTGCACATGACGGTCGGTTGCTAGCAACAACCACAATCGGTATCGCCGCAACTGTACGAATCGCCGCCGCAGCATCCATCGTTATTGAGGATGTCCATGGTATTACCCTCCTTTCCACTCATACTGACGGCGAGACGCTCAAAAAGACGTAGTGAAAAATCCTTATGAAGAGAGCCAAAACCTTGCGTCTTTTTTCGAGGCTTTACGTCACAGGAATTGGACGCATCATCACCACAACTCATGCACGTGCGGGCGTGCGAAGCTATCGTATACCTCTTTAAGTTTTTTCATCGTTTCACCATCCAGCGGCGGGAGGGATCCGGCTTTAATATTCTCTTCCGCCTGGTTGGGACGCTTTGCGCCGGGGATTGCGCATGTGACTTCCTGGAACATCAATATCCACCGCAACGCCAACTGTGCCATCGTCCAGCCTTTTGGAACGAGTGGGCGGATTGCTTCCACGGCTTCCAGGCTTACGTTGTAGTCCAAGCCGGAGAACGTCTCGCCCTTGTCGAACTCCTCTCCGTTCCGGTTAAACGCCCTGTGGTCGTCTTTGTGGAATGTGCTCGTGCGCGTGAATTTTCCGCTCAGCATGCCGGATGACAGTGGCAGACGAGCAAGGATTCCCACCTTGCGGCGTTTGGCTTCCGCGAAAAACCGCTCTGCGGGTTTTTGCCGGAAGATGTTAAAAATAATCTGTACGCTTTGGACGTTGGGATACTCGATAGCTTTCAGCGCCTCATTGATTTTCTCCACGCTCACGCCGTAATATTGCAGTTTTCCATCCCGCACAAGGTCGTCCAACAGGCCGAACACCTCCGGCCTCGAATACACTTCTGTCGGGGGACAGTGGAGTTGCAGGAGGTCGATGGCTTCGGTATTGAGGTTCTTAAGGCTCTGCTCGACAAACGCTGTGAGGTTCTTTTTGTTGTATCCCGCCGCCGTGTGCGGATTCAGCCGCCTGCCGGCTTTTGTGGCGATGTAAAACGGCTCGCTTCGCTCTTTTCTAAGTTTTGCTAAGAGCTGCTCGCTATGCCCGTCGCCGTATACATCGGCAGTATCGAAGAAATTCACGCCTAAGTCCAATGCCCTGTGCAGCGCGGCGAGGGAGTCGGAGTCGTTAACGGGACCCCACGTACTGCCAATCGCCCACGCTCCAAAGCTGATGGCGGAGACGTTCCAGTTTGTGCGGCCTAAGTGGTTGAAGTGCATTTGGGGAGTGATATTATTTCATGGCTAAGAATCTGATCAACGATGAACCAAAGGCAAAGATTGCTCCTCCCCAGAATGTTGCGATGGTGGAGGTTTGTTTTCCTCGTTCTTTTTTCCATTCACCAACATAATGCATGACCAATCCAGCTAACACCGGCACAGCGACAAGACTTACGCCAGGAAGAATCGGTTCTTTCACAATTCTGTGTGGGTAGATCAACAAACCCAGATACCCAAAGAATGCCCCAAGAAACAAGCACCCGATTAATGCGACGATTCTGTTTGTTTCGCGTTGGGGCTTGAAAGAGCTGGCACCTAATTCCGCAAGGAGCTCTCCGATGAGCATCTGAAATAACTCACCGAGTAAACCTAACAAAATTTCAACAATGATTTCCAAGGTTCGAAAGTGATATGTTAGGGAAGGATTGCCCTAAACCTACAAAATCCTTTCTGCTTAAGCAATAAGCCGAGTAAAACGTCATGCTGAACTCGTTTCAGCATCTAAAAGATAGACCCCGAGACAAGTTCGGGGTGACGGCATATGAGAGGGCACACCCCTGCCTTAACGGGCGCGAACGGCCGGCCAAGGGCACGACATGTCGTGCCCCTACGATAACCTTTTTTGGGATTCACAGGGAGAAGCAGTCTTTTGACTGGAAGCTTATCGGGTCGGTATGTTTTTTGTCTTACTACTTAGTGCTTATTTGCTCTCTACTTTCTACATCCTAACAGAAAGGCGCCGCACCGCGGCGAGAGAGGAGTTGACGACAAATAGATTCACACGGCACGCCCCGGTCGGGAACAAGCCCGCGGAGCCGACTCAGAGAGTCCAGAGCCCGTGATCCGCTTATGGCGGATTACGTGTCGTAGGCCCTTACAGAGGACTCTGAGAGGGACGCCTTGTTAGGATTATACGCTGATGATGTGCTGTTCTCTAGATGCTCCGGGTTCTGGCCTGCAGACCGTCGTCCGGAGGTTAACGCTCGTTTAGAACAACAACGATATTGAATTATTATTGATATATAATGTAATGTAGCAATATGAAAAAGTCAAGAGAAAAAATTACAAATAATGTAAAATCGTATAATGCGTTGGAATGTAAAGAGTTGTGTGATATGGGATATGCGATGTGGGAGTGGAGAACCGCCCTCCACTTAGTCCCCTCCCGTTGGCAAAGCCATCCCTTCGGGAAAAGGGATGGGAGATTGCCTTTATGAATACCGCAGACGCAACGAATTCAACACCACGCTCACCGAGCTGAATGCCATCGCCGCCGCGGCATAGATGGGATTGAGCAATCCCAGCGCCGCAATGGGTATGCCGACAACGTTATAAATAAACGCCCAGAAGAGGTTCTGCCGAATAGCGCGAATGGTGTTATGCGAAAGCCGTATCGCTTCCACGACGCTAAGCAAATCGTTTTTCATCAGCGTGATGTCGGCGGTCTCCATCGCCACGTCGGTGCCGCTTGCCATGGCGATGCCCACGTCGGCTTGAGCAAGCGCGGGTGCGTCGTTCACGCCGTCGCCGACCATTGCGACGATCTTGCCTTCTGATTGCAGCTCCTTGACACGTGCAGCTTTTTGGTCGGGCAGGACTTCCGCTATCACGCGGTCAACTCCCGCTTCGCGGGCAATGGCTTCGGCTGTGCGGGCGTTGTCGCCGGTGATCATCACGACTTCGAGGCTCATACGCTTGAGCTGTGCGATGGCTTCCCGTGACGTGGGCTTCAGCGTATCTGCAATGCCGATCACGCCCGCCATTGCGCCGTTGATGGCAATGAATACGGACGTTTTGCCCTGCACGGAAAGCTTTGATGCCGCAGACTCGGCTTCGGCGCTGTGAACCGAATACTCCTTCATCATCGCCATGTTGCCGATAGCCACCGCGTCGCCTTCAACGACAGCTGTGACGCCGAGTCCGGGCATTGATTGGAAGGACTCGACCTTGGGTATTGCCAATAAGTGCGTCCGCGCTCGCTCGACTATTGCCAGTCCTAAAGGGTGCTCGGATTTGATTTCCAGAGCGGCCGCGCGCTGCAGGAGCGTTTGCTCGGGCATGCCGTTCAAAACCAACACGTCGGTCACTTGCGGCTTGCCTTCGGTGATGGTACCGGTCTTATCCAGCACGACAACCTGAGTTTTGTGTGCTCGCTCAAGGCTCTCGGCGTTCTTGATGAGTATGCCCTTTGTTGCGCCGATTCCGGTCCCGACCATAATTGCCGTGGGCGTGGCAAGCCCCAGCGCGCACGGGCAGGCGATGATGAGCACGGCGATGAAGTTAATCATCGCGGCGGAAAACGGCAGTCCGCCGATGAACAGCCATGCGAGGAACGTCACTACCGCAATCGCCATTACAGTGGGCACAAAGAAGGCGGCGATTTTATCCGCCAGTCGCTGAATAGGAGCTTTGGAGCCCTGAGCGTCTTCGACAAACTTCACAATCTGCGCGATGACAGTGTCTCTGCCTACGGCCGTCGCGCGGAATTCAATACTGCCGTTTTTATTGATTGTGCCGCCGATAACTTTCTGTCCCGCGGATTTTTCGACCGGGATGCTTTCGCCTGTGATGAGAGATTCGTCTACGGAGGTATAGCCTTTGGTAATGATGCCGTCCACGGCGATCTTTTCGCCGGGCCGCACGACGACGATGTCGTTTTTCACAACATCGTTAATAGCGATGTCGAGTTCTTTTCCATCTCGAATGACACGGGCGGTTTTTGGCTGGAGACCGAGCAGTTTCTTGATTGCATCCGACGTGCTATGTTTTGCCTTGGCTTCCAACAGCCTGCCCATCAGAATAAGAGTGACGATGACGGCGGCAGTATCGAAATAAATATGCTCGGCGGCATTGTCGATTGGTAACCAATCGGGGAACAGTACCACCAGAGCGCTATACAGGTATGCCGTGCCGGTGCCCACAGCGACGAGCGTGTTCATGTCGGCGGTGAAGTGCTTCGCAAGCTTCCAAGCTATGGCGAAAAACCGCCGCGCAGAGACGGCCATGATGAGCGTCGTGCCAATGAGGAGGAGCTTGTTCACGTCCGCCATCGAAAGCGGGGACCACGACATGAACCACTCCGTCATCATCGTCATGCTGACGAGCATGATGGGGAGTGTTAGCGCCGCGCTAAAAATAAACTCGCGCTTGAGCTGCTCGTACGCCTTGCCCGTGTGGTCTTCGTGTACGTGCACTGACCCTTCCGAAGGTTTGAAACCTTCGGAAGGTTGTGCATCTTCCGGCACGAGCAGCCTGTAACCAGCCTCATCGACTGCTTTGGCAAGGCTTGAAAGCTGGACGGTTGCGGGGTCGTATGCGAGCGTGACCTTTTCTGTCGCGAGGTTCACGTTGGCAATCTCCACGCCGTCTACTTCCTTGAGGGCTTTCTCCACGCGCAGCACGCAGCTTGCGCAGGTCATGCCTTCAACGGGAAGCGTTAACGTTTGTTTGGATTGTTGATTCATACGCAAGCTCGACTTTCTCCTTCCACAGTTTTATCAGATAATACACTGAAAGGAGTCCGAGGAAAAACTGTAAAACACCAGTCGCTTCAAAGAGGAAATCGTTTGGAATTTCATATGTCGGAGGCGGAAACAACCGATTGAACGTGTCTTGAGAAATGTCGGCGAAGTACAGTATATTTTTTATGGTATGGTTATAGCCGCCTTCAAACAAGCCGATGCCGGCAATCGGCAGAAGAGCCGTTATCATGGTAGAGAGCGCACGAGATGCTTTGCCGAGTCGCGTTGAAGGCTGGCGCTGCTGCATTAGATCGAAGGCGAATAAGAGCACAATCGCGGGAACGGCGACTGCAACGATATGAAGGCGCCAAGGCGTGTCGTATATGACCGCTCCGTACACATGGTGTATTACGGTCAAAACTAAAACACTTGTCGATGCCAGTAATGCTTTTGTTCGAGTGGTCATTGTGTTCTCGCTATCCTTGTTCAAGCGGTCATTGTCGATTCTTTCGTCTTGAAGTATGCGATAGTAAACAAGATACCCCATACCAAATCAATGATGCCGAACGTGACATTCATTTCCGCAATCCGCCCTTGCGAAGAGAGGATAAATACAGTAACAGCATAGGGAATTTTTTCGAGTATCGCGGGAATCATCATCAGCCTGTATTTCAACGGGTCGCGTGAGATGCAAATGAACAGCACCGCCCACGCAATCACCACGAGTGTGAAGCCGTAGTATTGTTCCGGATGGTTGGTCGGCGGCGGATAATCGATGCCCATTTTTTCTTCTAGGAACAATAATGGAACCGAGACAATCAGGCCATAGACGCCTGCGATCAAAAACACCCATTTCGCAAAACGGGCGGATGTGTTCATAATGCTGCTCCTTGTATTGGTTAGGATTTAGTTGACCGACAGCAGCTTGTAGCCGGCATTCTCGATTGCCCGCGAAAGCTGCTCGGTTGTCACCATTGCTTCATCAACCTGTACTTTCGCTGTACCGATTTGCACGTCATCGACTTTGACATTCGACAATTTGTCGAGCTGATGTTTGACCGCCATGATGCAGTGTCCGCAGCTCATGCCTTCGATTTTGAGTTCTTTGGTTTTCATGATGATGTTCCCTTTTTGAATTTTTATCCACGAAGGGCACTAAGGATCACTAATAATTTCTAAACAAATATTACTTCGTGCCTCTTCGTGAACTTCATGGATGCTCTTGTCCCTACTGACATATAACGCCGACGAATCGCAGAAGTTTTATGTAATTCTATAAAATTGTTATATCTTTTTCGACCATATTACTTAATGCTGATGGCGGATACCTCGTTTAATCAACACATAATTTACGGGTAAAGCGGCGATAAATCCAACGGCGAGGCCGCCCGCCATGCTGAGCCAAAATAATGAATCCGTGAGCCCAGCTTCCATAGCACCGGGGATCTGTAACTGAACAAATATCTCGAAACCTTCCATCACGGCGATGCTCAAGCCCTCCGCAACAAAAATGGTCTTGAACGCAGCCCAGAATGCGAAGCCGGCTTTTAACAGCGGCAAGATGCCAAGCGATAATCCTGCGACGAAGCCCATCGCCAGCGCGAGCATCATGGAATCCATTGTATTCAGTCCCAAAGCAGCGGCGATGAGCAGACCGATGATTTCTCCAATAAAACATCCGAGCAGGCAATGAAGCGTTGCGTTGACGGCGAGCTTGAATTCACTTGCTGTTTTCTTCGATTGATCCTGATGATTCATATGAGCATGATGGTCATGCTGGGTATGTTCGTCGAAGCTCAATCTTTCGAGTTCTTTTTCTAATTCAGGTGACATAAGTTCCTCCGTATAAGTTGAATTAATATACCGCTGGAGTGACCCAAAAGTTTTACACTTAAATTGGAAAGATTTACAAGATATTGAAGCGCAATCTGCGTGGAAATATGAGGTTTTTTCTGTCCCCCTAACAGGGGGACGCGTCCTGAGCTTGTCGAAGGATGCAGGGGGTTTTGTTGGTTAACTTAATGCCTGTCGTGCCCGACGTGGTCAATCGGGTGGCGGTGGGAGCCGCCGAGGTTTTTGAACTCCCGCGGCGTCATACCCGTGACTTTCTTGAACTGGCTTGAGACATGCGCCACGCTGCTGTAGCCCATCTTGTAGGAAATCTCGCTCAGGCTGAGCTCGTCGTATTTCAGCAGCTCTTTCACGCGCTCGATTTTCTGCAGGATAATGTAGTGCTCAAGCGTGATGCCTTCCACGGACGAGAAGAGCGAGCTGAGCGTGGTGTAATCCTGTCCCACTTCCTCGGCAATAAAAGCCGAGTGCTTTTTGCGGATGGGATTTTTCTCCTCGTCGTTCTGGACGAGCTTCAAAACGGCGTGCTTGATTTTTTCGAAGATCTTTGCGCGCTTGTCTTCGATCAACTCGAAGCCGTTTTCGTGCAAAACAGTCTTAAGCTTATCATATGGGAGCACGCTCGTATCGCCGGCGACCTCGACTTCGCCCAGCACAACGCTGCGGACGTCGAGCCCGAGTTTTGTCAGTTCCTCCCGCACGACTTTAATGCATCGCGGGCAAACCATGTTTTTGATGTACAGTGTAGTGTTTGCTTTCATCGCGTTACCACCTGCGCGGCGCGTCTTTAATACTGCGAACCGTATCGCGCGCAATCAACAATTCTTCGTTCGTGGGGATGACGAGGATGCGCAGCTTGTTGCCGGCTTTGTTGATTTCAACTTCCTTGCCGCCCGTTGCCGTGTTGTTGAGCTTCTCGTCGATGGCGATGCCGAGGTTCTCCAACCCCGTGCAGATGCGCGCTCGGATGGCGGGAGAATTCTCTCCAATGCCGCCGGTGAACACAATGGCGTCCGTCCCGCCCAGCTCAGCCAAATACGCGCCGATGTATTTCTTCACGCGCAGGCAAAACAGGTCGATGGCGAGCGTGGCGCGGCGGTCTTTGTGCTCGCGCTCTTCTTCGAGTAGCTCGCGCATGTCGTTCGTGAGTCCGGAGATGCCGAGTAAGCCGGATTGCTTGTTGAGCAGCGTGTCGATTTCCGTGAGCGACATGCCTTCTTTGTGGGCGAGGAATTCCAGTATCGACGGGTCCATGTCGCCGCCGCGTGTGCCCATGACCAAGCCCTCGAGCGGCGTGAGGCCCATCGTCGTATCGACAGAGTCGCCGTTGCGGATTGCGCACGCCGAGCATCCGTTGCCGAGGTGCAGGCTGATGATGTTCGTTTTCTCGCGCGTCAGCCCTGCAATCTCCCGGTACCGGTATGCCACGTAGCGGTGCGAGGTGCCGTGGAAACCGTAGCGCCGGATTTTATGCCGCCTATACAACTGATACGGGATGGCGTAGAGGTACGACGTTTCGGGCATCGTAGTGTGGAACGACGTATCGAACACTGCCACCTGCGGAACGCCCGTGCCCAACAGCTCTCGCGCGGCATAAATGCCCTTGAGGTTTGCCGGGTTGTGCAGTGGTGCCAGCTCGATGCAGTCCTCGATGCCTTCGATGACGCTTTGGTCGATGACCACGGACTTGACGAACTTCTCAGCCCCGTGCACCACGCGGTGCCCGACGGCTTGGATATCGGCGAGCGCGCGGATGCCCGGGATTTGCGCTTCGGGGGAGATGACCCAGCGCAGGACGTAGTCCAGCGCAGCGCGGTGGTCACGCAGCGGCGCTGCTTGCTTCACGGCAGGCTTGCCCGCTGCCTGTACGGTGATGAGCGCCTGGCTCCCGATGCGCTCGATGATGCCTTTGGCTTTTTGCGCGTCGGCGTTTTTCTCGATCAGGTCGAGGTCGGTTTCGATGAGCTGGAATTTGAGAGACGAGCTGCCGCAGTTGAGGACTAGGATGTTCATGTTGTTTTAGAGTTAATAGGACGCGGAAACAGCGGATAAAAAACCGGAAACAGCACGGATGCTCTTTTTGGCGTCAGGAGTTTCCTCCTGACGCATAGTGCTGCCGGTCAGGACGTAAGTCCTGACCGCACTAATGAATTTGTCTTTAAAACGTACTCTTTTGTTGGTGTAAACACAAGGTGAGTAACAGTTAACATTTTTGAGGTTTTTGGTGTATCTTCTTCAAGCCACATAATAAGGAAACCACCCATGCCTTTAATAGAGATTTGGAAAAAATCCCCAGATCAGCTTCGCGATAAGCGAGTGCAGCAAATAATTTCTTTCGCTGGTTCGGGAAAATTGCTTGACGGGAAAGATGCCTCAAAAGAATTTCGAGATTTTATTTCTCAAGTGCCTTCGGAGATGTTGTCAAGGTATGCCGATGAATGCCTAATTCAAAGATTTGATGACAATGGTTTAGCATTGCAGGATATTGTTAATCAAGTAGGAAGGCGGTTAGGGTTTGAGATAGAATATGGTAGGTACAGAGGAAGTGGGGTAGAAATAGGTCATGATGGTATTTGGAAAAACAGTGACAATCATTCGATAGTCATTGAAGTTAAGACTACAGATACGTATAGGATTAATTTAGATGCAATAGCTGACTATCGTAAAGAATTGGCATTAAAGAAAAAAGTTCAAGAAGAAAAATCTTCTATTCTCATTGTTGTCGGAAGGGATGACACTGGTGACTTAGAAGCTCAAATAAGAGGTTCTCGTCATGCTTGGGACATAAGACTAATCAGCGTCGATGCATTAATAAGAATGTTAAAACTGAAGGAAAACGTTGAAGACCCTAGGATAATTAAACAAATTTCTGAAGTATTATTGCCCCGAGAATATACTCGTCTAGATGGTGTAATCGATATCGTGTTTTCTACTGCTGAAGATGTCAAAGAGGAAGAATTGGAAAACGAAGAAGAACCAGGGGAGGAGACGAAAAGAACAACGAAATTTGTTACGGCAAAGTTTACTGCAGAAAGCATAGAAAGGATCCAAGGTAAAATAAAAAAACCTCTTTTGCGCCGATCTCGAGTTGTGTACGCGTCACCTAATGACGATACAGTTGTAGTATGTTTAGTTTCTAAAGAATACACTGTCAGCAATAATCCTGCCTATTGGTTTGGGTTTCGTCCACATCAAAGACAGATTCTAAAGGAATCAAAAAGTTCATTTGTTGCTTTTGGTTGTGGCTCTCAGGACTCGATTTTATTAATACCAAGCAGAGAGTTTGATAATTGGGTTGACGGGATGAACATAACTGACCTGGGTGAGCAATCCTACTGGCATGTTCATATACACCTTGAAGAAAGCAAGTTTATTTTACATCGGAAAAAGGGTAATAAGGAAATAGACTTGACTAAATATTTATTGAAGGACTAATTTTTTTTGGCTTAAGGTTTCGCATGCCCTCTCTAACCCAACTCCCATCGTATAAAGCGCTCGCGGTGCACCAGAAGTCTGCCACTGGCGGACGAGAACAGCACATGCGCGAGCGGGGTTACCCTCTCCTCTAGGAGAGGGCAGGGTGAGGTCATTTAAGATTATATGACCCCATCCTGTCCTTCCCCTGGAGGAGAAGGGACGAAACGTTAACGAAATTAATTATTATACAATGTCCTCATTAACTCAAACTCAGGCTTGGCGGTCGCTCGTTAAGCATCAACGGGACATCGCCAGCCAGCACATGCGCGAGATGTTTGCGGCGGAACCACAGCGCTTCCGCGCGTTTTCTGTGCGGTGGAATGATATACTTTTGGACTGCTCCAAAAACCGCATCACCGCCGAGACGATGAAGCTCCTGCGCCAGTTAGCTCAGGAGTCGGATGTAAAGGGCTGGACGGATAAAATGTTTGGTGGCGAGAAAATTAACTTTACCGAGCAGCGCGCGGTGTTGCACACCGCGCTGCGCAATCGCTCCAATAAGCCGGTCATGGTCGATGGCAAGGATGTAATGCCGGCAGTCAACAAGGAATTGGCGCACATGCGAGGGTTTTCCGACGCACTCCGCAATGGCGTTTGGAAAGGCTACACAGACTTGCCGATCACGGACGTGGTGAACATCGGCATAGGCGGCTCGGATTTGGGTCCCGTGATGGTCACCGAAGCGTTACGCCCATATGGACATCCCCGGTTGAAAATGCACTTTGTCTCCAATGTGGACGGCACGCACATCGCCGAAACACTCAAGCGTCTCAACCCCGAAACGGCGCTGTTTGTGATCTCGTCTAAGACATTCACCACGCAGGAGACCATCACCAACGCTGAAACGGCGAAGCGGTGGTTTCTCGAGCGCGCCAAGGACCCTGCCGCAGTCGCGAAGCATTTCGTTGCCGTCTCCACGAACGCCAAGGCAGTCTCGGCATTCGGCATCGACACGCGGAATATGTTTGAGTTCTGGGATTGGGTCGGCGGGCGTTACTCGCTCTGGTCGGCTATCGGCCTCTCCATCGCTCTTTATATAGGCATGGATAATTTTGAGGAATTGCTCACCGGCGCGCACGAGATGGACGAGCATTTCCGCTCTGCTCCATATGAGCAAAACATTCCGGTTATTCTCGCGCTACTCGGCGTTTGGTATAATAATTTCTTCGGCGCGGAGACGCACGCCATTATTCCGTACGACCAGTACATGCACCGGTTCGCGGCGTATTTCCAGCAGGGCGACATGGAGAGCAACGGCAAGCGCGTCACGCGTGACGGCTCGGCGGTGGATTACTCAACGGGTCCCGTGATCTGGGGCGAGCCGGGCACAAACGGCCAACACGCATTTTTTCAGCTATTGCACCAGGGGACGAAGCTTATCCCGGCGGATTTCCTCGCGCCCATGCAGTCGCATAACCCCATCGGCGAGCACCACGCGATATTGATCTCCAACATCATCGCTCAAACTGAAGCCCTGATGCGCGGCAGAACCGAAGCAGAGGCGCGCAAGGAATTAGCCGGTATGCCAGCGGCAGAACTAGAAAAGCTCCTGCCGCATAAGGTATTTCCCGGCAACCGCCCGACGAATACGATTTTCTTCAAAAAGCTTACGCCGCGCGTGTTGGGCTCGCTCATTACCATGTACGAGCATAAGATTTTCGTGCAGGGAATTATCTGGCAGGTCAATTCGTTCGACCAGTGGGGAGTTGAGTTGGGTAAGCAGTTAGCGAAGGTGATTCTGCCGGAACTTCAAGGCTCCGCGCCAATAAGCGGACACGATTCATCGACAAATGCTTTGATTGAGTTTTATAGAGAGCAGGCGAAATAAGGTGGTAGGTGGTAGGTTGTAGGTGATAGGTTGTTGGTACCGTTTAGGGAGTAATCGTCGGAACTTATATTTAGAGCATCCCCCTCCTCTTTGAGGAGGGGCAAGGGGTGGTGAGCTTTAACGGGTTCACTTTTGCTTGAAGTAAGATCAAAAAACTAACCACCCCTAACCCCTCCTTGAGAAGGAGGGGGATATTGTTTCGCTATATTGCAATCATTTTGGAGTACGTATCCGCGTGAATCCGCGAAATCCGCATAAAGGAGTGTAAGTTATGCTGACTAAGGTTAACCTGAACCAGAAATTCAAACTCTTCAACGAGCACTGGAAGCCAAAGATTGCAGGAGAGATCAACGACTCGTACGTGAAGTTTGTGAAATTTAAGGGCGAGTTCGTGTGGCATCATCACGACAACGAGGACGAGCTATTCTTTGTCCACAAGGGTCGTTTCTTGATGAAGCTCCGCGATGGAGATGTGTGGGTGGAAGAGGGGGAGTTTATCATCGTTCCGAAAGGCGTCGAGCACAAGCCTGTTGCTGAGGAGGAGGTGGAAGTCATTTTGTTGGAACCAAAGACGACGCTTAACACTGGAAATGTTGTCAATGAGCGGACGGTTCCTCAACTTGAACGAATTTAGCGATGATTAAAGCGCATCAGAGCGACGGGGCAACGGAGAAATAACTCACCGTTGCACCCATGCTCCGTGCAGGTAATGAATTGAACCCACTTTAGAGTCAGAAATAAGCTCAATGAAAAAATTCACTCTCAAATCTCTACCAACCGACAATCTGCGACTCGTCCATCCGCAGAAGTTCGTCATTGATTACAAGAACGAGCTGAACGAGGCGCAGTACGAGGCGGTCACGTCGGTCGACGGCCCGCATTTGGTCATTGCGGGAGCCGGGACGGGCAAAACGCGCACGATTGTCTATCGTGTTGCGTATCTCGTCGAATTGGGTGTGAAACCAGAGCACATTCTCCTACTCACTTTCACGCGCAAAGCGGCGCAGGAAATGCAGCGACGCGCAACCATAGCGCTGGACAGCCGCTGCGACCGCGTGGCGGGCGGGACGTTCCACTCGTTTGCCAACACCGTCCTACGGAAGCACGGAAGTCTGCTTGCGTACGAACGAAACTACACCATCCTCGACCAAACGGACGGCGAGGATGTGATGAATCTTCTCCGCACGCGGATGAAGTACGACACGCGCGACAAGCGCTTCCCGCGCAAGGAGGCGTTATTCGATCTGTATAGCCGCTCGGTGAACACGATGACTCCTCTCGGCGCCATGCTCATGGAGGACTATCCACAGTACATCGAGTTAGAGACGGAGATCAACGCGCTGCATCAGGCGTACGTGCTCTACAAGCGCGAGCATAACATGATGGACTACGACGATTTGCTGTTGAATCTCGCCAAGCTCCTGCAGCATCATACTGCCGTGCGGGCAATGCTCTCGGAGCAGTATAAATATATTATGGTCGATGAGTATCAGGATACGAACCGGATTCAAGCGGAGATCGTCAAGCTCCTTGCCTACAAGCACCAAAACGTGATGGTGGTAGGCGATGACGCGCAGAGCATCTATTCATTCCGTGGGTCTACGATAAAAAATATTTTGGAGTTCGGTGAGATGTTTCCGGAGGCCAAGACCATTAAGTTGGAGGAGAATTTTCGCAGCACTCAGCCTATTTTAAACTTAGCGAATGAGATATTGAAGCGCGGCACGCCTACACCAGAAGAATGAATAGTACACACATCAAAAAGTATTATGTCATGCCCGCGGATTTTAAGCGGGCATCTACCTGCTGGATTCCCGCTAAAAGCATGCGGGAATGACATAGGTGGGTATTGTAGCGAATTATTCTGTCTCAATCTTTTTTATACTGTATTCTGTTTTCTGCATTCTGCCAACTGATGTACTACAAAGAGCTTTATACAACCAAACCCGGCGGTGAGCTGCCGCAGCTCGTCGTAGCAGAGAACGAGAACCTGCAATCGCGCTTTGTTGTGCAGAAGGTGCTCGAGCTGCGCGAACAGGGTGTGCCGCTGCAGGAGATGGCGATTTTGTTCCGGTCGTCGTTTCTTTCTTTTGATCTGGAAATTGAGTTGTCGAAAGCCAACATTCCGTTTGTGAAGTTTGGTGGGTTCAAGTTTGTCGAAACGGCACACGTCAAGGACATGATCGCGTACCTGCGTGTGCTGGAAAACCCCCGAGACGTGGTGGCGTGGAATCGCATTTTGTTGCTTGTTGACGGGGTTGGGCCCCGCACGGCAGAGAAGGTGATCGATGATATCCTCAAACGCCGCGTGCCCGCCAATCCGGACTCCGATGCATCTATGGTAACGGAGAAATTCTGGTCGGAATACAACGCCTATCCAGACAACGTGCAAAAGCTCTTTACGAAATTGAAGGAGGTAGCTCCTGCGAAAATTCCGCCCGGCGAAAAATCGTATCACATGCTGAAGTATTACGAGCCGATTCTCCGCGTGCGGTACGACGACCATCAAAAGCGCAAGAAGGACCTCGAGATGTTCCAGAATATTACCGAGCGGTACCGGAATATCGACGAGTTGCTGACAGATTTGGCGCTTGAGCCTCCGAACGAGAGCGTGGTGGACATCGAGTCGCCGGGTCCAGAAGATGAATATCTCACGCTCTCGACAATCCACAGCGCGAAGGGGTTGGAGTGGAATTCGGTGTTCGTCATTTACGCGCTGGAAGGGAGGTTCCCCACCATGCGCTCCGCTGCAAGCGATGAGGAAATGGAAGAGGAACGTCGCTTAATGTATGTTGCCTGCACACGAGCGAAACAGAATTTATTCATCTCTTATCCCATCAACATCTACGACCGCGAGTCGGGTATGATCCTCACAAAGCCCTCGCGGTTTATTCAGGGTATCGGGGAAAATTTATTAGAGCCGTGGGTGATTGAGTAAAGTGGCGGGGGTGCAGAGGAGCGGAGGGGCAGGGGAGACCATTCTCTCCCTTTCGCCTCAGCACCCCTGCTCCTCTGCTGGTTGTTTAGTGAAGATACTTGATTTATGAAAACTGTTAGTACAAAGATAGACCCGTTAGTCTCTATCATCTTGTGCACCTACAATCGCGCACATCTGGTGAAACGCGCTATCGCGTCGGTATTGATTCAAACGTACCGGAATTGGGAGTTGATTATCATCGACGACGGCAGCACGGACGGCACCGAAAATATTCTTCTTCCGTTGGTGAAATCGGATTCGCGCTTGTCGTATCTCCGCCATGCCAACAAAGGTTTAGCTCGTTCTCGCAATGTGGGCAGCGGTCTGGCGAAAGGCGAATTTATTACTTTCCTGGATTCTGATGATGAGTATCGGGAAGATCACCTCGCGCATCGAGTCGAACTGTCGCAGAGTAGGAAATCTGTTGCGCTTTGGCACGGAGGCATAGAGTATGTCGGTCCCGAGGAGAAACAGTACGTCCCCGATGCACGGCACGTCGGCAAAAAAATTCATCTGGACAAATGCTACGCGAGCGCGACGTTTTTCGCGACTGCGGGATTCTTCAAAAAGTTGGGAGGGTTTCGGAATGTTGCGTTTGCCGAAGACTTTGACCTCGTAACACGCTTACGAAAGCGTGGGATGAAGATAGCGAGAGTGAGCAAACCAACGTACCGCTATCATCTGGATACGGACAACCGTTTATGCGATTTGTATGAACAAGGGGGCGAGGAGGCGATCAGGACTTTTCGCGGCGTGCTTTCAATTGCTGGTAGCGTTTGATTTTTCCTTTGACGACGGCGAGCAGATGTTTTTCCGAAAAAGGCTTCGTGACGTAATCATCGACACCCAATTCTTTGCCGGTGCGGACAAGCACTTCATCCGAGAGCCCGCTCAGGAATACAAACGGAACTTCCTGCAAGTGGTCCAGCTCTCTTACTTTTTCATAGAAGCTAAAGCCACCCATTGTCGACGTTTCGAGGTTGATGTCGGAGAGGATCAAATCGGGCGTTGCGTCTTTCAAGGCCTGGTAGGCGTCGTCTGAGGTAGAAAATGCAAAGACGGTGTACCCTTCTTCTGAAATTGTACTTTCAAGGATATTGAGTAATTTTTCATCGTCGTCGATAATGAACACCTTTGCACCGTCTGCCTCCGTATGATGTTTTGATTTTGCGGGAGAAGTTCTTCGCCTCGCTTCCTCAAGGCGCCGCCGGATTTCTTCCTCCTCTTTTTTCGAGCGGAGATTCTCCTTCGAGCGGAGTTCTTCTTCTACTTTTTTTCTGAGGATGTCTTCTTCGATTTTCTTCTTGCGTTCTTCTTCGATTTTTTTTCGGAGGGCTTCCTCTTCGATCTTCTTCTTGCGCTGCTCCTCCTCCTGGCGCGCGCGTTCTTCGGCTAGTTTTTGTTGACGGACAGCCTCTTCTTTCTTGCGCTCTTCTTCTAGTCTCTTGCGCGTCTCCTCCTCTTCTTTTTTGCGTATCTCTTGTTGCTCGCGGTCCTTTTTTGCTTGTTCAATCAATGTCACAAGGCGCTCTTGGTATGCGCTGATGTACACATTCCGCGGGTCGATTTCCTTCGCGCGTTCGGTTTCGCGTTGCGCCTGCTCGTACTCTTTCGATTTGATGAGCTGGTCGACGCGCTTCAGGATTTCGCTGACACGTTTTCGGTTATCGTCGCGGGGGGTGAGTTCAGCCATTGGTCGTGTGTGCGGAGTGGCGGTCATCGCCTGCCATACATGTTGTGATTTTTGAACGTTGCCTGTCGTTCAATAAAGCACAAATACTTTGCCAATCGAGAAGAGGAAGGGTGCTGGAGTTGATGCGTTTTCTCTCGAAAGATAAGCCTTTGTTATGCGCTCGGGAACATGATTTCATAGCAGGTAAGGATCCCGATGTAGTTTCTACAATTCACGCTTTCGCGTGGTTTCTTACGAAAACAAAGGTACACAAGTGTCGAAGGAAAAGCAAGGAGAGAGGTGACAGCAAGCTGGATTTATTTTTTCATTCTGCAGCAAACTTCATACTTGACGCCGCATGGGCATTCGTAGCACTCTTGATCGAGCTTCGTCGTCACAATGCTGCCGCCGCTATGTTTGCAGATACAGCCGTGCGATACTTCGCGAAGTTGTGCGTATTGGATGACGTCTTCCCCGCTGAGAATGAGCACCGCATTGAACGTGTTAAGCATCCCCGCGACGGAAAATTCTTTCAGCGCGTATCCACGCCGGTCGGTAGTTAACGCGCCTAGATCGTTTCGCTTTCCGGTGCGTTCATCAAGTAACGAGACAGTGTACTCGGCATTTCTAGCCAGATCGCGGACTTCTACTTTGAGCTTCTCGTCGGATGATACTGTAATCACGCCGTGAGATTCCGGTTCGCTTGCATCATAATGGGCGGTAACGACGGTCGGAACAACAAACGTTTTGCTTGTTTGGGCAAGACTGGAACTTGACACGATACATAGAAACAAGGCAGCGATGAGCAGGCGGTGTTCGCGATTCATGGGAGGCTCCTTTCGAATTCGAACATGATGACAATGCAAACAATATACCTGTCTACGCAGAAGTACGCAAGCGCGTTTCAACGTTATTGCTTCGGTTGTTACGGCGTGATGAGGCGCTGACGCCCGTTTTTATCCGTTAACGCGAGTTTGACATTATCATCTTTTGAAAGGATATGTACACCCGGTTCGGTTGAACCGTTCGCGAGCACCATCCCCGAACCATCCGAATCTGCGCCAAGCTTGACGCGCACATTCCCATTTGCATCGCGCAGGCGGAGAACGACGGCGTCGGGGTTGGATTCAACTTTGATCTGCGCACGCACAGTTCCCTTCTCATCTACGACTTCAAACAACCGGGCACGCACGACTTGTCCGGGTTTCATCGTACTCGAACTGCCCTGAAAGAGCATGACACTCAACACAACAAGATTGATAAGCGTGATGGTAAAGGCGATTCGATTGTTTTTCATGGGATCACTCCGTTGATGTATCGATTGTCAAACAACCCTACATTTGCCAGAACTTCCACCATGGCTTGACGCCGAGGTTCAAGTGTTTCTGCCACGCTTTGATCATTTCTCGATCGCCACTGAGTGTGCCTTCGCGAGTGACGCCTTCGGGAGCAGGGACAAGCTCTGCGAGACGGTCGTATACCGCCGCGCGTTGCTCACCTGTCTCGCGGAACAGTAAATGCCAGAGCGTAATGGAATCCATATTTCGTGAATTGGCGAGGACGGTATGAAGCGCGTCTGCACCTCCGCCTTCGAAATCGTACGTCGTGAGTGCATGCTTGAACGTTCCCGAAGCGTCTTCCCGGTGCGGTGTGCCGGGACCGAAGCCCGGACGAGTTGCACAAACATTGCCCGCAGGCACGATGGACTCGCGCCCACCGAACTCCAATGCCACCCAGCCGGAAGTAACTTCGAGAGTACTCGAACCTGCGCTATCGACGTGCAGAGTGTACGCGCAGCCAAGGTCGACAGCCAACGCCGAAGGCGTCTCGACAAAAAACAATCGTGGCGGAGCCCAGATGGTTGCCTGGATCGTGCCGCGATCGAGCGTAAGCCGGTGGTCTGTTAAGCTGGCGTCGATGAGACGCAGGCGGGAGTTCGGTTCCACATCGACATGGCCGATGAGACCGACTTCCACGCGGGCGCGAGAGGTCGCGTCGGTTTGAAGTACTTCACCGACGCGGAGCTTGCCTTCCGAAGTCACTTGTGATGAGCCAACGCTAATCGAACCGCTTAGGCTGGCGACATTCCATGCGTCTACGGATGACCGCGTGGCGATCCAAAATGTTCCAACCATCACGAGTACAGTCGCTGCGATGGCAAGAACACGATTGCGCCAGAATGTCTTGCTCTCGCGGTGAATGATATTCGAGTGCTGCATTTGCTCGGTTTGGTCGATTCTGTTTGCTATACCATTCCATAGGTCGCGGGATGGTGTAATTGCTTTTGGCAAACGTGTTGTTTGTACGAGCAAGGCTTGATACTTGCGGAGCTCGGCATTACACGTTTGGCATTGTGCTATATGTGCGAGAACAGCCTCCCGCTGTTGGGTGGGGAGGTTGCCGTCGAGATATTCGCTGAGCAATTGTTGTACGTCGTTGCAGTTCATGGTTCCAGCACCTCCTTCAAGAGCTTGCGCGCCCGGTGGAGCTGGGCTTTGCAGGTTCCAACGGCAAGCTCAAGTTGTTCGGCAATTTCTTCATGTTTGTAGCCTTCAATATCGTGTAAAATAAAAATCGCGCGCGCTTGCGGAGGCAATTGTCGTACAGCATCTTCAAGGTCGATGGCATCTCCGGGCGCTGATGCAGTCTCCGGACTGTCGTACTGCTCAAGGTTTTCGGCGGTGTACACGCGAGAGGTGCGCCTTCGTTGTGCCCGATAATCGACGAGCACGACGTTTACCGCGAGGCGGTGAAGCCACGAGGAGAACGCGCTCTCACCGCGGAACGTGGGCAGCATCTGCCATGTTCGCACGAACACGTCCTGCGTCAGTTCCTCAGCTCGGACGCGGTCGCCGCAAATTCTGATGCAAACGGCGTACACTCTGCCGACGTGTTCGCGGTAGATCTGCTCAAACGCCTCCCGGTTGCCACTCTGAGCGAGGAGCACGGCTGGCGTCAGATTTGTCCGTTCGGTGCTTTCCAGGAGAATCTCCTGTGTGTCGGTTGTAAGTGGTCTTGCATCAATAAACATCGCCGGAATCCCTCATGGATAAGATTCCGGCGACGAGGAAAAGGTTTGAACCGATGAATTTCAGGTGCTATTTTGTGAAATTTTTATGAATAGTTCCTTCTTTCATCACAAAGGCAACTTTTGTCAGGGCATTGATGTCGGTGACAGGATCACCTTCCACGGCAATGATGTCCGCTAACTTGCCCGCTTCGACGGTGCCTAGCTGATGTTCCATGCGGAGCAATTCGGACGCGGTTACAGTTGCCGAGCGGATGGCGTCGATGGGCTTCATACCATATTCGACCATGCGAAGAAATTCCTGTGCGCCAGCCCCATGCTCGAACGCGCCGACGTCAGTGCCAAAGGCGATCTTCACCCCAGCTTTCATCGCTTTCTGGAACACCTCCTTATGACTTTGGATGATCCGTTTGCGGAAGTCGTTAAGCTCGGTTTGATCATGTGGAAAGTACACGCTTAGCGTTGGACACCAGTACGTTCCATGTTTCACGAGTAGTTGGATCGTTGCATCGTCCATGAGCATGCCGTGTTCGATGGATCTCACGCCGCCGATGATGGAATTTTTTGCTCCATCGCCTCCGTATGCGTGAGCGGCAACGTCTTTGCCCCAGCGCTTTGCTTCGTTAACAACGGCTTGAATGTCTTCAACTGAAACTTGGCTGAGAGATTCAAGCGTTAGAGGGTTGACATGCCGTAATGTTCCTGTCGCGTAGAGCTTAATCCAATCGGCTCCGTATTTGACTTCGCGGCGGACTTCATTCACCATTTCCTCGCGCGTGTTGGTGATGGCGGCGGGGTCGGGCAGGTTGAGATCAGGGTTCATCCCGCTGAGATTCATATGTCCGCCGGTGATTGTCAGCGCGTAGGTGGAAACAAGTAAGCGCGGGCCCGGGATGATGCCCTTGTTAATACCGTCGCGAACAGCGACGTCCGCAAAGCCTGCGCCTTCGCTATCAACGTCGCGCATGGTCGTGAAGCCGGCCTCGAGATCTTTCTTCGCGGCGGCGACTGCTTGCACTGTACGGAACGCCTGTGATTTGGTAATCACCGGCGGAACTGCGCCCTCGTCCTCCGGCTGTAAGAGCACATGTGTGTGACAGTCGATGAGTCCCGGCAGCACTGTGTAATGAGAGAGGTCGACGACTGTGGCATTATCGGGAATAGCGATGTTGGTTCCAACCGATTTTATTTTTCCGTCTTCGACAAGAATGATTTGGTTTGAAAGCACAGACCTTGACTTGGGGTCGACCATTTTGCCGGCTTTAATTGCCGTAACTTGGGCTGCGAGTGGCAGGGATACGGCAAGGCTGAGAAATGCGGCGAACAGTTTTTTCATTGCGGGCTCCTCGGAGTTTTTGGTTCGACAAGGTTCGACAGTATAACTGTCGAACTACACAAAATCAAACCTCAATAATTCGTCATTGCGAGGCGATCTATGCCGAAGCAAGCTCGCCAATGAATAAAACGAGATTGCATTGCTGAAAAACGCTCGCAATGACAGAATATTATTGGGAAGGGTTTCTCTATAACAACGTTTTCAGCTTGTCGTAACCAGAGCGGCTGACGTTGAGTTTTGTGCCGTCATTGAGGATAGCGACGCGGCTGTCTTTGGCGTACAGCTCGATCTTCGCCAGCCGGTCGATATTGAGTATGTATGAGCGGTGGATGCGGACAAAGCGTTTCGCATCGAGCGATATTTCCAGCTCTGTCAAACGCTGTTGTTTAAGATGAGATTTGCCATCTGAGCGGATACAGACGTAGTCGTCTTGCGCTTCAATGTAGTCGATGTGCTCAACGGGGATTACGTGAACTTTTGAGCCTTCACGCACGAGGATGCGTTCGAGTGGTTTGCCAGTCGGTCGGGCGCTTGCGGCAAGCTCTGTACGGGGTAATGGCGGCTTTCGGTTTGCCCGTTTCATCGCAAGCTCAATCGCTTTGTCAAAGCGCTCTTTATTAAAGGGCTTCAACAGATAATCCACGGCGTGGACGTCGAACGCCTTGAGAGCAAATTCATCATGCGCCGTTACGAAGATGACGGCGCACTCGTGGTCGAGCAATTCCAGCACCTCAAACCCGCTGAGCTTCGGCATTTGGATGTCGAGAAACAACAAATCGGGTTTGAGCTCTGATACAGCTTTTACGGCTTCAAAGCCGTTACTGCACTCGGCAAGCACAGTAATGTGAGCATGTGCGTTGAGATGCTCGCGCACAACATCACGCGCCAACGTTTCGTCATCGACAATAATTGCTTTTAGTGGTTGTGTACTTACCTTGGATTTCATAAACTTTGATCTCGCTTTTACTCATTAGCCGGCAATGCCAGCTCGGCGCGAAACATGCCGTTGTGTTCCGACACATCAAGACGAGCGTCTTTCTGAAATGACGTCTGCAACCTATTTCGTATGTTTGCTAGACCGAGTCCGCTGCTAGTAGTTCGGGAACGGTCAGGGTCGCATGGATTTTCGACAACGATTGAAAGCCGGCTTCCGTTGAGTTCGGTGTGCAGCCGTATTGTGCCCCCCTCGATGAGATGCTTGATGCCGTGGTTCACGGCATTTTCGACGATAGGTTGGAGGATGAGAGGTGGGACGAGGCAGGGGAGCGCAGATTCATCAATATGTTGCTCGACTTTGAGTCTCTCTCCAAATCGCACTTGCTCGATTTGCAAGAAGCCCAAAGCGAGCTCTATTTCCTGACTAAGCGAAATCGACTCCTGCGCGCCGAGTTTCAGGCTTTTTCTGAAAAAATCCGCTAGCAGGACAGTCATGTTCCGCGCCGCTTCAGGGCTCTTCGTTGTCAGCGCACTGATAGAATTCAAGCTGTTGAACAGGAAATGCGGGTCGATTTGCGCGCGCAGAGCGCGAAGCTCCGCTTCCTGTGCGAGGAGACGGAGTTGAAATGAGCGCTCTTCAATTTTCCTCGTTTCCTCCAAAGCTACAATTAAATAAAGAATAGCAACAACAAGAAGATACAGTACGAGTCCTATACCGAAAAACAACCGACTGTCAATGATAACATTATCCAAAGCGGGATGCGGGGATGCGTGTTGAAACAACCAAAGCCATCCCTGCCCGAGCAGCACCCACAAGGAGCTCTCAAGCGATCCACTGATAAGATAAATGAGGGAGAGTTTGAGAAAGTCGGTCTTTGCAAGTGGAAACGCCCGGCACAGGTACCAGCTTGAGAGGCAGATGAAGGCGTACACCAACGCCATCGGCAGCGTAAGGATGAACGCCGGAATCCAGTTGACATCACCCACCGCCACGAGGAGTGTTGCCAGCAGGATCCCGATGATGAGCCACGCGAGAAGATAAATCGCGAGCTTTCGTTTGTCAGAAAGGATAGGGTGCACTGTACAGTTTGTTAATTCTTAATCTCTGCGCCGCCCATGACGACAGTACCCTTGATGATGAGCCGTTGCGTAGACCCCCCTTTGGGAGGCTGCGTGGTGTCTTCGAATGCTCCCATGATGGGCACTCCTTCGATGACAACAGTCCATTCTTTTGGCACCCTCAATTCAATGCCTCCCCACATGGCAAAAATTTCAATGACTGCATCTCCGTCTTTGATTACCGCTTGACGAAGGTCTATTTCCATGCCACCCATAACGGCAGTAAGCTCTCCGCCGCGAAAATCCTGTGACGTATTGCTGCCCTCAATGCCCGCCATCACCGCGATGTGGCTGATTGTGGAATTCGTCTCTTTCGGTTCGCTCCATCCGGCAAACAATGTGCCGCCACCCGTCCGGCGCTTCATGGCGTTCCAGAGCATGCTGCCACCGAAGCCGATGAGAATGAGCGGCCAGAAATGCGACCAGCGAAAATCGATAACGTAGAGCCGGTCAAGCAGGAGAAGCGCTCCGCCAACGGTCAGGAGAAATCCGAACAGCTTCCCTCCGTGTTCACTATAGACCAGCTTGGATATACCGAGTGCAATCAACAGCACCGGCCAGTAACGCAGGTACTCGCGCGCCTCCAGAATTTCAAAGTTCCCTAGCATGAAGAGCGTGCCGATGATGACGATAATGAGTCCCATCACCAGTTGCGGTGAGAAACCAAATTTCGGTTTAGTTTGCATTGTGATTCTCCTTTGCGAGAGTATTCTCAGAGCGTTGCGGCAAGGCTTTCCAAATTTCGCTTACACCCCACCCGATGAGCAACATCGGCCAGGTGTCCCAAAATCCTAACCCAAAAAAATGCTGAATGGAGACAAAGAACCAAAGCCCGAGAAATAAGAGCCAGATGCCTTCAGTGGTTTCTTTCTGGCTTCCCGAACTAAGAATTTTGTTAACGCCGATGACAATCATGATCAGCGGCCAGTAACCCCACACTGAGCCCGCTTCGATAATATTGACATTGTCCAGCAAAATCAATGTTCCGAACAAGAAGAGTAAAATTCCAAAGACAATGTCATTGCGTATCTTGCGCTTTGTTGCTCTGCTCATAGCACCTCCGGAAGTGAAGTAGTGTAATGTGCTACTCCAAGATACAGCGCAGTTGTGGAAATGTTACATGCTTTTCGGCGGGTTGTGGTTGGGTACCGGCGAACGGAGAGCGAAAGGGATTGAATTATTGAGTCATTGAACCATTTGGTCATTGTGGGCCGGTCTGAGGTAAATCGTCTGGAGAATCAATATCAACAGAACCAGCCGGAAAGACTATGCGTATAGCATCGTCATGATGATTATGGATTACAGCTTTCGCGCCTTTGTCGTCTCGGAGTAAAAGCAACTCTGGAAAAAGTGACCGCGCAAACAGAGCGGGGACGCCGAGCGTATTCGAGTATGCGGACGCAACAATCGGCTTACCGGTCGTGATGTATTTCTCGATAATGGAGTTGAGTAATTCAACAGTGATAAGCGGCTGGTCGCCCAGCAGAATAAGGGCGGCGTCAGTTGCCTTCGGCAGACTGCGAATTCCCTCGCCTATAGATAAACCGATGCCATCTTGCCATTGTGCGTTGACGACGAATTGAACCGGTAGTTCCGACAATTCTGCTTTCATCCGCTCTACTTCTGCACCAAGGACAACGGACACGAATGCAGCGTTCGATTGAAGCGCAACCTGCGTAATGTGGCGGAGGAGTGTCGTTCCTTTGAATGGGGCAAGCTGTTTCGGGGAGCCGAATCGTGAAGAACCGCCGGCGGCGAGGAGTATGATGGCAATGTGGTGGGGCATAAAACGAGCAGGCGAGGATGTATATCCTCGCCTGCAGTCTGTCATTTATTTCTTCATTCTATCTAAAATCTTCTCCATCTCGTCCATCACGCGGTTCATTTTTTTCATTGTCAGCTCGAACGGAGCGTCGGTTGTCATATCGACGCCGGCTTTCTTGAGCAGTTCGATGGGATAATCCGAGCCGCCCGCAGAGAGGAAGTCGAGGTACTTCTTCGTCGCCGTCTTATCGCCGGCAATCACCTGTTCCGAGAGCGCAGCTGATGCCGTAAATGATGTAGCGTATTGATAGACGTAGAAATTATAATAGAAGTGCGGAATATATGCCCACTCGGCATTGATCTCGTCATCAACAATGCACACGCCTTTATCGTGGCCATAATACTTCCGGACGATGTCTTTGTAGAGTTCGTTGAGCGCATCGCCTGTTAATGCTTCGCCGCGCTCTGCCATCTCGTGTGTGCGGAGCTCGAACTCGGCAAACTGTGTCTGACGGAAGACCGTGCCTTTAATGTTTTCGAGGAAGCTGCCGAGCAACGAGAGCCGCACATTGTCGTCTTTGATGGTCTTGAGCATGTAGTCGATCAACAATGCTTCGTTGAATGTCGACGCCACTTCCGCCACAAAGATCGGGTAGTTGGCGGTCGCGAACGGCTGATTTTTGTTGGAGAGATAGCTCTGCATCGTGTGTCCCAGCTCGTGCGTTAACGTGCTCACGTCATCGTACTTGCCATTGTAATTGAGCAGCATATAGGGGTGAATGTCGTACACCGAACCGTTGGAGTATGCTCCTGAGCGCTTGCCCTCGGTCGGATATACATCCAGCCAGCGGTCGTTAAATGCTTTACGTATGACATCCACGTAGTCTTTACCGAGCGGGTCGAGGGAGGTAATGACGAGCTTTTGTCCATCGTCATAAGAGTATTTTAAATCCACGTCGTTCAGGAGTGGAGCATACAGGTCGTAATAATGCAATTCGCTAACGCCTAAGATGCGCTTCCGGAGATTCAGATAGCGGTGGAATGTCCCGATGTTCGCATTAACGTTTTTGACGAGGCTGTGGTACACTTCGACAGGGATATTGTTCGCGTCCAAGGCGTTCTCGAGCGCAGTTTTGTATTTCCGCGCGCGGGTGTAGAACATATTCTTTTTCACCTCAGCGTCCAATTGCGTGCCAAATGTCCGGCGGTAGTCATTAAGTTTGCCGAAGAATGCGGCGAAGACTTTTTTGCGGTCATCGCGATTGGTCGATGCGCGGTGCAGGCTGAAATTCGCCTTCGAGAGTTTGACGGCTTTCCCGTCGCTGAGTGTGACTTCTGCGAATGGGAAATCAGCATCGGAGAAGATGCTATAAATATTTTGGGCTCCGCCCGCCATCAGGCTGGCGTCCGCGATGATTTTTTCTTCGCCCTCTGTGCCTGTGTGCGCCTTGCGTCGCAGGATGTCGTCGAGGTAATGCTTGTAGATACCGAGTTTCGGCTCGCTTTTCAGGAAGCCGTCGATGGTCGAGCGCTCAATCTTGAGGATCTCCGGTTCGATGAACGCCGCAGCCGCGCTAAAGTTTGAGCCGATTTGGCTCATCTCCTGCTGCATGCCGAGGTATTTGGAGTCGCGCGTATCTTGGTCGGAATTCATACTCGCATAACTATAGAGCCGGTAGAATTCCTTTGTCATGTTTGTGGTGAGCTCAAGGCAGCCGAGCAGTTGTTGCGAAGAGGAACCGAGCTTTCCTTTGTATTGCTCGATGTTAGGGATTCCGGCAACGAGCTTTTCGCGTGCCGCTTTCCATTCATCGTCAGATTTAAAAATGTGTGTGAGGTCCCATTTGTACTTATCAGAAATTTTACTCCTGTCCTGGTCCTGTGCAAACGCCGTTTGCCCTTCTACTATTGAAAAGGCGAGAATAGAGAGTGAAATAGTCGTCAACGGGTGCATGAATCCCCCTTCGTCTGAATGGTAAGTGAATTCGTTCAATGGCTGTCTTAAGTTTACGGAACTAGGCATAGAGTGTTTCAGTTAGTTAGATATTTAAGAAGAATGTACGGGTGGATTGCTCGAACGGCAAGGGAAAAAGCCGATTATCTGGCGCATAAAAAATCCCCCGTATCGCACAACTGATACGGGGGGTATACTCAGGACAAATACTATTGCTGCCACGAACGGATGAATGCGATCACGTCGTTCATCTCTTCATCTGAGAGAGTCTTTCCAAACCCGGGCATTCGTAAGCTGACTTGCCCGGCGCTGATGAATTCCTTCAGCGTCTTATCATCAATAGTGGGCGCCAGCTCCGACATTTTGGCATTTGTTGCTGGGGCTCCTGTTCCGTTTTCGCCATGACACGCCCGGCATCGCATTGAGAAAATGGCTTTACCTCTCTCGATGCCACTGTTTTGTGTGATCTGTTCAGTTTGATGCACAGGCGGAGCGGTACGTTTGATTGGCGGTACGGATTTCAAGTAAAGATAAATTGCGCGCAGGTCGTCTTCATCCCAAAGACCGTACTCGGCATAGGGCATGTGGGTGACGAGCACGCGTCCGTCCGGCCGTGTGCCCGTTCGCACGGCAAGCAGAAATTGTTCTTCTGTCCAATTGCCAATCCCCGTTTCCGCATCAGGAGTAATGTTTGTCGCATATGCCCAGATCGGGTCGCCTTCTATCTGTCCGAAACTGATTGAACTTCCGGCGAAGAGACTGTCAAAGTAAAATGACCCGTCGTTCAGATTACGCGGGGTATGGCAATCCGAGCACAGTGCGGCGTGCTTTGCGAGATACTGGCCGTATTCGGGAGTGACGCTGCGCGCGGGGGTCGGGATAGGCTCAGTGATCGGCGGCTCGGGACCGACAACGCCGAGCGCAAAAAGCATTTTTGTCGGGAAGCGGATATCATGCGGCGTTACTTTATTGTTTACCGGTGGAATACTGCGGAGGTATGATACAATGGCGAACACGTCGTCATCGGAAAGCCCTTTCAGCGTTGCCATCGGCATAAGGGGGAACAAGGGTTTTCCATCGTGGCGAATGCCCTCGCGAATTGCGCGAACAATTTCACCATCTGTCCAGCTGCCAATGCCGGTTTCATTGTCCGGTGTGATGTTTGGTGTGTAGAACATCCCGAAGCCTGGCCCGACGTTTGTCAAATCAAACGGCCTTCCTCCGCTCGGCGGAGCGTCGGGATGCGGGGTAGCAGAATGGCACCCCCAGCACGTATTGCCGTACTTAAAGAGGAATTCACCACGCGAGATGGTTGCCGAATCCATCGATGCCATTCGCGTGGAGGCGGCACGCTCGTGTGGGTTGTCCCACGTTGCGTTAATAAATACCACGAGTCCGCCAATGAGCACAATGACGATACCCACAAGCCAGCCGAGTACCTTGAGGACGCGTTTCATATAGTTCGACTCCTTCTTATCTAAACTTATTGATGACAACTGTGTGGGGGAGATTCTTCGGGGGACAAATATACACGCTGAAGTTTGAAACGGCAAGTGAAAAAAGTGTGGAAACTATTTTGTAGGACTATGGATCGGGGAAGAAGAGTCCTTGAGAAATCCGCCGCCTCGTTTTGTCAATACTGCCTGAATTTCTGCGAGTATGGCGAGAGCGATTTCCTCAGGAGAGTCAGCGCCAATATCGATGCCGATTGGGGCGTGGAGGCGCGCGAGTTCGCTTTCGGCCGGAGTGTAGCCGCTGTGGTGGAGGTTCTTGAGTAAACGTTCTGTTCTCATCGAGGGACCGAGCAAACCGACATATCGAGCAGAAGAGGGAAGCAAAACCTTGAGCAGCTCAAGATCGTGGCCAAAATTGTGCGTCATGATAACGGCTACCGAGTGCCTGTCGATGGTAATTTTCGCGGCAACCTCTTCCGGACGGGCAAGAATAACCGAATCCGCAGACGGAAAGCGTTCCTTTGACGCGAACGCTGGGCGGTGATCCACAAGAGTAACTTCCCATCCGAGCTCCTTTGCAAAACGAGAAACCGGAATCGCGTCATACCCGCCGCCAAAAATGAAGAGAGGGACAGGTGGTTGAACGGCTTCGATTAACGCTTCAACGACGCCTTCCGTGAACCGGTATTCTTTCGCACGCGATTTGCCATCGCGTAAAGCAGACTGACAATCTTCTAGAAGTGCAGCCGAGAGAACAGGGTTTTGGATATTTTCCTGCACACTACCGTTTTCGTTGAGGAGAACGCGAGTCCCGACGTACGCTTTTAACTCACCCTCGACGCGAAATACGGTTGCTATAGCTCCGGGCGTTCGTGTGTTCAGGCAGGTAGTAAGAAAATCCAAATGAGAATCTTTTTCTTTAAGTGGTTCCAAGAGCAGATGGATGACGCCGTTGCAGCCTTGGTTAAGTCCCCACGCGGCGTCTTCATCGGTGGTCATATCGTATACTGCTATGATCGGCTCACCCGAGGCGAAGACTTGCTTACATTTTTCTGCGATGTCGGTTTCAAGACATCCGCCGCTTACCGTGCCGATGGTTGTTCCGGTATCGGTGACGAGCATTCTCGCTCCGGCTCGGCGGTAGGTTGAGCCCTGCGTCTTCATGATGGTTGCCAGTGCTGCCTGCTTACCGGTGAGCTTTAGTGTTTCGCAAGTGGAAAGGATGTCTTGAAGTTCCTTCATTGCCAAATATTAGTCCTATGTCGAAAACCTAAACTAACTTTAAGAGACAAACCCCCTGCGACAGAAAACATCGCGCCAGCCTGCCGGCAGGTAGGTTCCCCTGATAGGGGGACGGGGAGTAAGTTTTCGCAGTGTAAAGTGGCGTTGATTTCATTTTAGAGCTATGTTCTATTTAAACTGTACTCGAGCCGGGCTTGTCGAACGTAGCACAGATTCCTGTTTGAAACGTTGTTTGTACGACGAGATGATTTCATCGATTGCCTTATTCGTTTCAATGCCATGTGCAGGTAAGTAGAGTATCAGTATCCAGCTCTTTTCGCGGACAATCGTTCCGTCTTGCATGAGATATTGTCCATGTGCGCTGAGGATAGAAAAGCCGTTGGGAAAGCGCGGAGTGACAATCTCACCCAGAAATTGTTGCCAGTCGTTGTCGCTCACGGTTCCGCCGTCTGGTATATCGGTCCCGAAAATGATTTCTTCCCGGATCCACAGGTCGCTTGACGCTGCTGCATCCCCGGTTTCAAACCGCGAAAGGCTGCAGGCGGAAAAGTTCACAGCCGGCGCAATGACGAACACACAGATACTTAGAAAGAAGCTGGCTTGTTTTCTCATTCCTAAAAGATTGGCAAGAAGAAGAAGAAAAGCAAGGCTTCAGAGAAGGTGCAACAGTGGGGAGAACTCTACTGAACGAGCATGTCGCTAGACCGAGGCGTTATCGTCAATCGCCATTCTGATTGTACGTAAAATTTTCTTTGGAACGTAGGGTTTCTGAACGAAGTCCTTCGCGCCGGCTTTTACCATTTCAGCTTTTAAGTGAAGGTCGAAATACCCGCTGGCGAGAACGGCACGGATGCTCGGTTTTAAGAGTTTCATCTGCTGGAACGCTTCCCATCCGCCGAGCTTGGGCAAGCCCATGTCGGAGAGGACGAGAGCGATCTGTTCTTTGTGCTTTGCGAACGTTTTCACGCCGTCTTCGCCATCAACAGCCGTTAGAACGGTGTAGCCCTCCGCTTCGAGGAATGTTTTGAGGAGGTCTCGAAGCATTTCTTCGTCTTCGACGATGAGGATTGTCTCCGTTCCCCCGATATTGTGAGACCCTTCTTCAGTGACAACGACCGGGATTTCCTTCTGTTGCACACGTGCGGGAAGGTGAATATGGAAGGTTGTCCCGACGCCCTGCTCGCTTTCCACGTCGATAAAACCTCTGTGCGAGTTCACGATACCGTAAACGACCGAGAGGCCAAGCCCCGTCCCTTTATTGCGCTCTTTCGTTGTGAAGAACGGCTCGAAGATTCGCTCACGCGTTGCCCGGCTCATGCCGGAGCCGGTGTCGCTGATCGAGAGATGGATATAGTGCTCTTCTTTTGCTTCCGTAACTGTGGTGCGCAGCTCCTCGCCGGTCAGCAAGTGGGCTTTGATGGTAATAGTGCCGCCGTTCGGCATTGCGTCGCGCGCATTCAGGAGCAGATTAAGAAACAACTGATGCATTTGATTCGGGTCGGCATTGATGCTGGGCAAGCCGACGGCAAGCTCAGTCAGGATGCGGACGGTTCGTGGGAATGTCTCCCGGCACATCGTCACCAACTCTTCGACGACCGGCTCGATTTGGACGGTCTCGACCTGAATATCCGCCTGCCGGGCGAACGTCAGCAACTGGCGGACAAGCCCTGCGCCGCGTTCGCTCGCGCTGATAATCGAGCTAAGTATGTGCGAAAGCTCGGGGGATTTTTTCTCCGTGCTGTTGGCATGATGCGCAAAACCGAGAATGATACCGAGAATGTTGTTGAAGTCGTGGGCTATTCCACCGGCGAGCACGCCAATGCTTTCCATTTTCTGTGCCTGGAGAAGCTGCTGTTCTAGCAGTTTTCGTTTTGTATCGTCGAACAGGTAGCCACGGAATGCTGTCAGCTCACCCCGTTCATTAAACGACCCCACGATGTTATGTACAACGTGCACAAGCTCGCGGTCGCGCGTAACCATCACGTCTTCGCGATACTCAAGCTTTTTCTCTTTCCGCAGCTCGTCCAGCAAGGAAATGAACGACGATGGCTCCAGGAAGAATGTCTCCAGCTTATTGTCCAGTGCGTCGTGAGCAGAGGCGAAGCCGAACATTCGCGCAAATGCCGCATTGCAATCCAACAAGATACCCTCCGGTGTTGCGATGAAATCTCCCGTGAGGTCGTCTTCGAAGAATTTGCGGTACCGTTCTTCACTTTTTCGCAGAGCGCCTTCGGAGCGTATGCGTTCATTAATTTCGAGTTGAAGCGCGCGCGTGCGGTCTTGCACGCGGTGTTCCAAGCTGCGGTTGACATCTTCAAGCTCATTGTAAGCAGCCTGTAAGCGGTCGACCATCATGTTGAACGATTTCGCGAGATTGCCGACCTCATCATGCGCAAGTACCGGCGCGCGATGGTCGAGGTTGCCACCTGCAATTGATTCAACCGTACGCACCATTTCGGCTAGAGGCTTTGCTACCGCGCGGTTAATCATCACGACAGCAATAAGACCGACGAGAAGAATTAAGATGCTGGTCGCTGCGAACGCTTGCTGAGTCGCGAAGATTTCATCCTGTACATCTTTTAAGGAAAGCCCGAGCGTGAGCTGTCCGATTTCTACGTCACGATCCCTAATAGGCGTTGAAAAGCAAAAAATTGCACCGTCGTTAATAATGTGACTTCCGGGTAAAGTGGAATTCGGATGCAGGGTATCCATGGCTTGGACATTGTGCCCATCGAGCATTTTTCCTGATGCGTTATAGACGGCGAGAAACACCACGTCTTTCTCCTGTTGCACACTGAGGAGCGACTCGTGAATGCCCACACTGTCTTCGAACACGAGGGCGGGGCTGAGAGTGTACGCAGCGATGTTGGCGATGGTGCGGACTTTACTCTCGAACGCTTCGAGCTTTTGCTCTTCCCACCGGGGCGCCAGATAGAAATACACAAATGCAGCAATAAGCGCAATCAGCAGCGAGAAAGGTACAGCAATCTTCGTGCCGATCCGGGACGAACGGAGGCGGAACCCTATTTTTTGTGATGTGGTCATCAGTTTTTAAAGACTTACGGCTGAATAACCTTTGCTAATTTCAACAGTTGAGAAGAGAAATCCGCTCCCTCTAATTTTGCTGCTGTGAGGTTGATCAAGATCTCGGGGCGTTCTCCTCTCATACTGACTCCAACCGCTACGCCTGCATCGACGTACTCAGGAACGCCGGTAAGACTCCGTATCCGCTTCGCACGGGTCTGGGCAACAATTGAAGAAATATCGATAGCACGGAGCGGAGTGATATAAAGGACATCAACGCCTTCGAGCATTGCTTTCGTTTCTTCATTTGGACCGCCCGAAATGTCGATGGCGACGACTCGCGTGCTTTTCCCCTTGATGCTGAATGCGTTTGGCTCGAGAAACAAGTTGATCACGTTCTCTTGAGCATTAAAAGAGGGCCGGAATGTTCGCTGGTAGAGAATCCCTACGACGATTTCTTCGCCTGCTCGGTTTTCAAATGAACGGTCAAAAGAGAGTATCCTCCCAAAGAGGGAAACTTGAATGTTCACCGGAACTGGCATCTCCTGCGCGTGCACCGAGAAAAGCATGCAACTGAGCAAGACAGAGGAGCGCGCTAATCCCTTTAGTATGGAGCGTAACATTCTCATTGGCAACTGGATAGAATGAACCAGCAGCGTTAAAGCTGCAGCTCCGCCTTGAAGAAAATCGTTCTCCCAGGTTGCGGAATTCCATTTTGAATGTGCTCCAATCCCCCCGGAAGTTGATACTTACTATCAAACAAATTTCTCACCGTTGCCGAGCATTTGAGCTTTCCAAAAAGCAAAGGCGAACGGACGCTGAGGTTCGTCAACACATAAGAATCAGTCTGAGTATCGTAAACAGTCTTGCGCGGGCTTTCGTAGAACAGCTCGAGCGAGGTTTCAATATCCTGCACTAAAGGGAACGTGACCCCTGCTTTCACCATGTGTTGTGGTGAATTTGTCAACGTGACCCAGTTGGGGTCCGTTTCAGCCTTTTGTGTTGCATAGCTGATGGAGCCGCGTAGCTCGCTCGGAAGCCGGAAATTGAGCTCAAGCTCAAGGCCGCGAGCTCTCACCGCGTTGACGTTTTTGAACTGTATGAGCGAATCAATCTCATCAACTTGTTGGTCGATCAGATTGTTCATGCGATAATCATAGAGTGAGACAATACTGAAGAACTGGTCGCTCAGCCGTTGTTCCCACACAAGCTCTGCAGTCCGTATAGTTTCGGGTTTGAGTCCGGAGCTTTGTTTGAAGCCGTCGAGCGGATTTGTATAATATACTTCAAAGATGTTCGGTGTACGAAAAGCTCTTCCGTAGAGAAGTTTAATTGTGCTGCCCTTCGCCGGATTGTAAATCACCGCACCTCGCGGATTCGTAGTGCCTTCGAATGTTGAATAGGAATCGTACCGTATTCCTGCGGTGAGAGAAAGGTATTCCGTCGGTTGATATTCGTCCTGGATATACAACGAAAAGTTAGAATAGGGATAATTTCCATCGAAGATATACTCGCCTGCGTACCACATTTGGTAATCCGCGCGCAAATGACGCTGGTACTCAAAACCGGCAATCATCCTATTGTTAGACGACGGGTCAAACTGATAACGCATCTCCGTGCCGACCCACGTTCCCACGGTTCCGTCGGTGAGCGGCGTATCGTACGGGTAGGTTCCCTCGTATCCATAGCGGTCATAGTACCCGCGTATCGTAAGCTCTTGTGTATTGCTGAAACTGTGATTCCATAGCAATTCCACCAGTTGAAGTTTATCCAGCGTGTAGAAGCCCGGGTTGTTGAAGGCAGTTCCCCATCCTGCCGAGGGAACGCCTTTTTTGCGCTGCGTGGTCTTTGCTTGGAGCGTAAAATCCCCGTAGGACATTCTTGTGAACAAGCCCCAGTACCGTTCCCAATCAAGATTCCCGGCAATACCGTTATTTGTTGAATCAGTGTCATACTCTGAAAAGTACAGGTCATCACCCTTATAGTCCGAGATGCTCATTCCAAGGAATACATCGAGCTCACTATCGTATTCTTTTCCCCAGATGAGTGACCCCTCGTAGAGACCAAAACTGCCGGCAGATACTGAAGAGCGGAAGCCATCGAGTGCCAAGCCCTTTTTGGTAATAACGTTGACTACTGCAAACATCGCGCTTGTTCCGTACAATGCGGAGCCGGGGCCTCGCACGATTTCAATACGGTCGACCATATCTAACGATAACCCGAAGTCCGCTCCAAATGCGGAAGAGCCGTACACGTTTTCATTCGTTGTGTGGCCGTTGAGAAGCAACAGTACGCGGTTGTTATAGTCAGTCGGCCTGCTAAACCCGCGTACGCCGACGTACGTATAATTGTGGTCGTTTGAGATATAGAACCCACGCACGCTCCTGAGCACATCTTCCAGAGTACGATATCCAAACCGTTCAATCTGGCTAGAAGTAATAATACTCACCGAAGCCGGCGCCTCCTCAATCGTCTGCCAGTATTTTGCTGCCGTGGTAATGGGGATCTGTAACAGCGAATCGAGAGAGGCATCGACTGCATCCTGAGCGAAGAGAACGTTAGGGAGAAGGAGCGCCGCGATTAGGCCCCAACAAAATACACGACATCGGATCATTGTATCACACCTTTCGGTTATATATGGAAGTCTCTGCCAGGCACCCCCCGCAAAAACCAGACCGCAATTCTAGGTCAGAGTCCCGAAATCGTGCTCAATTATGCGAAAATAGCTAGCAAAAATAAACCATTTAATGATACATTTTTAAACGCTGTATTGGGATTGTCTCTTTGAAGAAATGTAATAGTAAAGTCTTACTTTGAGAATGGCATTTCGCAAGTTCTTACGGTTTGCTCGGATTTTTAGTAGTTGTCAGTACGGTGAGAGACGACTCGTACTGGACACGAATCATTTCTTTCAGCCTCAGGTCGAGTTTGTTCCAGCTTCGCTCCAATTTCTTTCGTACCCACAATGCTCCGTCGTCAATGTTCATCCGGTGCTGGACGAACGCAAGATGTAAGAGGGAAGGAACGTTTTCGATATGACTGAGTGCGTCCGCGTTTGCGAGACATTCCGCTTCAGCGCTTCGCCGTTCTCTCGCGACGCTTGCGCGATGAGATTCGATACAGTGTTTGACGGCGTCTATGATATCCTGCGCGTATCCTAGCTGTTGCAAGATGCGCTCGGCTTCCTTCGGCCCGTGGATGTGGTGTTCATCGTACAGAGATTTGTCTTTCACGCCGGCATAGTCATGCAGCAACGCGGCAATCACCACAATTTCCTGATTCGCCCCGAAGAGCGGGGCAAGTTTTTTTCCGTTCTCCACCACTCGCGTAATATGGTGAGTCCAGATACCATAGCCGAAGATATTGGATTCTTTCGCACAGGCTTCCTGCACGATACGTTCCAATTCGTGAATTGCTTGAGCGCCCGTCAAGAGTTTTCTCCTTCCAGAATGAAACAACGAATATATCCTACCAAGAAGACGAGAAAAAGGCAAGACAAATAGAGTTAATATGGAACCACTTCATTCTTGCAATTCAGCACCAAAAGGGGTATACTTTTGCTTCACAAAACGTGGAGCAAGCCCATGATGAAAGCCGTATTACGTTCGCGTGTTGTTGCTGTCCTTTTGCTCTTGTCTTCAACCGCAGTTGTTGCCCAAGAATTACATGTACGGTTTTCTTCGCTTCCCTCGTCGAGTTCTCAGCTAGCTCCGGGAGAAGTACAAACAAAACTTCAAACCGGGACTCAATTCCTCGCTCTCAACGATGAAGCAATTGCGGCTGTGCTACGGGAGCAACCCCGGCGCGTCATGCTGGAATTTCCAGCTGAAGTTTCTCTCCCCTCAACAATTGCGTTAGAACCGTTCCAAATCTTTACCCCTAACGCTAAAACAGTGGTGCGTGGCGCGCAAGGCGAGCGTGAAGTCCCGTTCCAGAGCCAATGGGTTTCGTACGCGGGGAAAATTCCGGGCAACGACAGGGCGATTGTCGTGGTGAATTTCTCACGTTCCGGTGTCAGCGCATTCTTTGATATTGGCGGAAGGAGATATATGTTGGAGTCCGAATCTGTCGCCAACGGAGCGCGTACGCATAGGTTTTTTGAAGCCGACCCGGTGCTCTTTCAGGGAAGATTGAATTGTGGTGTACAAAGTCCGGGAGACCCGGCGATTGATGCGAGAGTGCGAGAGATCAGGGCGCGACAATTAGGCAAAGCAGAAGCCGCAGTTCAAATGAAACGTGCGGAGGCATCTCCGGCTTCTTCCGCAACGCTGTTGAGTCCGGATATGTATCTTGGTGCTGTCTCTACAGATACGATAGAAGTCCATGTTGCGCTCGAGGGGGACAACGACTTGTTCCTTACGAAAGGCGAAAACGAAGACTCAGCCATGGCCACCATGCTGGAGACTGCAGCGTACTCCTCAGCAATTTATCTGCGCGACGCTGGAGTGAAAATTATGGTGCCGTTTGTGAGAGTGTGGGAGACTTCTGATCCGTATCCACAAGATATATTTCTTGCTCTGAGCCAGTTCACGTCATACTGGAATGCAAACGAAGATAGTGTTGAGAGAACGATTGCGCATTTATTTGTCAGCTCTGCACAGTGGTCGAGCGTCGGCGGTGTTGCAGGTATTGCGCATCTTAATACGCTCTGTAACAAGCTTGAAGGATATGGCGTAACCGACGTAAAAGACAGCGCGTCGGTTGACCACCTGATTACTTTCGCGCACGAAGTTGGACATAACTTCGGCGCACATCATACGCACAGTTGTTTATGGCCCGGCGGACCGTTCGAGATTTGCTCTGATGTAGAAGGTTCGTGCTATGATGGCCCGGTGAACGGTACAGAGGGGTCGATCATGAGCTATTGCTCGCAACGCGTTGCGGAGTTCGGCCCAATCGTCAGCGCGCTGCTCAGGCGCAACGCCGAAGTTGCGTGGTGCGCGCCTTCGACCGTGCAATCGCCTGTCGCAGCAGCGGATTCTACATTTCTCCAGTCGCTCTATACAGGTACCGACGGAGCTACTTGGACGCATAATACGAATTGGACCGGTGCAGTTGCCGGCCGCTACGGCGTTGCAGTGCGCGCTGGGCGAGTCGTTGCCATCGACTTAGCGGCGAACAGTTTGGACGGCGCGTTACCAAGCGGATTGGAGAATTTAACAGAGTTACGCCACCTGAATCTCTCAGGACGAAATCATTATCGTATCACGGAAGTCGACCCGCCGAATCCGGAAACCGACCAATCCAACATGAACCACTTGACCGGTCAATTGCCATCAGGTATCGACGCGTTGAACAAACTTGAGTATCTCAACCTTAGTAATAACCAGTTTAACGGGTCGGTTCCGTCGGGAATCGGCAATCTTACGGAATTGCGCTGGCTGGATTTATCGGAGAACCAATTCAGCGGAACTATTCCAACTTCACTTGGCGACTTAGACAGTCTTGAACTGCTCGATTTGTCGCGCAATCCATTGACCGGGGGCATTCCTACCGAACTTGGTTCGTTGACAAATCTGCGGTTTTTAGTTTTAACTGATATGGGCGGGTTGGGTGGAAGTCTTCCCGCTTCACTCGGCTCGTTGACGAAGCTGAGAGTTCTCTTGGCTTACAAAGCAGGTCTGACGGGTTCTATTCCGGTGGAGTTGGGCAACCTCACGCAACTGACCAATATCGACCTTAGCACGAACCAACTTACAGGCTCAATTCCTACAGAACTGGGGAACCTCGCCGCGTTGCAAAATTTATCGCTGTTGGAAAATCAACTCACCGGAAGCATTCCCGCTTCGCTTGGACAATTGGATAAACTTGTTGGACTGGTGTTAAGCAGTAATATGCTGAGTGGCGCTATACCGGAAGAAATCGGGAACATGAATGTTTGGAAACTCATGTTGGGGAAAAATCAGCTTACCGGAGAGATCCCGGCGTCATTCGCGAATCTTACACAGGTGGTGGAGTTAGATCTCAGCGAAAATAATTTAACGGGTACGTTGTTGGAGACATTCAAAGATATCGGCAGTGAATTCTATCCTGGACTGCCTGGGTTCCTCGAATTCACCGTTCACGATAATCATCTTACGGGACCATTCCCGGATTGGCTTGGAACTGAATCGCACTTTAACGCGCTGAGCACGTTGAAGCTGGGCGGAAATGACTTCACCGTGACGACAGTGCCCGAATGGATTGCCTCCAAACAATTCCTCGGGCGGTTGTGGTTGCACGACCTTGGATTTACAGGCGAGCTACCGTCTGAAATCGGCCTTCTCGCGTTTTTGTTTGAACTGAATCTTGCCGGGAATAATTTCGAGAGCATGTCGAATCTGAATAACGTATCCTTGAAGCAGCTCGGTGCGTTTACGGCAATCGAGGCTAACAAGCTCACATTTGAGGATATCGTCCCGGTGCTGGAGTTCGAATTACAGAGCTTGACGTATATCCCCCAACAACCGTTGGGTGAACCCGTAAATCTCGATGTTGAACCGGGTGGACAAGTAGTCATGACTGTCCAAGCAGGCGGGGAGGGGAATACGTATCAATGGTTCAAGGACGGCCAGGAGATTAACGGAGCGACTGACACGGTCTATACGATTGCTTCTATATCCGCGGCAGATTCGGGCGTTTATATCGCAGAAGTGAAGAATGCCGCAGTTCCGTTATTAACGTTGGTAAGGAATCCGTATCACATTTCCCTGTACACGGAAGGCTTCCCGCACACCGTCACCCTGTTGCTACCGGCCCCTGGCGCAACGGACTTAACAAATCCGGTTACGTTAAGCTGGAATACGGATTCGCTTTCCGACAGCTACCATGTGAACGTCGATACGTCGCAGGCATTTAGCTCCCCGCTCCTTATCGATAGCGTATCAGTAGCCGATACGACGCTGGATTTGGCAACATTATCGAGTATCGGTCCCTATTACTGGAGGGTGAGGGGCGTCAACGGGCTGGGACAGGGTAACTGGTCGGAAACCAGGTCATTCAGCATGTCGTCAATCGTAAGTGTAGAGGGGGTGCCGGATGTTCCGACTGAATATGCGCTCTTGCAAAATTATCCGAATCCCTTTAACCCGCGCACAAATTTTGAAGTACGTGTTGCGCAAGGCGGCATTGTCCGGTTGGTGGTCTATGATTTGCTCGGAAGAGAAATCGCAACGCTCCTTAACCAGGAGCTTCAGCCGGGCGCGTATCGCGTATCATGGGATGCAACCGGCTTGACGAGTGGAATCTATCTCTACCGAATGACGGCAGGTTCGTTTGTAGCAACAAGAAAATTATTTTTGGTGAAGTAACGACCCTCCAAACGGATAGCGTGAAAACACAAAGCCCCCGAATTCGGGGGCTTTGTGTTTTCACGCTATCCGTTTGGAGGGTCGTTACTTCACCAAAAATAATTTTCTTGTTGCTACAAACGAACCTGCCGTCATTCGGTAGAGATAGATTCCACTCGTCAAGCCGGTTGCATCCCATGATACGCGATACGCGCCCGGCTGAAGCTCCTGGTTAAGGAGCGTTGCGATTTCTCTTCCGAGCAAATCATAGACCACCAACCGGACAATGCCGCCTTGCGCAACACGTACTTCAAAATTTGTGCGCGGGTTAAAGGGATTCGGATAATTTTGCAAGAGCGCATATTCAGTCGGAACATCCGGCACCCCCTCTACACTTACGATTGACGACATGCTGAATGACCTGGTTTCCGACCAGTTACCCTGTCCCAGCCCGTTGACGCCCCTCACCCTCCAGTAATAGGGACCGATACTCGATAATGTTGCCAAATCCAGCGTCGTATCGGCTACTGATACGCTATCGATAAGGAGCGGGGAGCTAAATGCCTGCGACGTATCGACGTTCACATGGTAGCTGTCGGAAAGCGAATCCGTATTCCAGCTTAACGTAACCGGATTTGTTAAGTCCGTTGCGCCAGGGGCCGGTAGCAACAGGGTGACGGTGTGCGGGAAGCCTTCCGTGTACAGGGAAATGTGATACGGATTCCTTACCAACGTTAATAACGGAACTGCGGCATTCTTCACTTCTGCGATATAAACGCCCGAATCTGCCGCGGATATAGAAGCAATCGTATAGACCGTGTCAGTCGCTCCGTTAATCTCCTGGCCGTCCTTGAACCATTGATACGTATTCCCCTCCCCGCCTGCTTGGACAGTCATGACTACTTGTCCACCCGGTTCAACATCGAGATTTACGGGTTCACCCAACGGTTGTTGGGGGATATACGTCAAGCTCTGTAATTCGAACTCCAGCACCGGGACGATATCCTCAAATGTGAGCTTGTTAGCCTCGATTGCCGTAAACGCACCGAGCTGCTTCAAGGATACGTTATTCAGATTCGACATGCTCTCGAAATTATTCCCGGCAAGATTCAGTTCAAACAAAAACGCGAGAAGGCCGATTTCAGACGGTAGCTCGCCTGTAAATCCAAGGTCGTGCAACCACAACCGCCCGAGGAATTGTTTGGAGGCAATCCATTCGGGCACTGTCGTCACGGTGAAGTCATTTCCGCCCAGCTTCAACGTGCTCAGCGCGTTAAAGTGCGATTCAGTTCCAAGCCAATCCGGGAATGGTCCCGTAAGATGATTATCGTGAACGGTGAATTCGAGGAACCCAGGCAGTCCAGGATAGAATTCACTGCCGATATCTTTGAATGTCTCCAACAACGTACCCGTTAAATTATTTTCGCTGAGATCTAACTCCACCACCTGTGTAAGATTCGCGAATGACGCCGGGATCTCTCCGGTAAGCTGATTTTTCCCCAACATGAGTTTCCAAACATTCATGTTCCCGATTTCTTCCGGTATAGCGCCACTCAGCATATTACTGCTTAACACCAGTCCAACAAGTTTATCCAATTGTCCAAGCGAAGCGGGAATGCTTCCGGTGAGTTGATTTTCCAACAGCGATAAATTTTGCAACGCGGCGAGGTTCCCCAGTTCTGTAGGAATTGAGCCTGTAAGTTGGTTCGTGCTAAGGTCGATATTGGTCAGTTGCGTGAGGTTGCCCAACTCCACCGGAATAGAACCCGTCAGACCTGCTTTGTAAGCCAAGAGAACTCTCAGCTTCGTCAACGAGCCGAGTGAAGCGGGAAGACTTCCACCCAACCCGCCCATATCAGTTAAAACTAAAAACCGCAGATTTGTCAACGAACCAAGTTCGGTAGGAATGCCCCCGGTCAATGGATTGCGCGACAAATCGAGCAGTTCAAGACTGTCTAAGTCGCCAAGTGAAGTTGGAATAGTTCCGCTGAATTGGTTCTCCGATAAATCCAGCCAGCGCAATTCCGTAAGATTGCCGATTCCCGACGGAACCGACCCGTTAAACTGGTTATTACTAAGGTTGAGATACTCAAGTTTGTTCAACGCGTCGATACCTGATGGCAATTGACCGGTCAAGTGGTTCATGTTGGATTGGTCGGTTTCCGGATTCGGCGGGTCGACTTCCGTGATACGATAATGATTTCGTCCTGAGAGATTCAGGTGGCGTAACTCTGTTAAATTCTCCAATCCGCTTGGTAACGCGCCGTCCAAACTGTTCGCCGCTAAGTCGATGGCAACGACTCGCCCAGCGCGCACTGCAACGCCGTAGCGGCCGGCAACTGCACCGGTCCAATTCGTATTATGCGTCCAAGTAGCTCCGTCGGTACCTGTATAGAGCGACTGGAGAAATGTAGAATCCGCTGCTGCGACAGGCGATTGCACGGTCGAAGGCGCGCACCACGCAACTTCGGCGTTGCGCCTGAGCAGCGCGCTGACGATTGGGCCGAACTCCGCAACGCGTTGCGAGCAATAGCTCATGATCGACCCCTCTGTACCGTTCACCGGGCCATCATAGCACGAACCTTCTACATCAGAGCAAATCTCGAACGGTCCGCCGGGCCATAAACAACTGTGCGTATGATGTGCGCCGAAGTTATGTCCAACTTCGTGCGCGAAAGTAATCAGGTGGTCAACCGACGCGCTGTCTTTTACGTCGGTTACGCCATATCCTTCAAGCTTGTTACAGAGCGTATTAAGATGCGCAATACCTGCAACACCGCCGACGCTCGACCACTGTGCAGAGCTGACAAATAAATGCGCAATCGTTCTCTCAACACTATCTTCGTTTGCATTCCAGTATGACGTGAACTGGCTCAGAGCAAGAAATATATCTTGTGGATACGGATCAGAAGTCTCCCACACTCTCACAAACGGCACCATAATTTTCACTCCAGCGTCGCGCAGATAAATTGCTGAGGAGTACGCTGCAGTCTCCAGCATGGTGGCCATGGCTGAGTCTTCGTTTTCGCCTTTCGTAAGGAACAAGTCGTTGTCCCCCTCGAGCGCAACATGGACTTCTATCGTATCTGTAGAGACAGCACCAAGATACATATCCGGACTCAACAGCGTTGCGGAAGAAGCCGGAGATGCCTCCGCACGTTTCATTTGAACTGCGGCTTCTGCTTTGCCTAATTGTCGCGCCCTGATCTCTCGCACTCTCGCATCAATCGCCGGGTCTCCCGGACTTTGTACACCACAATTCAATCTTCCCTGAAAGAGCACCGGGTCGGCTTCAAAAAACCTATGCGTACGCGCTCCGTTGGCGACAGATTCGGACTCCAACATATATCTCCTTCCGCCAATATCAAAGAATGCGCTGACACCGGAACGTGAGAAATTCACCACGACAATCGCCCTGTCGTTGCCCGGAATTTTCCCCGCGTACGAAACCCATTGGCTCTGGAACGGGACTTCACGCTCGCCTTGCGCGCCACGCACCACTGTTTTAGCGTTAGGGGTAAAGATTTGGAACGGTTCTAACGCAATTGTTGAGGGGAGAGAAACTTCAGCTGGAAATTCCAGCATGACGCGCCGGGGTTGCTCCCGTAGCACAGCCGCAATTGCTTCATCGTTGAGAGCGAGGAATTGAGTCCCGGTTTGAAGTTTTGTTTGTACTTCTCCCGGAGCTAGCTGAGAACTCGACGAGGGAAGCGAAGAAAACCGTACATGTAATTCTTGGGCAACAACTGCGGTTGAAGACAAGAGCAAAAGGACAGCAACAACACGCGAACGTAATACGGCTTTCATCATGGGCTTGCTCCACGTTTTGTGAAGCAAAAGTATACCCCTTTTGGTGCTGAATTGCAAGAATGAAGTGGTTCCATATTAACTCTATTTGTCTTGCCTTTTTCTCGTCTTCTTGGTAGGATATATTCGTTGTTTCATTCTGGAAGGAGAAAACTCTTGACGGGCGCTCAAGCAATTCACGAATTGGAACGTATCGTGCAGGAAGCCTGTGCGAAAGAATCCAATATCTTCGGCTATGGTATCTGGACTCACCATATTACGCGAGTGGTGGAGAACGGAAAAAAACTTGCCCCGCTCTTCGGGGCGAATCAGGAAATTGTGGTGATTGCCGCGTTGCTGCATGACTATGCCGGCGTGAAAGACAAATCTCTGTACGATGAACACCACATCCACGGGCCGAAGGAAGCCGAGCGCATCTTGCAACAGCTAGGATACGCGCAGGATATCATAGACGCCGTCAAACACTGTATCGAATCTCATCGCGCAAGCGTCGCGAGAGAACGGCGAAGCGCTGAAGCGGAATGTCTCGCAAACGCGGACGCACTCAGTCATATCGAAAACGTTCCTTCCCTCTTACATCTTGCGTTCGTCCAGCACCGGATGAACATTGACGACGGAGCATTGTGGGTACGAAAGAAATTGGAGCGAAGCTGGAACAAACTCGACCTGAGGCTGAAAGAAATGATTCGTGTCCAGTACGAGTCGTCTCTCACCGTACTGACAACTACTAAAAATCCGAGCAAACCGTAAGAACTTGCGAAATGCCATTCTCAAAGTAAGACTTTACTATTACATTTCTTCAAAGAGACAATCCCAATACAGCGTTTAAAAATGTATCATTAAATGGTTTATTTTTGCTAGCTATTTTCGCATAATTGAGCACGATTTCGGGACTCTGACCTAGAATTGCGGTCTGGTTTTTGCGGGGGGTGCCTGGCAGAGACTTCCATATATAACCGAAAGGTGTGATACAATGATCCGATGTCGTGTATTTTGTTGGGGCCTAATCGCGGCGCTCCTTCTCCCTAACGTTCTCTTCGCTCAGGATGCAGTCGATGCCTCTCTCGATTCGCTGTTACAGATCCCCATTACCACGGCAGCAAAATACTGGCAGACGATTGAGGAGGCGCCGGCTTCGGTGAGTATTATTACTTCTAGCCAGATTGAACGGTTTGGATATCGTACTCTGGAAGATGTGCTCAGGAGCGTGCGTGGGTTCTATATCTCAAACGACCACAATTATACGTACGTCGGCGTACGCGGGTTTAGCAGGCCGACTGACTATAACAACCGCGTACTGTTGCTTCTCAACGGCCACACAACGAATGAAAACGTGTACGGCTCTTCCGCATTTGGAGCGGACTTCGGGTTATCGTTAGATATGGTCGACCGTATTGAAATCGTGCGAGGCCCCGGCTCCGCATTGTACGGAACAAGCGCGATGTTTGCAGTAGTCAACGTTATTACCAAAAAGGGCTTGGCACTCGATGGCTTCCGCTCTTCAGTATCTGCCGGCAGTTTTGGTCTCTACGAGGGGTCACTCATCTGGGGAAAAGAATACGATAGTGAGCTCGATGTATTCCTTGGAATGAGCATCTCGGACTATAAGGGTGATGACCTGTACTTTTCAGAGTATGACACTGATTCAACAAATAACGGTATTGCCGGGAATCTTGATTGGGAACGGTACTGGGGCTTGTTCACAAGAATGTCCTACGGGGATTTTACGCTCCAAGCAAAGACCACGCAGCGCAAAAAAGGCGTTCCCTCGGCAGGATGGGGAACTGCCTTCAACAACCCGGGCTTCTACACGCTGGATAAACTTCAACTGGTGGAATTGCTATGGAATCACAGTTTCAGCAATACACAAGAGCTTACGATACGCGGGTACTATGACCGCTATGGATACGAGGGAACCTACCCGTACGATACGCCGCTCACCGACGGAACCGTGGGAACGTGGGTCGGCACGGAGATGCGTTATCAGTTTGACCCGTCGTCTAACAATAGGATGATTGCCGGTTTTGAGTACCAGCGTCATTTGCGCGCGGATTACCAAATGTGGTACGCAGGCGAGTATATCTTCGATGGAAATTATCCCTATTCTAACTTTTCGTTGTATATCCAGGACGAATATCAACCGACGGAATACCTTTCTCTCACCGCAGGAATACGGTACGATTCCTATTCAACATTCGAAGGCACTACGAATCCGCGAGGTGCGGTGATTTACAATCCGGCGAAGGGCAGCACAATTAAACTTCTCTACGGAAGAGCTTTTCGTACACCGAACATCTTTGAAGTATATTATACAAATCCGCTCGACGGCTTCAAACAAAGCTCCGGACTCAAACCCGAAACTATACGGACTGCAGAGCTTGTGTGGGAACAACGGCTGAGCGACCAGTTCTTCAGTATTGTCTCACTCTATGATTATCGCATGAACAATCTGATCGACCAACAAGTTGATGAGATTGATTCGCTCATACAGTTCAAAAACGTCAACGCGGTGAGAGCTCGCGGCCTTGAGCTTGAGCTCAATTTCCGGCTTCCGAGCGAGCTACGCGGCTCCATCAGCTATGCAACACAAAAGGCTGAAACGGACCCCAACTGGGTCACGTTGACAAATTCACCACAACACATGGTGAAAGCAGGGGTCACGTTCCCTTTAGTGCAGGATATTGAAACCTCGCTCGAGCTGTTCTACGAAAGCCCGCGCAAGACTGTTTACGATACTCAGACTGATTCTTATGTGTTGACGAACCTCAGCGTCCGTTCGCCTTTGCTTTTTGGAAAGCTCAAATGCTCGGCAACGGTGAGAAATTTGTTTGATAGTAAGTATCAACTTCCGGGGGGATTGGAGCACATTCAAAATGGAATTCCGCAACCTGGGAGAACGATTTTCTTCAAGGCGGAGCTGCAGCTTTAACGCTGCTGGTTCATTCTATCCAGTTGCCAATGAGAATGTTACGCTCCATACTAAAGGGATTAGCGCGCTCCTCTGTCTTGCTCAGTTGCATGCTTTTCTCGGTGCACGCGCAGGAGATGCCAGTTCCGGTGAACATTCAAGTTTCCCTCTTTGGGAGGATACTCTCTTTTGACCGTTCATTTGAAAACCGAGCAGGCGAAGAAATCGTCGTAGGGATTCTCTACCAGCGAACATTCCGGCCCTCTTTTAATGCTCAAGAGAACGTGATCAACTTGTTTCTCGAGCCAAACGCATTCAGCATCAAGGGGAAAAGCACGCGAGTCGTCGCCATCGACATTTCGGGCGGTCCAAATGAAGAAACGAAAGCAATGCTCGAAGGCGTTGATGTCCTTTATATCACTCCGCTCCGTGCTATCGATATTTCTTCAATTGTTGCCCAGACCCGTGCGAAGCGGATACGGAGTCTTACCGGCGTTCCTGAGTACGTCGATGCAGGCGTAGCGGTTGGAGTCAGTATGAGAGGAGAACGCCCCGAGATCTTGATCAACCTCACAGCAGCAAAATTAGAGGGAGCGGATTTCTCTTCTCAACTGTTGAAATTAGCAAAGGTTATTCAGCCGTAAGTCTTTAAAAACTGATGACCACATCACAAAAAATAGGGTTCCGCCTCCGTTCGTCCCGGATCGGCACGAAGATTGCTGTACCTTTCTCGCTGCTGATTGCGCTTATTGCTGCATTTGTGTATTTCTATCTGGCGCCCCGGTGGGAAGAGCAAAAGCTCGAAGCGTTCGAGAGTAAAGTCCGCACCATCGCCAACATCGCTGCGTACACTCTCAGCCCCGCCCTCGTGTTCGAAGACAGTGTGGGCATTCACGAGTCGCTCCTCAGTGTGCAACAGGAGAAAGACGTGGTGTTTCTCGCCGTCTATAACGCATCAGGAAAAATGCTCGATGGGCACAATGTCCAAGCCATGGATACCCTGCATCCGAATTCCACTTTACCCGGAAGTCACATTATTAACGACGGTGCAATTTTTTGCTTTTCAACGCCTATTAGGGATCGTGACGTAGAAATCGGACAGCTCACGCTCGGGCTTTCCTTAAAAGATGTACAGGATGAAATCTTCGCGACTCAGCAAGCGTTCGCAGCGACCAGCATCTTAATTCTTCTCGTCGGTCTTATTGCTGTCGTGATGATTAACCGCGCGGTAGCAAAGCCTCTAGCCGAAATGGTGCGTACGGTTGAATCAATTGCAGGTGGCAACCTCGACCATCGCGCGCCGGTACTTGCGCATGATGAGGTCGGCAATCTCGCGAAATCGTTCAACATGATGGTCGACCGCTTACAGGCTGCTTACAATGAGCTTGAAGATGTCAACCGCAGCTTGGAACACCGCGTGCAAGACCGCACGCGCGCGCTTCAACTCGAAATTAATGAACGCATACGCTCCGAAGGCGCTCTGCGAAAAAGTGAAGAACGGTACCGCAAATTCTTCGAAGACGACCTCACGGGAGATTTCATCGCAACACCGGAGGGTATCTTGTTGGATTGCAATGCGGCATTTGCGCGAATGTTCGGCTTCGCCTCTGCTCACGACGCACTGGACAATAAGCTGGAGACATTCTTCCTGGAGCCATCGTCGTTCATTTCCTTGCTGGACGAGCTGCGGAAAGAGAAAAAGCTTGAGTATCGCGAAGACGTGATGGTTACGCGCGACCGCGAGCTTGTGCACGTTGTACATAACATCGTGGGGTCGTTTAATGAACGGGGTGAGCTGACAGCATTCCGTGGCTACCTGTTCGACGATACAAAACGAAAACTGCTAGAACAGCAGCTTCTCCAGGCACAGAAAATGGAAAGCATTGGCGTGCTCGCCGGTGGAATAGCCCACGACTTCAACAACATTCTCGGTATCATTCTCGGTTTTGCGCATCATGCCAACAGCACGGAGAAAAAATCCCCCGAGCTTTCGCACATACTTAGCTCGATTATCAGCGCGAGCGAACGCGGCGCAGGGCTTGTCCGCCAGTTGCTGACGTTCGCCCGGCAGGCGGATATTCAGGTCGAGACCGTCCAAATCGAGCCGGTCGTCGAAGAGTTGGTGACGATGTGCCGGGAGACATTCCCACGAACCGTCCGCATCCTGACTGAGCTTGCCGTCGGCTTGCCCAGCATCAATGCCGACCCGAATCAAATGCATCAGTTGTTTCTTAATCTGCTCCTGAATGCGCGCGACGCAATGCCGAACGGCGGCACTATTACCATCAAAGCCCACTTGCTGACCGGCGAGGAGCTGCGCACCACAGTTACGGAAGCAAAAGAAGAGCACTATATCCATCTCTCGATCAGCGACACCGGCTCCGGCATGAGCCGGGCAACGCGTGAGCGAATCTTCGAGCCGTTCTTCACAACGAAAGAGCGCAATAAAGGGACGGGGCTTGGCCTCTCGGTCGTTTACGGTATCGTGAACTCGCACAGAGGTTTTATCGACGTGGAAAGCGAGCAGGGCGTCGGGACAACCTTCCATATTCACCTTCCCGCACGTGTGCAACAGAAGGAAATCCCGGTCGTTGTCACTGAAGAAGGGTCTCACAATATCGGGGGAACGGAGACAATCCTCATCGTCGAAGACGAAGAAATGCTTCGAGACCTCCTCAAAACATTCCTCGAAGCGGAGGGCTACACCGTTCTAACGGCTGTTGATGGCGAAGACGGCGTGAAAACGTTCGCAAAGCACAAAGAACAGATCGCTCTCGTCCTCTCCGACATGGGCTTGCCCAAGCTCGGCGGATGGGAAGCGTTCCAGCAGATGAAACTCTTAAAACCGAGCATCCGTGCCGTTCTCGCCAGCGGGTATTTCGACCTTCACTTAAAAGCTGAAATGGTAAAAGCCGGCGCGAAGGACTTCGTTCAGAAACCCTACGTTCCAAAGAAAATTTTACGTACAATCAGAATGGCGATTGACGATAACGCCTCGGTCTAGCGACATGCTCGTTCAGTAGAGTTCTCCCCACTGTTGCACCTTCTCTGAAGCCTTGCTTTTCTTCTTCTTCTTGCCAATCTTTTAGGAATGAGAAAACAAGCCAGCTTCTTTCTAAGTATCTGTGTGTTCGTCATTGCGCCGGCTGTGAACTTTTCCGCCTGCAGCCTTTCGCGGTTTGAAACCGGGGATGCAGCAGCGTCAAGCGACCTGTGGATCCGGGAAGAAATCATTTTCGGGACCGATATACCAGACGGCGGAACCGTGAGCGACAACGACTGGCAACAATTTCTGGGTGAGATTGTCACTCCGCGCTTTCCCAACGGCTTTTCTATCCTCAGCGCACATGGACAATATCTCATGCAAGACGGAACGATTGTCCGCGAAAAGAGCTGGATACTGATACTCTACTTACCTGCACATGGCATTGAAACGAATAAGGCAATCGATGAAATCATCTCGTCGTACAAACAACGTTTCAAACAGGAATCTGTGCTACGTTCGACAAGCCCGGCTCGAGTACAGTTTAAATAGAACATAGCTCTAAAATGAAATCAACGCCACTTTACACTGCGAAAACTTACTCCCCGTCCCCCTATCAGGGGAACCTACCTGCCGGCAGGCTGGCGCGATGTTTTCTGTCGCAGGGGGTTTGTCTCTTAAAGTTAGTTTAGGTTTTCGACATAGGACTAATATTTGGCAATGAAGGAACTTCAAGACATCCTTTCCACTTGCGAAACACTAAAGCTCACCGGTAAGCAGGCAGCACTGGCAACCATCATGAAGACGCAGGGCTCAACCTACCGCCGAGCCGGAGCGAGAATGCTCGTCACCGATACCGGAACAACCATCGGCACGGTAAGCGGCGGATGTCTTGAAACCGACATCGCAGAAAAATGTAAGCAAGTCTTCGCCTCGGGTGAGCCGATCATAGCAGTATACGATATGACCACCGATGAAGACGCCGCGTGGGGACTTAACCAAGGCTGCAACGGCGTCATCCATCTGCTCTTGGAACCACTTAAAGAAAAAGATTCTCATTTGGATTTTCTTACTACCTGCCTGAACACACGAACGCCCGGAGCTATAGCAACCGTATTTCGCGTCGAGGGTGAGTTAAAAGCGTACGTCGGGACTCGCGTTCTCCTCAACGAAAACGGTAGTGTGCAGGAAAATATCCAAAACCCTGTTCTCTCGGCTGCACTTCTAGAAGATTGTCAGTCTGCTTTACGCGATGGCAAATCGCGTGCGAAAGAATACCGGTTCACGGAAGGCGTCGTTGAAGCGTTAATCGAAGCCGTTCAACCACCTGTCCCTCTCTTCATTTTTGGCGGCGGGTATGACGCGATTCCGGTTTCTCGTTTTGCAAAGGAGCTCGGATGGGAAGTTACTCTTGTGGATCACCGCCCAGCGTTCGCGTCAAAGGAACGCTTTCCGTCTGCGGATTCGGTTATTCTTGCCCGTCCGGAAGAGGTTGCCGCGAAAATTACCATCGACAGGCACTCGGTAGCCGTTATCATGACGCACAATTTTGGCCACGATCTTGAGCTGCTCAAGGTTTTGCTTCCCTCTTCTGCTCGATATGTCGGTTTGCTCGGTCCCTCGATGAGAACAGAACGTTTACTCAAGAACCTCCACCACAGCGGCTACACTCCGGCCGAAAGCGAACTCGCGCGCCTCCACGCCCCAATCGGCATCGATATTGGCGCTGACTCTCCTGAGGAAATCGCTCTCGCCATACTCGCAGAAATTCAGGCAGTATTGACAAAACGAGGCGGCGGATTTCTCAAGGACTCTTCTTCCCCGATCCATAGTCCTACAAAATAGTTTCCACACTTTTTTCACTTGCCGTTTCAAACTTCAGCGTGTATATTTGTCCCCCGAAGAATCTCCCCCACACAGTTGTCATCAATAAGTTTAGATAAGAAGGAGTCGAACTATATGAAACGCGTCCTCAAGGTACTCGGCTGGCTTGTGGGTATCGTCATTGTGCTCATTGGCGGACTCGTGGTATTTATTAACGCAACGTGGGACAACCCACACGAGCGTGCCGCCTCCACGCGAATGGCATCGATGGATTCGGCAACCATCTCGCGTGGTGAATTCCTCTTTAAGTACGGCAATACGTGCTGGGGGTGCCATTCTGCTACCCCGCATCCCGACGCTCCGCCGAGCGGAGGAAGGCCGTTTGATTTGACAAACGTCGGGCCAGGCTTCGGGATGTTCTACACACCAAACATCACACCGGACAATGAAACCGGCATTGGCAGCTGGACAGATGGTGAAATTGTTCGCGCAATTCGCGAGGGCATTCGCCACGATGGAAAACCCTTGTTCCCCCTTATGCCGATGGCAACGCTGAAAGGGCTTTCCGATGACGACGTGTTCGCCATTGTATCATACCTCCGCAGTATTCCACCGGTAAACAATAAAGTAACGCCGCATGATATCCGCTTCCCGACAAAAATGCTTTTTGCGCTCGGCGTTGTCGGTCCCGAGCCGCCGATCACTGAGCCTATCCCGACCCCCGCGCGCAGCGTCACTCCCGAATACGGCCAGTATCTCGCAAAGCACGCCGCACTGTGCTCGGATTGCCATACCCCGCGTAATCTGAACGACGGGTCATTTTACTTTGACAGTCTCTTCGCCGGAAGTTCAATCAGTTTCGGACAGATAGAAGGCGACCCGATCTGGGCATATGCGACAAACATTACTCCTGATGCGGAAACGGGGATTGGCAATTGGACAGAAGAACAATTTCTGCTTGCCGTGCGAACGGGCACACGGCCGGACGGACGCGTGCTCGTCACCCACATGCCCTATGCCGAGTACGGTCTTTGGGATGAAGACGACCTGCGCGCAATTTATCTTTACTTGAAATCCGTACCGCCAATCAAACGTACCGCTCCGCCTGTGCATCAAACTGAACAGATCACACAAAACAGTGGCATCGAGAGAGGTAAAGCCATTTTCTCAATGCGATGCCGGGCGTGTCATGGCGAAAACGGAACAGGAGCCCCAGCAACAAATGCCAAAATGTCGGAGCTGGCGCCCACTATTGATGATAAGACGCTGAAGGAATTCATCAGCGCCGGGCAAGTCAGCTTACGAATGCCCGGGTTTGGAAAGACTCTCTCAGATGAAGAGATGAACGACGTGATCGCATTCATCCGTTCGTGGCAGCAATAGTATTTGTCCTGAGTATACCCCCCGTATCAGTTGTGCGATACGGGGGATTTTTTATGCGCCAGATAATCGGCTTTTTCCCTTGCCGTTCGAGCAATCCACCCGTACATTCTTCTTAAATATCTAACTAACTGAAACACTCTATGCCTAGTTCCGTAAACTTAAGACAGCCATTGAACGAATTCACTTACCATTCAGACGAAGGGGGATTCATGCACCCGTTGACGACTATTTCACTCTCTATTCTCGCCTTTTCAATAGTAGAAGGGCAAACGGCGTTTGCACAGGACCAGGACAGGAGTAAAATTTCTGATAAGTACAAATGGGACCTCACACACATTTTTAAATCTGACGATGAATGGAAAGCGGCACGCGAAAAGCTCGTTGCCGGAATCCCTAACATCGAGCAATACAAAGGAAAGCTCGGTTCCTCTTCGCAACAACTGCTCGGCTGCCTTGAGCTCACCACAAACATGACAAAGGAATTCTACCGGCTCTATAGTTATGCGAGTATGAATTCCGACCAAGATACGCGCGACTCCAAATACCTCGGCATGCAGCAGGAGATGAGCCAAATCGGCTCAAACTTTAGCGCGGCTGCGGCGTTCATCGAACCGGAGATCCTCAAGATTGAGCGCTCGACCATCGACGGCTTCCTGAAAAGCGAGCCGAAACTCGGTATCTACAAGCATTACCTCGACGACATCCTGCGACGCAAGGCGCACACAGGCACAGAGGGCGAAGAAAAAATCATCGCGGACGCCAGCCTGATGGCGGGCGGAGCCCAAAATATTTATAGCATCTTCTCCGATGCTGATTTCCCATTCGCAGAAGTCACACTCAGCGACGGGAAAGCCGTCAAACTCTCGAAGGCGAATTTCAGCCTGCACCGCGCATCGACCAATCGCGATGACCGCAAAAAAGTCTTCGCCGCATTCTTCGGCAAACTTAATGACTACCGCCGGACATTTGGCACGCAATTGGACGCTGAGGTGAAAAAGAATATGTTCTACACCCGCGCGCGGAAATACAAAACTGCGCTCGAGAACGCCTTGGACGCGAACAATATCCCTGTCGAAGTGTACCACAGCCTCGTCAAAAACGTTAATGCGAACATCGGGACATTCCACCGCTATCTGAATCTCCGGAAGCGCATCTTAGGCGTTAGCGAATTGCATTATTACGACCTGTATGCTCCACTCCTGAACGACGTGGATTTAAAATACTCTTATGACGATGGACAAAAGCTCGTCATTACCTCCCTCGACCCGCTCGGTAAAGACTACGTGGATGTCATACGTAAAGCATTTAACGACCGCTGGCTGGATGTATATCCGACCGAGGGCAAGCGCTCAGGAGCATACTCCAACGGTTCGGTGTACGACATTCACCCCTATATGCTGCTCAATTACAATGGCAAGTACGATGACGTGAGCACGTTAACGCACGAGCTGGGACACACGATGCAGAGCTATCTCTCCAACAAAAATCAGCCGTTCGCGACCGCCAACTACCCGATCTTTGTGGCGGAAGTGGCGTCGACATTCAACGAAGCATTGTTGATCGACTACATGCTCAAGACCATCAAAGACGACAATGTGCGGCTCTCGTTGCTCGGCAGCTTCCTCGAAAACATTAAAGGCACGGTCTTCCGTCAGACACAGTTTGCCGAGTTCGAGCTCCGCACACACGAGATGGCAGAGCGCGGCGAAGCATTAACAGGCGATGCGCTCAACGAACTCTACAAAGACATCGTCCGGAAGTATTATGGCCACGATAAAGGCGTGTGCATTGTTGATGACGAGATCAATGCCGAGTGGGCATATATTCCGCACTTCTATTATAATTTCTACGTCTATCAATACGCTACATCATTTACGGCATCAGCTGCGCTCTCGGAACAGGTGATTGCCGGCGATAAGACGGCGACGAAGAAGTACCTCGACTTCCTCTCTGCGGGCGGCTCGGATTATCCCATCGAACTGCTCAAGAAAGCCGGCGTCGATATGACAACCGACGCTCCGTTCGAGCTGACAATGAAAAAAATGAACCGCGTGATGGACGAGATGGAGAAGATTTTAGATAGAATGAAGAAATAAATGACAGACTGCAGGCGAGGATATACATCCTCGCCTGCTCGTTTTATGCCCCACCACATTGCCATCATACTCCTCGCCGCCGGCGGTTCTTCACGATTCGGCTCCCCGAAACAGCTTGCCCCATTCAAAGGAACGACACTCCTCCGCCACATTACGCAGGTTGCGCTTCAATCGAACGCTGCATTCGTGTCCGTTGTCCTTGGTGCAGAAGTAGAGCGGATGAAAGCAGAATTGTCGGAACTACCGGTTCAATTCGTCGTCAACGCACAATGGCAAGATGGCATCGGTTTATCTATAGGCGAGGGAATTCGCAGTCTGCCGAAGGCAACTGACGCCGCCCTTATTCTGCTGGGCGACCAGCCGCTTATCACTGTTGAATTACTCAACTCCATTATCGAGAAATACATCACGACCGGTAAGCCGATTGTTGCGTCCGCATACTCGAATACGCTCGGCGTCCCCGCTCTGTTTGCGCGGTCACTTTTTCCAGAGTTGCTTTTACTCCGAGACGACAAAGGCGCGAAAGCTGTAATCCATAATCATCATGACGATGCTATACGCATAGTCTTTCCGGCTGGTTCTGTTGATATTGATTCTCCAGACGATTTACCTCAGACCGGCCCACAATGACCAAATGGTTCAATGACTCAATAATTCAATCCCTTTCGCTCTCCGTTCGCCGGTACCCAACCACAACCCGCCGAAAAGCATGTAACATTTCCACAACTGCGCTGTATCTTGGAGTAGCACATTACACTACTTCACTTCCGGAGGTGCTATGAGCAGAGCAACAAAGCGCAAGATACGCAATGACATTGTCTTTGGAATTTTACTCTTCTTGTTCGGAACATTGATTTTGCTGGACAATGTCAATATTATCGAAGCGGGCTCAGTGTGGGGTTACTGGCCGCTGATCATGATTGTCATCGGCGTTAACAAAATTCTTAGTTCGGGAAGCCAGAAAGAAACCACTGAAGGCATCTGGCTCTTATTTCTCGGGCTTTGGTTCTTTGTCTCCATTCAGCATTTTTTTGGGTTAGGATTTTGGGACACCTGGCCGATGTTGCTCATCGGGTGGGGTGTAAGCGAAATTTGGAAAGCCTTGCCGCAACGCTCTGAGAATACTCTCGCAAAGGAGAATCACAATGCAAACTAAACCGAAATTTGGTTTCTCACCGCAACTGGTGATGGGACTCATTATCGTCATCATCGGCACGCTCTTCATGCTAGGGAACTTTGAAATTCTGGAGGCGCGCGAGTACCTGCGTTACTGGCCGGTGCTGTTGATTGCACTCGGTATATCCAAGCTGGTCTATAGTGAACACGGAGGGAAGCTGTTCGGATTTCTCCTGACCGTTGGCGGAGCGCTTCTCCTGCTTGACCGGCTCTACGTTATCGATTTTCGCTGGTCGCATTTCTGGCCGCTCATTCTCATCGGCTTCGGTGGCAGCATGCTCTGGAACGCCATGAAGCGCCGGACGGGTGGCGGCACATTGTTTGCCGGATGGAGCGAACCGAAAGAGACGAATTCCACAATCAGCCACATCGCGGTGATGGCGGGCATTGAGGGCAGCAATACGTCACAGGATTTTCGCGGCGGAGAGCTTACTGCCGTTATGGGTGGCATGGAAATAGACCTTCGTCAAGCGGTAATCAAAGACGGAGATGCAGTCATTGAAATTTTTGCCATGTGGGGAGGCATTGAATTGAGGGTGCCAAAAGAATGGACTGTTGTCATCGAAGGAGTGCCCATCATGGGAGCATTCGAAGACACCACGCAGCCTCCCAAAGGGGGGTCTACGCAACGGCTCATCATCAAGGGTACTGTCGTCATGGGCGGCGCAGAGATTAAGAATTAACAAACTGTACAGTGCACCCTATCCTTTCTGACAAACGAAAGCTCGCGATTTATCTTCTCGCGTGGCTCATCATCGGGATCCTGCTGGCAACACTCCTCGTGGCGGTGGGTGATGTCAACTGGATTCCGGCGTTCATCCTTACGCTGCCGATGGCGTTGGTGTACGCCTTCATCTGCCTCTCAAGCTGGTACCTGTGCCGGGCGTTTCCACTTGCAAAGACCGACTTTCTCAAACTCTCCCTCATTTATCTTATCAGTGGATCGCTTGAGAGCTCCTTGTGGGTGCTGCTCGGGCAGGGATGGCTTTGGTTGTTTCAACACGCATCCCCGCATCCCGCTTTGGATAATGTTATCATTGACAGTCGGTTGTTTTTCGGTATAGGACTCGTACTGTATCTTCTTGTTGTTGCTATTCTTTATTTAATTGTAGCTTTGGAGGAAACGAGGAAAATTGAAGAGCGCTCATTTCAACTCCGTCTCCTCGCACAGGAAGCGGAGCTTCGCGCTCTGCGCGCGCAAATCGACCCGCATTTCCTGTTCAACAGCTTGAATTCTATCAGTGCGCTGACAACGAAGAGCCCTGAAGCGGCGCGGAACATGACTGTCCTGCTAGCGGATTTTTTCAGAAAAAGCCTGAAACTCGGCGCGCAGGAGTCGATTTCGCTTAGTCAGGAAATAGAGCTCGCTTTGGGCTTCTTGCAAATCGAGCAAGTGCGATTTGGAGAGAGACTCAAAGTCGAGCAACATATTGATGAATCTGCGCTCCCCTGCCTCGTCCCACCTCTCATCCTCCAACCTATCGTCGAAAATGCCGTGAACCACGGCATCAAGCATCTCATCGAGGGGGGCACAATACGGCTGCACACCGAACTCAACGGAAGCCGGCTTTCAATCGTTGTCGAAAATCCATGCGACCCTGACCGTTCCCGAACTACTAGCAGCGGACTCGGTCTAGCAAACATACGAAATAGGTTGCAGACGTCATTTCAGAAAGACGCTCGTCTTGATGTGTCGGAACACAACGGCATGTTTCGCGCCGAGCTGGCATTGCCGGCTAATGAGTAAAAGCGAGATCAAAGTTTATGAAATCCAAGGTAAGTACACAACCACTAAAAGCAATTATTGTCGATGACGAAACGTTGGCGCGTGATGTTGTGCGCGAGCATCTCAACGCACATGCTCACATTACTGTGCTTGCCGAGTGCAGTAACGGCTTTGAAGCCGTAAAAGCTGTATCAGAGCTCAAACCCGATTTGTTGTTTCTCGACATCCAAATGCCGAAGCTCAGCGGGTTTGAGGTGCTGGAATTGCTCGACCACGAGTGCGCCGTCATCTTCGTAACGGCGCATGATGAATTTGCTCTCAAGGCGTTCGACGTCCACGCCGTGGATTATCTGTTGAAGCCCTTTAATAAAGAGCGCTTTGACAAAGCGATTGAGCTTGCGATGAAACGGGCAAACCGAAAGCCGCCATTACCCCGTACAGAGCTTGCCGCAAGCGCCCGACCGACTGGCAAACCACTCGAACGCATCCTCGTGCGTGAAGGCTCAAAAGTTCACGTAATCCCCGTTGAGCACATCGACTACATTGAAGCGCAAGACGACTACGTCTGTATCCGCTCAGATGGCAAATCTCATCTTAAACAACAGCGTTTGACAGAGCTGGAAATATCGCTCGATGCGAAACGCTTTGTCCGCATCCACCGCTCATACATACTCAATATCGACCGGCTGGCGAAGATCGAGCTGTACGCCAAAGACAGCCGCGTCGCTATCCTCAATGACGGCACAAAACTCAACGTCAGCCGCTCTGGTTACGACAAGCTGAAAACGTTGTTATAGAGAAACCCTTCCCAATAATATTCTGTCATTGCGAGCGTTTTTCAGCAATGCAATCTCGTTTTATTCATTGGCGAGCTTGCTTCGGCATAGATCGCCTCGCAATGACGAATTATTGAGGTTTGATTTTGTGTAGTTCGACAGTTATACTGTCGAACCTTGTCGAACCAAAAACTCCGAGGAGCCCGCAATGAAAAAACTGTTCGCCGCATTTCTCAGCCTTGCCGTATCCCTGCCACTCGCAGCCCAAGTTACGGCAATTAAAGCCGGCAAAATGGTCGACCCCAAGTCAAGGTCTGTGCTTTCAAACCAAATCATTCTTGTCGAAGACGGAAAAATAAAATCGGTTGGAACCAACATCGCTATTCCCGATAATGCCACAGTCGTCGACCTCTCTCATTACACAGTGCTGCCGGGACTCATCGACTGTCACACACATGTGCTCTTACAGCCGGAGGACGAGGGCGCAGTTCCGCCGGTGATTACCAAATCACAGGCGTTCCGTACAGTGCAAGCAGTCGCCGCCGCGAAGAAAGATCTCGAGGCCGGCTTCACGACCATGCGCGACGTTGATAGCGAAGGCGCAGGCTTTGCGGACGTCGCTGTTCGCGACGGTATTAACAAGGGCATCATCCCGGGCCCGCGCTTACTTGTTTCCACCTACGCGCTGACAATCACCGGCGGACATATGAATCTCAGCGGGATGAACCCTGATCTCAACCTGCCCGACCCCGCCGCCATCACCAACACGCGCGAGGAAATGGTGAATGAAGTCCGCCGCGAAGTCAAATACGGAGCCGATTGGATTAAGCTCTACGCGACAGGAACATTACGGCATGTCAACCCTCTAACGCTTGAATCTCTCAGCCAAGTTTCAGTTGAAGACATTCAAGCCGTTGTTAACGAAGCAAAGCGCTGGGGCAAAGACGTTGCCGCTCACGCATACGGAGGCGATGGAGCAAAAAATTCCATCATCGGCGGCGTGAGATCCATCGAACACGGCATGCTCATGGACGATGCAACGATCCAACTACTCGTGAAACATGGAACGTACTGGTGTCCAACGCTAAGCGTGTACTTTCCACATGATCAAACCGAGCTTAACGACTTCCGCAAACGGATCATCCAAAGTCATAAGGAGGTGTTCCAGAAAGCGATGAAAGCTGGGGTGAAGATCGCCTTTGGCACTGACGTCGGCGCGTTCGAGCATGGGGCTGGCGCACAGGAATTTCTTCGCATGGTCGAATATGGTATGAAGCCCATCGACGCCATCCGCTCGGCAACTGTAACCGCGTCCGAATTGCTCCGCATGGAACATCAGCTAGGCACCGTCGAAGCGGGCAAGTTAGCGGACATCATTGCCGTGGAAGGTGATCCTGTCACCGACATCAATGCCCTGACAAAAGTTGCCTTTGTGATGAAAGAAGGAACTATTCATAAAAATTTCACAAAATAGCACCTGAAATTCATCGGTTCAAACCTTTTCCTCGTCGCCGGAATCTTATCCATGAGGGATTCCGGCGATGTTTATTGATGCAAGACCACTTACAACCGACACACAGGAGATTCTCCTGGAAAGCACCGAACGGACAAATCTGACGCCAGCCGTGCTCCTCGCTCAGAGTGGCAACCGGGAGGCGTTTGAGCAGATCTACCGCGAACACGTCGGCAGAGTGTACGCCGTTTGCATCAGAATTTGCGGCGACCGCGTCCGAGCTGAGGAACTGACGCAGGACGTGTTCGTGCGAACATGGCAGATGCTGCCCACGTTCCGCGGTGAGAGCGCGTTCTCCTCGTGGCTTCACCGCCTCGCGGTAAACGTCGTGCTCGTCGATTATCGGGCACAACGAAGGCGCACCTCTCGCGTGTACACCGCCGAAAACCTTGAGCAGTACGACAGTCCGGAGACTGCATCAGCGCCCGGAGATGCCATCGACCTTGAAGATGCTGTACGACAATTGCCTCCGCAAGCGCGCGCGATTTTTATTTTACACGATATTGAAGGCTACAAACATGAAGAAATTGCCGAACAACTTGAGCTTGCCGTTGGAACCTGCAAAGCCCAGCTCCACCGGGCGCGCAAGCTCTTGAAGGAGGTGCTGGAACCATGAACTGCAACGACGTACAACAATTGCTCAGCGAATATCTCGACGGCAACCTCCCCACCCAACAGCGGGAGGCTGTTCTCGCACATATAGCACAATGCCAAACGTGTAATGCCGAGCTCCGCAAGTATCAAGCCTTGCTCGTACAAACAACACGTTTGCCAAAAGCAATTACACCATCCCGCGACCTATGGAATGGTATAGCAAACAGAATCGACCAAACCGAGCAAATGCAGCACTCGAATATCATTCACCGCGAGAGCAAGACATTCTGGCGCAATCGTGTTCTTGCCATCGCAGCGACTGTACTCGTGATGGTTGGAACATTTTGGATCGCCACGCGGTCATCCGTAGACGCATGGAATGTCGCCAGCCTAAGCGGTTCGATTAGCGTTGGCTCATCACAAGTGACTTCGGAAGGCAAGCTCCGCGTCGGTGAAGTACTTCAAACCGACGCGACCTCTCGCGCCCGCGTGGAAGTCGGTCTCATCGGCCATGTCGATGTGGAACCGAACTCCCGCCTGCGTCTCATCGACGCCAGCTTAACAGACCACCGGCTTACGCTCGATCGCGGCACGATCCAGGCAACCATCTGGGCTCCGCCACGATTGTTTTTTGTCGAGACGCCTTCGGCGTTGGCTGTCGACCTTGGCTGCGCGTACACTCTGCACGTCGATAGCGCAGGTTCGAGTACTCTCGAAGTTACTTCCGGCTGGGTGGCATTGGAGTTCGGTGGGCGCGAGTCCATCGTGCCTGCGGGCAATGTTTGTGCAACTCGTCCGGGCTTCGGTCCCGGCACACCGCACCGGGAAGACGCTTCGGGAACGTTCAAGCATGCACTCACGACGTACGATTTCGAAGGCGGAGGTGCAGACGCGCTTCATACCGTCCTCGCCAATTCACGAAATATGGATTCCATTACGCTCTGGCATTTACTGTTCCGCGAGACAGGTGAGCAACGCGCGGCGGTATACGACCGTCTCGCAGAGCTTGTCCCTGCTCCCGAAGGCGTCACTCGCGAAGGCACACTCAGTGGCGATCGAGAAATGATCAAAGCGTGGCAGAAACACTTGAACCTCGGCGTCAAGCCATGGTGGAAGTTCTGGCAAATGTAGGGTTGTTTGACAATCGATACATCAACGGAGTGATCCCATGAAAAACAATCGAATCGCCTTTACCATCACGCTTATCAATCTTGTTGTGTTGAGTGTCATGCTCTTTCAGGGCAGTTCGAGTACGATGAAACCCGGACAAGTCGTGCGTGCCCGGTTGTTTGAAGTCGTAGATGAGAAGGGAACTGTGCGTGCGCAGATCAAAGTTGAATCCAACCCCGACGCCGTCGTTCTCCGCCTGCGCGATGCAAATGGGAATGTGCGCGTCAAGCTTGGCGCAGATTCGGATGGTTCGGGGATGGTGCTCGCGAACGGTTCAACCGAACCGGGTGTACATATCCTTTCAAAAGATGATAATGTCAAACTCGCGTTAACGGATAAAAACGGGCGTCAGCGCCTCATCACGCCGTAACAACCGAAGCAATAACGTTGAAACGCGCTTGCGTACTTCTGCGTAGACAGGTATATTGTTTGCATTGTCATCATGTTCGAATTCGAAAGGAGCCTCCCATGAATCGCGAACACCGCCTGCTCATCGCTGCCTTGTTTCTATGTATCGTGTCAAGTTCCAGTCTTGCCCAAACAAGCAAAACGTTTGTTGTTCCGACCGTCGTTACCGCCCATTATGATGCAAGCGAACCGGAATCTCACGGCGTGATTACAGTATCATCCGACGAGAAGCTCAAAGTAGAAGTCCGCGATCTGGCTAGAAATGCCGAGTACACTGTCTCGTTACTTGATGAACGCACCGGAAAGCGAAACGATCTAGGCGCGTTAACTACCGACCGGCGTGGATACGCGCTGAAAGAATTTTCCGTCGCGGGGATGCTTAACACGTTCAATGCGGTGCTCATTCTCAGCGGGGAAGACGTCATCCAATACGCACAACTTCGCGAAGTATCGCACGGCTGTATCTGCAAACATAGCGGCGGCAGCATTGTGACGACGAAGCTCGATCAAGAGTGCTACGAATGCCCATGCGGCGTCAAGTATGAAGTTTGCTGCAGAATGAAAAAATAAATCCAGCTTGCTGTCACCTCTCTCCTTGCTTTTCCTTCGACACTTGTGTACCTTTGTTTTCGTAAGAAACCACGCGAAAGCGTGAATTGTAGAAACTACATCGGGATCCTTACCTGCTATGAAATCATGTTCCCGAGCGCATAACAAAGGCTTATCTTTCGAGAGAAAACGCATCAACTCCAGCACCCTTCCTCTTCTCGATTGGCAAAGTATTTGTGCTTTATTGAACGACAGGCAACGTTCAAAAATCACAACATGTATGGCAGGCGATGACCGCCACTCCGCACACACGACCAATGGCTGAACTCACCCCCCGCGACGATAACCGAAAACGTGTCAGCGAAATCCTGAAGCGCGTCGACCAGCTCATCAAATCGAAAGAGTACGAGCAGGCGCAACGCGAAACCGAACGCGCGAAGGAAATCGACCCGCGGAATGTGTACATCAGCGCATACCAAGAGCGCCTTGTGACATTGATTGAACAAGCAAAAAAGGACCGCGAGCAACAAGAGATACGCAAAAAAGAAGAGGAGGAGACGCGCAAGAGACTAGAAGAAGAGCGCAAGAAAGAAGAGGCTGTCCGTCAACAAAAACTAGCCGAAGAACGCGCGCGCCAGGAGGAGGAGCAGCGCAAGAAGAAGATCGAAGAGGAAGCCCTCCGAAAAAAAATCGAAGAAGAACGCAAGAAGAAAATCGAAGAAGACATCCTCAGAAAAAAAGTAGAAGAAGAACTCCGCTCGAAGGAGAATCTCCGCTCGAAAAAAGAGGAGGAAGAAATCCGGCGGCGCCTTGAGGAAGCGAGGCGAAGAACTTCTCCCGCAAAATCAAAACATCATACGGAGGCAGACGGTGCAAAGGTGTTCATTATCGACGACGATGAAAAATTACTCAATATCCTTGAAAGTACAATTTCAGAAGAAGGGTACACCGTCTTTGCATTTTCTACCTCAGACGACGCCTACCAGGCCTTGAAAGACGCAACGCCCGATTTGATCCTCTCCGACATCAACCTCGAAACGTCGACAATGGGTGGCTTTAGCTTCTATGAAAAAGTAAGAGAGCTGGACCACTTGCAGGAAGTTCCGTTTGTATTCCTGAGCGGGCTCTCGGATGAAGTGCTTGTCCGCACCGGCAAAGAATTGGGTGTCGATGATTACGTCACGAAGCCTTTTTCGGAAAAACATCTGCTCGCCGTCGTCAAAGGAAAAATCAAACGCTACCAGCAATTGAAAGCACGCCGCGAAAAGTCCTGATCGCCTCCTCGCCCCCTTGTTCATACAAATCGCATAAACGGTTGTCCGTATCCAGATGATAGCGGTACGTTGGTTTGCTCACTCTCGCTATCTTCATCCCACGCTTTCGTAAGCGTGTTACGAGGTCAAAGTCTTCGGCAAACGCAACATTCCGAAACCCTCCCAACTTTTTGAAGAATCCCGCAGTCGCGAAAAACGTCGCGCTCGCGTAGCATTTGTCCAGATGAATTTTTTTGCCGACGTGCCGTGCATCGGGGACGTACTGTTTCTCCTCGGGACCGACATACTCTATGCCTCCGTGCCAAAGCGCAACAGATTTCCTACTCTGCGACAGTTCGACTCGATGCGCGAGGTGATCTTCCCGATACTCATCATCAGAATCCAGGAAAGTAATAAATTCGCCTTTCGCCAGACCGCTGCCCACATTGCGAGAACGAGCTAAACCTTTGTTGGCATGGCGGAGATACGACAAGCGCGAATCCGATTTCACCAACGGAAGAAGAATATTTTCGGTGCCGTCCGTGCTGCCGTCGTCGATGATAATCAACTCCCAATTCCGGTACGTTTGAATCAATACCGACGCGATAGCGCGTTTCACCAGATGTGCGCGATTGTAGGTGCACAAGATGATAGAGACTAACGGGTCTATCTTTGTACTAACAGTTTTCATAAATCAAGTATCTTCACTAAACAACCAGCAGAGGAGCAGGGGTGCTGAGGCGAAAGGGAGAGAATGGTCTCCCCTGCCCCTCCGCTCCTCTGCACCCCCGCCACTTTACTCAATCACCCACGGCTCTAATAAATTTTCCCCGATACCCTGAATAAACCGCGAGGGCTTTGTGAGGATCATACCCGACTCGCGGTCGTAGATGTTGATGGGATAAGAGATGAATAAATTCTGTTTCGCTCGTGTGCAGGCAACATACATTAAGCGACGTTCCTCTTCCATTTCCTCATCGCTTGCAGCGGAGCGCATGGTGGGGAACCTCCCTTCCAGCGCGTAAATGACGAACACCGAATTCCACTCCAACCCCTTCGCGCTGTGGATTGTCGAGAGCGTGAGATATTCATCTTCTGGACCCGGCGACTCGATGTCCACCACGCTCTCGTTCGGAGGCTCAAGCGCCAAATCTGTCAGCAACTCGTCGATATTCCGGTACCGCTCGGTAATATTCTGGAACATCTCGAGGTCCTTCTTGCGCTTTTGATGGTCGTCGTACCGCACGCGGAGAATCGGCTCGTAATACTTCAGCATGTGATACGATTTTTCGCCGGGCGGAATTTTCGCAGGAGCTACCTCCTTCAATTTCGTAAAGAGCTTTTGCACGTTGTCTGGATAGGCGTTGTATTCCGACCAGAATTTCTCCGTTACCATAGATGCATCGGAGTCCGGATTGGCGGGCACGCGGCGTTTGAGGATATCATCGATCACCTTCTCTGCCGTGCGGGGCCCAACCCCGTCAACAAGCAACAAAATGCGATTCCACGCCACCACGTCTCGGGGGTTTTCCAGCACACGCAGGTACGCGATCATGTCCTTGACGTGTGCCGTTTCGACAAACTTGAACCCACCAAACTTCACAAACGGAATGTTGGCTTTCGACAACTCAATTTCCAGATCAAAAGAAAGAAACGACGACCGGAACAAAATCGCCATCTCCTGCAGCGGCACACCCTGTTCGCGCAGCTCGAGCACCTTCTGCACAACAAAGCGCGATTGCAGGTTCTCGTTCTCTGCTACGACGAGCTGCGGCAGCTCACCGCCGGGTTTGGTTGTATAAAGCTCTTTGTAGTACATCAGTTGGCAGAATGCAGAAAACAGAATACAGTATAAAAAAGATTGAGACAGAATAATTCGCTACAATACCCACCTATGTCATTCCCGCATGCTTTTAGCGGGAATCCAGCAGGTAGATGCCCGCTTAAAATCCGCGGGCATGACATAATACTTTTTGATGTGTGTACTATTCATTCTTCTGGTGTAGGCGTGCCGCGCTTCAATATCTCATTCGCTAAGTTTAAAATAGGCTGAGTGCTGCGAAAATTCTCCTCCAACTTAATGGTCTTGGCCTCCGGAAACATCTCACCGAACTCCAAAATATTTTTTATCGTAGACCCACGGAATGAATAGATGCTCTGCGCGTCATCGCCTACCACCATCACGTTTTGGTGCTTGTAGGCAAGGAGCTTGACGATCTCCGCTTGAATCCGGTTCGTATCCTGATACTCATCGACCATAATATATTTATACTGCTCCGAGAGCATTGCCCGCACGGCAGTATGATGCTGCAGGAGCTTGGCGAGATTCAACAGCAAATCGTCGTAGTCCATCATGTTATGCTCGCGCTTGTAGAGCACGTACGCCTGATGCAGCGCGTTGATCTCCGTCTCTAACTCGATGTACTGTGGATAGTCCTCCATGAGCATGGCGCCGAGAGGAGTCATCGTGTTCACCGAGCGGCTATACAGATCGAATAACGCCTCCTTGCGCGGGAAGCGCTTGTCGCGCGTGTCGTACTTCATCCGCGTGCGGAGAAGATTCATCACATCCTCGCCGTCCGTTTGGTCGAGGATGGTGTAGTTTCGTTCGTACGCAAGCAGACTTCCGTGCTTCCGTAGGACGGTGTTGGCAAACGAGTGGAACGTCCCGCCCGCCACGCGGTCGCAGCGGCTGTCCAGCGCTATGGTTGCGCGTCGCTGCATTTCCTGCGCCGCTTTGCGCGTGAAAGTGAGTAGGAGAATGTGCTCTGGTTTCACACCCAATTCGACGAGATACGCAACACGATAGACAATCGTGCGCGTTTTGCCCGTCCCGGCTCCCGCAATGACCAAATGCGGGCCGTCGACCGACGTGACCGCCTCGTACTGCGCCTCGTTCAGCTCGTTCTTGTAATCAATGACGAACTTCTGCGGATGGACGAGTCGCAGATTGTCGGTTGGTAGAGATTTGAGAGTGAATTTTTTCATTGAGCTTATTTCTGACTCTAAAGTGGGTTCAATTCATTACCTGCACGGAGCATGGGTGCAACGGTGAGTTATTTCTCCGTTGCCCCGTCGCTCTGATGCGCTTTAATCATCGCTAAATTCGTTCAAGTTGAGGAACCGTCCGCTCATTGACAACATTTCCAGTGTTAAGCGTCGTCTTTGGTTCCAACAAAATGACTTCCACCTCCTCCTCAGCAACAGGCTTGTGCTCGACGCCTTTCGGAACGATGATAAACTCCCCCTCTTCCACCCACACATCTCCATCGCGGAGCTTCATCAAGAAACGACCCTTGTGGACAAAGAATAGCTCGTCCTCGTTGTCGTGATGATGCCACACGAACTCGCCCTTAAATTTCACAAACTTCACGTACGAGTCGTTGATCTCTCCTGCAATCTTTGGCTTCCAGTGCTCGTTGAAGAGTTTGAATTTCTGGTTCAGGTTAACCTTAGTCAGCATAACTTACACTCCTTTATGCGGATTTCGCGGATTCACGCGGATACGTACTCCAAAATGATTGCAATATAGCGAAACAATATCCCCCTCCTTCTCAAGGAGGGGTTAGGGGTGGTTAGTTTTTTGATCTTACTTCAAGCAAAAGTGAACCCGTTAAAGCTCACCACCCCTTGCCCCTCCTCAAAGAGGAGGGGGATGCTCTAAATATAAGTTCCGACGATTACTCCCTAAACGGTACCAACAACCTATCACCTACAACCTACCACCTACCACCTTATTTCGCCTGCTCTCTATAAAACTCAATCAAAGCATTTGTCGATGAATCGTGTCCGCTTATTGGCGCGGAGCCTTGAAGTTCCGGCAGAATCACCTTCGCTAACTGCTTACCCAACTCAACTCCCCACTGGTCGAACGAATTGACCTGCCAGATAATTCCCTGCACGAAAATCTTATGCTCGTACATGGTAATGAGCGAGCCCAACACGCGCGGCGTAAGCTTTTTGAAGAAAATCGTATTCGTCGGGCGGTTGCCGGGAAATACCTTATGCGGCAGGAGCTTTTCTAGTTCTGCCGCTGGCATACCGGCTAATTCCTTGCGCGCCTCTGCTTCGGTTCTGCCGCGCATCAGGGCTTCAGTTTGAGCGATGATGTTGGAGATCAATATCGCGTGGTGCTCGCCGATGGGGTTATGCGACTGCATGGGCGCGAGGAAATCCGCCGGGATAAGCTTCGTCCCCTGGTGCAATAGCTGAAAAAATGCGTGTTGGCCGTTTGTGCCCGGCTCGCCCCAGATCACGGGACCCGTTGAGTAATCCACCGCCGAGCCGTCACGCGTGACGCGCTTGCCGTTGCTCTCCATGTCGCCCTGCTGGAAATACGCCGCGAACCGGTGCATGTACTGGTCGTACGGAATAATGGCGTGCGTCTCCGCGCCGAAGAAATTATTATACCAAACGCCGAGTAGCGCGAGAATAACCGGAATGTTTTGCTCATATGGAGCAGAGCGGAAATGCTCGTCCATCTCGTGCGCGCCGGTGAGCAATTCCTCAAAATTATCCATGCCTATATAAAGAGCGATGGAGAGGCCGATAGCCGACCAGAGCGAGTAACGCCCGCCGACCCAATCCCAGAACTCAAACATATTCCGCGTGTCGATGCCGAATGCCGAGACTGCCTTGGCGTTCGTGGAGACGGCAACGAAATGCTTCGCGACTGCGGCAGGGTCCTTGGCGCGCTCGAGAAACCACCGCTTCGCCGTTTCAGCGTTGGTGATGGTCTCCTGCGTGGTGAATGTCTTAGACGAGATCACAAACAGCGCCGTTTCGGGGTTGAGACGCTTGAGTGTTTCGGCGATGTGCGTGCCGTCCACATTGGAGACAAAGTGCATTTTCAACCGGGGATGTCCATATGGGCGTAACGCTTCGGTGACCATCACGGGACCCAAATCCGAGCCGCCTATGCCGATGTTCACCACGTCCGTGATCGGCAAGTCTGTGTAGCCTTTCCAAACGCCATTGCGGAGTGCGTCGGAAAACCCTCGCATGTGCGCCAATTCCTTGTTGACTGCCGGCATTACATCCTTGCCATCGACCATGACCGGCTTATTGGAGCGATTGCGCAGCGCGGTGTGCAACACCGCGCGCTGCTCGGTAAAGTTAATTTTCTCGCCACCAAACATTTTATCCGTCCAGCCCTTTACATCCGACTCCTGAGCTAACTGGCGCAGGAGCTTCATCGTCTCGGCGGTGATGCGGTTTTTGGAGCAGTCCAAAAGTATATCATTCCACCGCACAGAAAACGCGCGGAAGCGCTGTGGTTCCGCCGCAAACATCTCGCGCATGTGCTGGCTGGCGATGTCCCGTTGATGCTTAACGAGCGACCGCCAAGCCTGAGTTTGAGTTAATGAGGACATTGTATAATAATTAATTTCGTTAACGTTTCGTCCCTTCTCCTCCAGGGGAAGGACAGGATGGGGTCATATAATCTTAAATGACCTCACCCTGCCCTCTCCTAGAGGAGAGGGTAACCCCGCTCGCGCATGTGCTGTTCTCGTCCGCCAGTGGCAGACTTCTGGTGCACCGCGAGCGCTTTATACGATGGGAGTTGGGTTAGAGAGGGCATGCGAAACCTTAAGCCAAAAAAAATTAGTCCTTCAATAAATATTTAGTCAAGTCTATTTCCTTATTACCCTTTTTCCGATGTAAAATAAACTTGCTTTCTTCAAGGTGTATATGAACATGCCAGTAGGATTGCTCACCCAGGTCAGTTATGTTCATCCCGTCAACCCAATTATCAAACTCTCTGCTTGGTATTAATAAAATCGAGTCCTGAGAGCCACAACCAAAAGCAACAAATGAACTTTTTGATTCCTTTAGAATCTGTCTTTGATGTGGACGAAACCCAAACCAATAGGCAGGATTATTGCTGACAGTGTATTCTTTAGAAACTAAACATACTACAACTGTATCGTCATTAGGTGACGCGTACACAACTCGAGATCGGCGCAAAAGAGGTTTTTTTATTTTACCTTGGATCCTTTCTATGCTTTCTGCAGTAAACTTTGCCGTAACAAATTTCGTTGTTCTTTTCGTCTCCTCCCCTGGTTCTTCTTCGTTTTCCAATTCTTCCTCTTTGACATCTTCAGCAGTAGAAAACACGATATCGATTACACCATCTAGACGAGTATATTCTCGGGGCAATAATACTTCAGAAATTTGTTTAATTATCCTAGGGTCTTCAACGTTTTCCTTCAGTTTTAACATTCTTATTAATGCATCGACGCTGATTAGTCTTATGTCCCAAGCATGACGAGAACCTCTTATTTGAGCTTCTAAGTCACCAGTGTCATCCCTTCCGACAACAATGAGAATAGAAGATTTTTCTTCTTGAACTTTTTTCTTTAATGCCAATTCTTTACGATAGTCAGCTATTGCATCTAAATTAATCCTATACGTATCTGTAGTCTTAACTTCAATGACTATCGAATGATTGTCACTGTTTTTCCAAATACCATCATGACCTATTTCTACCCCACTTCCTCTGTACCTACCATATTCTATCTCAAACCCTAACCGCCTTCCTACTTGATTAACAATATCCTGCAATGCTAAACCATTGTCATCAAATCTTTGAATTAGGCATTCATCGGCATACCTTGACAACATCTCCGAAGGCACTTGAGAAATAAAATCTCGAAATTCTTTTGAGGCATCTTTCCCGTCAAGCAATTTTCCCGAACCAGCGAAAGAAATTATTTGCTGCACTCGCTTATCGCGAAGCTGATCTGGGGATTTTTTCCAAATCTCTATTAAAGGCATGGGTGGTTTCCTTATTATGTGGCTTGAAGAAGATACACCAAAAACCTCAAAAATGTTAACTGTTACTCACCTTGTGTTTACACCAACAAAAGAGTACGTTTTAAAGACAAATTCATTAGTGCGGTCAGGACTTACGTCCTGACCGGCAGCACTATGCGTCAGGAGGAAACTCCTGACGCCAAAAAGAGCATCCGTGCTGTTTCCGGTTTTTTATCCGCTGTTTCCGCGTCCTATTAACTCTAAAACAACATGAACATCCTAGTCCTCAACTGCGGCAGCTCGTCTCTCAAATTCCAGCTCATCGAAACCGACCTCGACCTGATCGAGAAAAACGCCGACGCGCAAAAAGCCAAAGGCATCATCGAGCGCATCGGGAGCCAGGCGCTCATCACCGTACAGGCAGCGGGCAAGCCTGCCGTGAAGCAAGCAGCGCCGCTGCGTGACCACCGCGCTGCGCTGGACTACGTCCTGCGCTGGGTCATCTCCCCCGAAGCGCAAATCCCGGGCATCCGCGCGCTCGCCGATATCCAAGCCGTCGGGCACCGCGTGGTGCACGGGGCTGAGAAGTTCGTCAAGTCCGTGGTCATCGACCAAAGCGTCATCGAAGGCATCGAGGACTGCATCGAGCTGGCACCACTGCACAACCCGGCAAACCTCAAGGGCATTTATGCCGCGCGAGAGCTGTTGGGCACGGGCGTTCCGCAGGTGGCAGTGTTCGATACGTCGTTCCACACTACGATGCCCGAAACGTCGTACCTCTACGCCATCCCGTATCAGTTGTATAGGCGGCATAAAATCCGGCGCTACGGTTTCCACGGCACCTCGCACCGCTACGTGGCATACCGGTACCGGGAGATTGCAGGGCTGACGCGCGAGAAAACGAACATCATCAGCCTGCACCTCGGCAACGGATGCTCGGCGTGCGCAATCCGCAACGGCGACTCTGTCGATACGACGATGGGCCTCACGCCGCTCGAGGGCTTGGTCATGGGCACACGCGGCGGCGACATGGACCCGTCGATACTGGAATTCCTCGCCCACAAAGAAGGCATGTCGCTCACGGAAATCGACACGCTGCTCAACAAGCAATCCGGCTTACTCGGCATCTCCGGACTCACGAACGACATGCGCGAGCTACTCGAAGAAGAGCGCGAGCACAAAGACCGCCGCGCCACGCTCGCCATCGACCTGTTTTGCCTGCGCGTGAAGAAATACATCGGCGCGTATTTGGCTGAGCTGGGCGGGACGGACGCCATTGTGTTCACCGGCGGCATTGGAGAGAATTCTCCCGCCATCCGAGCGCGCATCTGCACGGGGTTGGAGAACCTCGGCATCGCCATCGACGAGAAGCTCAACAACACGGCAACGGGCGGCAAGGAAGTTGAAATCAACAAAGCCGGCAACAAGCTGCGCATCCTCGTCATCCCCACGAACGAAGAATTGTTGATTGCGCGCGATACGGTTCGCAGTATTAAAGACGCGCCGCGCAGGTGGTAACGCGATGAAAGCAAACACTACACTGTACATCAAAAACATGGTTTGCCCGCGATGCATTAAAGTCGTGCGGGAGGAACTGACAAAACTCGGGCTCGACGTCCGCAGCGTTGTGCTGGGCGAAGTCGAGGTCGCCGGCGATACGAGCGTGCTCCCATATGATAAGCTTAAGACTGTTTTGCACGAAAACGGCTTCGAGTTGATCGAAGACAAGCGCGCAAAGATCTTCGAAAAAATCAAGCACGCCGTTTTGAAGCTCGTCCAGAACGACGAGGAGAAAAATCCCATCCGCAAAAAGCACTCGGCTTTTATTGCCGAGGAAGTGGGACAGGATTACACCACGCTCAGCTCGCTCTTCTCGTCCGTGGAAGGCATCACGCTTGAGCACTACATTATCCTGCAGAAAATCGAGCGCGTGAAAGAGCTGCTGAAATACGACGAGCTCAGCCTGAGCGAGATTTCCTACAAGATGGGCTACAGCAGCGTGGCGCATGTCTCAAGCCAGTTCAAGAAAGTCACGGGTATGACGCCGCGGGAGTTCAAAAACCTCGGCGGCTCCCACCGCCACCCGATTGACCACGTCGGGCACGACAGGCATTAAGTTAACCAACAAAACCCCCTGCATCCTTCGACAAGCTCAGGACGCGTCCCCCTGTTAGGGGGACAGAAAAAACCTCATATTTCCACGCAGATTGCGCTTCAATATCTTGTAAATCTTTCCAATTTAAGTGTAAAACTTTTGGGTCACTCCAGCGGTATATTAATTCAACTTATACGGAGGAACTTATGTCACCTGAATTAGAAAAAGAACTCGAAAGATTGAGCTTCGACGAACATACCCAGCATGACCATCATGCTCATATGAATCATCAGGATCAATCGAAGAAAACAGCAAGTGAATTCAAGCTCGCCGTCAACGCAACGCTTCATTGCCTGCTCGGATGTTTTATTGGAGAAATCATCGGTCTGCTCATCGCCGCTGCTTTGGGACTGAATACAATGGATTCCATGATGCTCGCGCTGGCGATGGGCTTCGTCGCAGGATTATCGCTTGGCATCTTGCCGCTGTTAAAAGCCGGCTTCGCATTCTGGGCTGCGTTCAAGACCATTTTTGTTGCGGAGGGCTTGAGCATCGCCGTGATGGAAGGTTTCGAGATATTTGTTCAGTTACAGATCCCCGGTGCTATGGAAGCTGGGCTCACGGATTCATTATTTTGGCTCAGCATGGCGGGCGGCCTCGCCGTTGGATTTATCGCCGCTTTACCCGTAAATTATGTGTTGATTAAACGAGGTATCCGCCATCAGCATTAAGTAATATGGTCGAAAAAGATATAACAATTTTATAGAATTACATAAAACTTCTGCGATTCGTCGGCGTTATATGTCAGTAGGGACAAGAGCATCCATGAAGTTCACGAAGAGGCACGAAGTAATATTTGTTTAGAAATTATTAGTGATCCTTAGTGCCCTTCGTGGATAAAAATTCAAAAAGGGAACATCATCATGAAAACCAAAGAACTCAAAATCGAAGGCATGAGCTGCGGACACTGCATCATGGCGGTCAAACATCAGCTCGACAAATTGTCGAATGTCAAAGTCGATGACGTGCAAATCGGTACAGCGAAAGTACAGGTTGATGAAGCAATGGTGACAACCGAGCAGCTTTCGCGGGCAATCGAGAATGCCGGCTACAAGCTGCTGTCGGTCAACTAAATCCTAACCAATACAAGGAGCAGCATTATGAACACATCCGCCCGTTTTGCGAAATGGGTGTTTTTGATCGCAGGCGTCTATGGCCTGATTGTCTCGGTTCCATTATTGTTCCTAGAAGAAAAAATGGGCATCGATTATCCGCCGCCGACCAACCATCCGGAACAATACTACGGCTTCACACTCGTGGTGATTGCGTGGGCGGTGCTGTTCATTTGCATCTCACGCGACCCGTTGAAATACAGGCTGATGATGATTCCCGCGATACTCGAAAAAATTCCCTATGCTGTTACTGTATTTATCCTCTCTTCGCAAGGGCGGATTGCGGAAATGAATGTCACGTTCGGCATCATTGATTTGGTATGGGGTATCTTGTTTACTATCGCATACTTCAAGACGAAAGAATCGACAATGACCGCTTGAACAAGGATAGCGAGAACACAATGACCACTCGAACAAAAGCATTACTGGCATCGACAAGTGTTTTAGTTTTGACCGTAATACACCATGTGTACGGAGCGGTCATATACGACACGCCTTGGCGCCTTCATATCGTTGCAGTCGCCGTTCCCGCGATTGTGCTCTTATTCGCCTTCGATCTAATGCAGCAGCGCCAGCCTTCAACGCGACTCGGCAAAGCATCTCGTGCGCTCTCTACCATGATAACGGCTCTTCTGCCGATTGCCGGCATCGGCTTGTTTGAAGGCGGCTATAACCATACCATAAAAAATATACTGTACTTCGCCGACATTTCTCAAGACACGTTCAATCGGTTGTTTCCGCCTCCGACATATGAAATTCCAAACGATTTCCTCTTTGAAGCGACTGGTGTTTTACAGTTTTTCCTCGGACTCCTTTCAGTGTATTATCTGATAAAACTGTGGAAGGAGAAAGTCGAGCTTGCGTATGAATCAACAATCCAAACAAACGTTAACGCTTCCCGTTGAAGGCATGACCTGCGCAAGCTGCGTGCTGCGCGTGGAGAAAGCCCTCAAGGAAGTAGACGGCGTGGAGATTGCCAACGTGAACCTCGCGACAGAAAAGGTCACGCTCGCATACGACCCCGCAACCGTCCAGCTTTCAAGCCTTGCCAAAGCAGTCGATGAGGCTGGTTACAGGCTGCTCGTGCCGGAAGATGCACAACCTTCCGAAGGTTTCAAACCTTCGGAAGGGTCAGTGCACGTACACGAAGACCACACGGGCAAGGCGTACGAGCAGCTCAAGCGCGAGTTTATTTTTAGCGCGGCGCTAACACTCCCCATCATGCTCGTCAGCATGACGATGATGACGGAGTGGTTCATGTCGTGGTCCCCGCTTTCGATGGCGGACGTGAACAAGCTCCTCCTCATTGGCACGACGCTCATCATGGCCGTCTCTGCGCGGCGGTTTTTCGCCATAGCTTGGAAGCTTGCGAAGCACTTCACCGCCGACATGAACACGCTCGTCGCTGTGGGCACCGGCACGGCATACCTGTATAGCGCTCTGGTGGTACTGTTCCCCGATTGGTTACCAATCGACAATGCCGCCGAGCATATTTATTTCGATACTGCCGCCGTCATCGTCACTCTTATTCTGATGGGCAGGCTGTTGGAAGCCAAGGCAAAACATAGCACGTCGGATGCAATCAAGAAACTGCTCGGTCTCCAGCCAAAAACCGCCCGTGTCATTCGAGATGGAAAAGAACTCGACATCGCTATTAACGATGTTGTGAAAAACGACATCGTCGTCGTGCGGCCCGGCGAAAAGATCGCCGTGGACGGCATCATTACCAAAGGCTATACCTCCGTAGACGAATCTCTCATCACAGGCGAAAGCATCCCGGTCGAAAAATCCGCGGGACAGAAAGTTATCGGCGGCACAATCAATAAAAACGGCAGTATTGAATTCCGCGCGACGGCCGTAGGCAGAGACACTGTCATCGCGCAGATTGTGAAGTTTGTCGAAGACGCTCAGGGCTCCAAAGCTCCTATTCAGCGACTGGCGGATAAAATCGCCGCCTTCTTTGTGCCCACTGTAATGGCGATTGCGGTAGTGACGTTCCTCGCATGGCTGTTCATCGGCGGACTGCCGTTTTCCGCCGCGATGATTAACTTCATCGCCGTGCTCATCATCGCCTGCCCGTGCGCGCTGGGGCTTGCCACGCCCACGGCAATTATGGTCGGGACCGGAATCGGCGCAACAAAGGGCATACTCATCAAGAACGCCGAGAGCCTTGAGCGAGCACACAAAACTCAGGTTGTCGTGCTGGATAAGACCGGTACCATCACCGAAGGCAAGCCGCAAGTGACCGACGTGTTGGTTTTGAACGGCATGCCCGAGCAAACGCTCCTGCAGCGCGCGGCCGCTCTGGAAATCAAATCCGAGCACCCTTTAGGACTGGCAATAGTCGAGCGAGCGCGGACGCACTTATTGGCAATACCCAAGGTCGAGTCCTTCCAATCAATGCCCGGACTCGGCGTCACAGCTGTCGTTGAAGGCGACGCGGTGGCTATCGGCAACATGGCGATGATGAAGGAGTATTCGGTTCACAGCGCCGAAGCCGAGTCTGCGGCATCAAAGCTTTCCGTGCAGGGCAAAACGTCCGTATTCATTGCCATCAACGGCGCAATGGCGGGCGTGATCGGCATTGCAGATACGCTGAAGCCCACGTCACGGGAAGCCATCGCACAGCTCAAGCGTATGAGCCTCGAAGTCGTGATGATCACCGGCGACAACGCCCGCACAGCCGAAGCCATTGCCCGCGAAGCGGGAGTTGACCGCGTGATAGCGGAAGTCCTGCCCGACCAAAAAGCTGCACGTGTCAAGGAGCTGCAATCAGAAGGCAAGATCGTCGCAATGGTCGGCGACGGCGTGAACGACGCACCCGCGCTTGCTCAAGCCGACGTGGGCATCGCCATGGCAAGCGGCACCGACGTGGCGATGGAGACCGCCGACATCACGCTGATGAAAAACGATTTGCTTAGCGTCGTGGAAGCGATACGGCTTTCGCATAACACCATTCGCGCTATTCGGCAGAACCTCTTCTGGGCGTTTATTTATAACGTTGTCGGCATACCCATTGCGGCGCTGGGATTGCTCAATCCCATCTATGCCGCGGCGGCGATGGCATTCAGCTCGGTGAGCGTGGTGTTGAATTCGTTGCGTCTGCGGTATTCATAAAGGCAATCTCCCATCCCTTTTCCCGAAGGGATGGCTTTGCCAACGGGAGGGGACTAAGTGGAGGGCGGTTCTCCACTCCCACATCGCATATCCCATATCACACAACTCTTTACATTCCAACGCATTATACGATTTTACATTATTTGTAATTTTTTCTCTTGACTTTTTCATATTGCTACATTACATTATATATCAATAATAATTCAATATCGTTGTTGTTCTAAACGAGCGTTAACCTCCGGACGACGGTCTGCAGGCCAGAACCCGGAGCATCTAGAGAACAGCACATCATCAGCGTATAATCCTAACAAGGCGTCCCTCTCAGAGTCCTCTGTAAGGGCCTACGACACGTAATCCGCCATAAGCGGATCACGGGCTCTGGACTCTCTGAGTCGGCTCCGCGGGCTTGTTCCCGACCGGGGCGTGCCGTGTGAATCTATTTGTCGTCAACTCCTCTCTCGCCGCGGTGCGGCGCCTTTCTGTTAGGATGTAGAAAGTAGAGAGCAAATAAGCACTAAGTAGTAAGACAAAAAACATACCGACCCGATAAGCTTCCAGTCAAAAGACTGCTTCTCCCTGTGAATCCCAAAAAAGGTTATCGTAGGGGCACGACATGTCGTGCCCTTGGCCGGCCGTTCGCGCCCGTTAAGGCAGGGGTGTGCCCTCTCATATGCCGTCACCCCGAACTTGTCTCGGGGTCTATCTTTTAGATGCTGAAACGAGTTCAGCATGACGTTTTACTCGGCTTATTGCTTAAGCAGAAAGGATTTTGTAGGTTTAGGGCAATCCTTCCCTAACATATCACTTTCGAACCTTGGAAATCATTGTTGAAATTTTGTTAGGTTTACTCGGTGAGTTATTTCAGATGCTCATCGGAGAGCTCCTTGCGGAATTAGGTGCCAGCTCTTTCAAGCCCCAACGCGAAACAAACAGAATCGTCGCATTAATCGGGTGCTTGTTTCTTGGGGCATTCTTTGGGTATCTGGGTTTGTTGATCTACCCACACAGAATTGTGAAAGAACCGATTCTTCCTGGCGTAAGTCTTGTCGCTGTGCCGGTGTTAGCTGGATTGGTCATGCATTATGTTGGTGAATGGAAAAAAGAACGAGGAAAACAAACCTCCACCATCGCAACATTCTGGGGAGGAGCAATCTTTGCCTTTGGTTCATCGTTGATCAGATTCTTAGCCATGAAATAATATCACTCCCCAAATGCACTTCAACCACTTAGGCCGCACAAACTGGAACGTCTCCGCCATCAGCTTTGGAGCGTGGGCGATTGGCAGTACGTGGGGTCCCGTTAACGACTCCGACTCCCTCGCCGCGCTGCACAGGGCATTGGACTTAGGCGTGAATTTCTTCGATACTGCCGATGTATACGGCGACGGGCATAGCGAGCAGCTCTTAGCAAAACTTAGAAAAGAGCGAAGCGAGCCGTTTTACATCGCCACAAAAGCCGGCAGGCGGCTGAATCCGCACACGGCGGCGGGATACAACAAAAAGAACCTCACAGCGTTTGTCGAGCAGAGCCTTAAGAACCTCAATACCGAAGCCATCGACCTCCTGCAACTCCACTGTCCCCCGACAGAAGTGTATTCGAGGCCGGAGGTGTTCGGCCTGTTGGACGACCTTGTGCGGGATGGAAAACTGCAATATTACGGCGTGAGCGTGGAGAAAATCAATGAGGCGCTGAAAGCTATCGAGTATCCCAACGTCCAAAGCGTACAGATTATTTTTAACATCTTCCGGCAAAAACCCGCAGAGCGGTTTTTCGCGGAAGCCAAACGCCGCAAGGTGGGAATCCTTGCTCGTCTGCCACTGTCATCCGGCATGCTGAGCGGAAAATTCACGCGCACGAGCACATTCCACAAAGACGACCACAGGGCGTTTAACCGGAACGGAGAGGAGTTCGACAAGGGCGAGACGTTCTCCGGCTTGGACTACAACGTAAGCCTGGAAGCCGTGGAAGCAATCCGCCCACTCGTTCCAAAAGGCTGGACGATGGCACAGTTGGCGTTGCGGTGGATATTGATGTTCCAGGAAGTCACATGCGCAATCCCCGGCGCAAAGCGTCCCAACCAGGCGGAAGAGAATATTAAAGCCGGATCCCTCCCGCCGCTGGATGGTGAAACGATGAAAAAACTTAAAGAGGTATACGATAGCTTCGCACGCCCGCACGTGCATGAGTTGTGGTGATGATGCGTCCAATTCCTGTGACGTAAAGCCTCGAAAAAAGACGCAAGGTTTTGGCTCTCTTCATAAGGATTTTTCACTACGTCTTTTTGAGCGTCTCGCCGTCAGTATGAGTGGAAAGGAGGGTAATACCATGGACATCCTCAATAACGATGGATGCTGCGGCGGCGATTCGTACAGTTGCGGCGATACCGATTGTGGTTGTTGCTAGCAACCGACCGTCATGTGCACCGTATACGGTTATTGCTTGCACGTAACCTTATCCCGGACGGAGGCGATGTTGACCCGCCTCCCTCTCGTGGGGCTATGGGAACTCTTTCTAAGTTAATCCGTGTTACACTGCCACAACGATTATTATTTCCATACGCTATGGCAGAGATACTCGCAACAGAACAGATTTGGGAAACATTTCACCAGGACCTCCACTCGTTCATCCGCAGGCGCGTGAAGGACGAGGACATGAGCAAAGACATCTTGCAAGATGTCTTTCTCAAAATCCATCTCAAAGCTCATACGCTGCGCGAGAGCGACCGCCTTGCCGGATGGGTGTATCAAATCACCCGCAACAGTATGCTGGACTATTTCCGGTCGCGTAAGAATTCCACAGTACTGCCAGACATTCTGCCCGAACTTCCCGATGAAAAAGCGGAGGACAATTACAATCGAGAGATAGCCGAGTGTGTTAAACCGATGATTGACCGACTCCCGGAACTGTACCGGGAGGCGTTGTTGCACACTGAACTCGGCGATCTCTCACAAAAGGAATACGCACAGAAAATCGGGATTTCGTACACCGGCGCAAAATCGCGTGTGCAACGTGCCCGCGCACTACTCGTTCAACTCCTCGACGAATGTTGTCGCATAGAAGCTGATACATACGGCAACCTCATTGAAGTCGAAGCCAAATCTGCCTGTTGTTAGCAGTTTTTTGTTTATTCCATCCATAATTTTCCCTTCTGGCATTTGTCCTACTTTTTTTGCACTTTAGAAGCGCATTTTTTTCCTCACTACGATATTGTTTGAATGAATCATAAACGAGAGGCAACCCCCTCCGCTGAAGTGCTCGCCGTCCAGCTGCGCCAGCTTTCCCGAAATCTCTGGTGGGTGTGGAATCCGGACGCGCAAACTATCTTCAAAGAACTTTCTCCCCTCGTCTGGGAGCGTTCCAACCACAACGCAGTCGCGGTCTTCCGCGAAATCTCCCAAAAAGAGCTGAGCGCACGGCTGCTAGAGCCGGACTTCGCCCGTATAGTCCGGCACGTGATTGCAGAATTCCACGCTTACATGGACGAAAAGAAAACCTGGTCGGTTGAGCTTCTGCCCGACTTCAAACAGCCCGTGGCGTACTTCAGCGCGGAATACGGCATGCATGAGTCAATCCCAATCTACTCAGGCGGGTTGGGCATCCTGTCCGGCGACCATATTAAGTCCGCAAGCGACTTGGGACTTCCCTTCATCGGCGTTGGCTTGTTCTACCGGCACGGCTATTTCCAACAGCGCATCGGTCCGGACGGCTGGCAGCAGGAGCTTTACCCGATGAATGACCCGGAAAACTTGCCGGTGGAACTCGTCGAGCGCCCGGAAGGCGGCAGGCTGTTGAACTCCGTGGAGATCGGGCACAGCGTGGTGTATTTTCAGACATGGAAAATACAAGTGGGGCGCGCGCCGCTGTACTTGCTGGACACGAATTTACCGGAGAACGACCAGCACTATCAAGGTTTGACGTCGCATGTGTACGGCGGCGATATCGACACGCGCATCGGGCAGGAAATCATGCTGGGCATTGGGGGCGTGAGGCTCCTGCGTTCCCTCGGCATCGAGCCGTCGGTGTACCACATGAACGAGGGACACTCGGCGTTTCTGGTTCTCGAATTGCTGCGCGAAGAGCTGAAAGCCGGAAAAACACTCGAAGCTGCGGAGAAGGCGGTCCGGGGAAAATGTTTGTTCACCACTCATACACCGGTACCGGCCGGACATGACCGTTTCAGCAATGACCTGATGCAACACTCGCTCGGAAAATTTTGGAGCTCCACAGGGTTAGAGCACGGCCACTTGATGTCGTACGGACGGGTGGACCCGAAAAATAACGACGAACAGTTTACCATGACGGTGCTTGCACTGAAGATGTCCCGCGCAGCAAACGGCGTAAGCGAACTGCACGGGCGAGTGAGCCGCGAAATGTGGAAGCAGCTCTACCATACGGACGACCTGAACGAAGTCCCCATCGGCTACATCACCAACGGTGTTCACACGCCAAGCTGGGCGACCATCAGGGCACACGACTTTTGGAACAAGCGCCTCGGGTTGGACTGGACGGATAAGCTCGTCAATCCAAAATTCTGGGCGAAGATCGACGAGGACGGCCTTGCCAGCGACGAAGAGCTGTGGGCGCTGCGAACCACGCTCCGCCGCGAGCTGGTGGAGTTCGTGCGGAAACGGCAGTGGGAGCTGCACTACCGCGGGGGCGGCGATGGCCCGTCGGGCATCGAGAGGCTGCTTTCGCCGGATATATTGACGGTTTGTTTCGCGCGACGCTTTGCAACATACAAACGAGCACCGTTGTTTTTCAAACACCTGGAAAAAATGATTCCGTTGTTCAACAACCCGCAACGGCCCGTACAACTCATCTATGCCGGCAAGGCACATCCCCGCGATAACGAGGGCAAGAAATTTATTCAGCAGGTGGTGGAATTTTCGCGCAACCCGCAATTGTACGGCAAGGTTGTCTTTATTGAAAATTACGACATCAACGTTGCGCGGCACATGGTGGCGGGCGCGGACGTGTGGTTGAACAACCCGCGACGTCCGCTCGAAGCGAGCGGCACGAGCGGTATGAAAGGCTGCATCCACGGCGGGCTGAACTTCAGCATACTGGACGGCTGGTGGTGCGAAGGTTACGATGGCGAGAACGGCTGGGCAATCGGCGCGGACTATGCGGAAGGCTCGCTCGAGGAGCAGGACGAACGCGACTTCGGCTACCTGTACCAAACCCTGACTGAGAGCATCATTCCAGAGTACTACGACCGCGACGAGCACGGCATTCCGCGGAAGTGGATCGCCCGTATCAGAAAAATGATGAAAACGTTGATTCCCGTGTACAATACCGATAGAATGGTGGCGGAATACGCGTTCAAATATTACGCGTTTCAGACATAAGAAATCATCCCTCCCCTACCCGACCTACGTAGCCGGGCGAATTTCGCAGGAAAATTCATACTTCCTGGAACGCAGGCGCTTAATATTCATGTTGATTATCTTCAAATGCCTGAATATCTTTCGTAGGCTGGCTGTGTGTGCATCACTAATTTTCATAATATAGAGCCCGCTTTGTTCACGTAGAGGTATTCAACAGTACACAATCGCACGCAATAGCACCGGTACATGACCTCATCCCAAGATACCAGCACGCGCAAACTCGCCGCCATTATGTTCACGGACATTAAGGCGTTCTCGTGGAAAATGGCAACGGATGAAATCGCCGCGATGCAGATCCTCAAAACGCACGACTCGATGATGACGGAATCCATCGTCCAGTACGGCGGGAAGGTGATTAAATCGATCGGCGATTCGTTTATGGTGGACTTCACCAGCGCGGTGAACGCCGTAACATGCGCGATGGAGCTTCAACGGCGCTTCTGGGAATTCAACCAGGGAAAAACCGACTTCAATAAGATTGAAGTCCGCATGGGATTGCACCTGGGTGACGTCATCGACGTCGGCAACGACATGTACGGCGATGGTGTGAACATCGCCTCCCGCGTCGAAGCCATCACCGAGCCGAACCGCATCTGTATTACGCAGGATATCTACAGCCAGGTGAAGAAGAAGATGTCGCAGCTGAACGTCTTCTCCATCGGTCCGATGAAGTTCAAAAACATCGATGACCCGGTTGAGGTGTACGAAATTTTGATGGACGACATCCCCGAGCTTTCTGCTCCCTCGAAAACAGCAAAGCAAGCGCCGACGCGTAAGGCAGCTGAAAAAACCGCCGAGCGCGAAGCGAAGGAAGCCAAGTCTGTTGAAGCGCGGCGACAAAAACTACAGGAGCAGAACAGCGAAAAGATTAAGATGCACTATAAGAAGGCCGAGATCTTTTTCCAGAAGGGCAAGTTAGACGAAGCGGAAGCAGAGCTTGCGGAAATCGAAAAGCTGACCGGCGGTGGCGAAGCAGCCGAACCCGGCGCCACTGTCGATAAGGGCGAAGAAGAAAAGCAGAAGACGATTCAATCGCTCTACAAAAAGGCTGAGGAAGCCTTCCACAAGGGCCAGCTCGAAGACGCTGAGAAGGCGATCCAGGAAATCTACCGTCTTGTGCCGATGCACTACGGCGCGCAGATGATTATGGCGCAGATTGAAGAGGAGCGGTTCAAGCTTGCCGAAGAGCGCAGGCGAAAAATCGAATCCGACCGCCGCGCAATGCAGGAAAAGACAGAAAAGTTGGACAGCCTGCGAAAGCAAGCCACGACGCTGCTTGGAGAAGAAAAATTCGACGAAGCCCTCGAGGCTGCAAAGGAAATGCTCACGGTCGATGCGGACAATGGCGAGGCCAAGCAGCTCCGCCAACGCATTCAACAGCAGAAGAAAGAAAAAGAGGAGCGCGAGCGTGCGGCTGCCGAGGAAGCGGAGCGCATTCTCCAAGCAACGCTTGAACGCCGCGCCGAGCAGGCGAAAACATTTGAGCCTAAAGTTGAAGTGCAACAGAAAAAATCGAAATTTAACACCAAGCTAGCACTGCAGGTCGTTGGTGCTCTGGCGGGGATTGCGGCATTGTATTTCATCGGGGTGTTCATTAAAGAAACTCTCTTCCCGAATACCGCCACTGTTGCAGTTGTCATCACCGGGGGCGCGCCCGCGAATAGCGTCGGCCACCATGTCAGCAGGGCTATGGCCATTATGCTGACAGACGATTTCGCCCGGCAGGAACATGTTACGACGGCATCGGCTTTTTCGGCGCTCGCAAGCAGGCGAAGCGGTAAAACGAAGGAGGAGCTGCTCACAGACTTGGGCGTCCGGCAGTTAGTGCTGGTCGACGTGCGGCCCGATAGCGGAGATGTCTCAGTGCAGGTGGAGTTATTCGACACCGAGCAAAAAACGATTTGGGAAGAGCGGCTGCCCGCGGACAATCTGTTGAGAATCCCGGAAATCCGGACGACGGTAGTGAACACCGTGCTGGATAGGCTTGGGGTGAATTCCGATGTCGCCGACCTTGACGCTCCGACCCGCAACGCACAGGCGTACGAAAATTATCTTGTCGGACTCTCGCTTGTCAATCAACGCACTGCTCTTGGGCTTGCAATCGATACGCTGACAGCGGCAATTCGACTTGACGGATCATTTTCAGAAGCGCGTGCTGTCCGCGCGCTCGCGTACGTCGAAGCTTATAAGCTCGGCGGTGAAACAAACCCCACCCTGCTCAACGCCGCTTCAGGCGACCTCCAATCGGCGGGTAACACGGGAAACAACGCGTTGGCATCTTTGACTGCAGGAATGATCTACCGCTACCGGCAGCAGTTCGGCGAAGCCCGGCAAGCGATCGACCGAAGCCTCGTGTTACAACCACAGTGTGCGGCAAGCTACAGGGAGCTCGCTCTCATCGAGATACCGTACGGCAACTACGATGAAGCAAAAGTCCACGCCGAACAAGCATTGAAGCTGGACCCAAGAAACTATGAATCGCACATCACCGCAGGTATTGTGGCACATTTCCGTAAAGAATATGAACAGGCGCTTCAATACTATAACGATGGCATTGCTGCCGGGGCGAACGGGACACTCATCACCCTTCGGTACAGGCTGAATGCGTGGAAAAATTCGTTTAAGGAATCAGAGCAGATCGAGTACGTCAAAAGTTTGCACGCGGGCAGCCCGCAAGACTACAAGACAAATTATTGGCTCGGCCGCGCATATATGCAGAACGCCAAGCTCGATAGCGCCAGGCCATTCTTAGACCTCGCAGTTTCTCTCGCTGATAGGGCTGTCGCAACAAACCCCGGCGACGCAACAGCCCAAGGGTTTCTCGCTCTCTCGAAAGCCTTTCGCGGGCGTCTTGACGAAGCTCAGCGCGGAATCGAATCTGCGATTCAACGTATTGGCTCGTCGGACGCTTCACTTCTCTACCGGAGAGCACAAGTATACGCCATCCAGGGTGAGCAAGGCAAAGCGCAAGCGTACAGATCCTTGAAAGAGGCGGTTGCTAATGAATTTATGATGTGGGAAATTCTTAGTCCGGAGTTCTACAGCATTCAAAAGGATGCGGAGTACGGCGAGGCAATCGTGCGAACGGACGGTTCTAACTAAATTATCTCAAACGTCTTACCTGCTCCACCAATACGTCAGCTTCAATGAAATCACATTATCAGGCCTGTCGCGAAACAGGGTGCTCAGATCCCTTCCGAAACGAAAGTCGCCGTTGACCTCATAATCGAACTTCTCATTAGTCCATACCAGATACATGGTAGAGCCGGGCAAAAACTCCCAGCGCAAGACGGCGTTTAGATTAAGGAATTTATAGTTGAAGTTGGGATTGTTCAGTAGAAACGCGTTCTGTATCAAGCTGTTGGTATCCGGGGTAATCGTGTAAACGTTGTTGTTTAACGAAATGGTCGATGAGTTCTCGCCATACTGGTTGAACGAAAACGAGCGCGGCCTGGCAAGCTCCTTCAACTCCGTGTAATCACCGGTAGAGAGGAGTGGCTGCATGAACACCTGCAGGCTTAGTTTTGGAGTGAATGTCCAGCTTAACCTGAGCGAAGCGGCAACCTGCGTTTGATGCAACGACCCAAAAATATACCTTGTGCCATACGTTTCCGCCGCACGGGGATCGAGTATGGCATCGACGTATTGTGCTACTTGATAAACGCGCAAAAGCGAAGGTGAAATGCTAAGTTTGACCGTTGACGACGCCTTCCATTCCAGTGTGACACCTGTGCTGTATAGCCAACTGCCTGTAGTTGCCGAGGCGCCGCTAAAGACCGCAGAGCCGCTGAGCCTTTCTCGAGCATCGCTGTAGACCTCAAAGGATATCGAGTTGCTTTCTTGTGATTCCATCAGTGGTCCGCCGCGAGTTCTCTGGTCATCAAACGTCCTGGCATTGTGAGAGAACGCAAGATTACCACCCCAATAATTCAGCAATGTGCCGCCCACGCCGAGTGAATACGATTCCCGGGTGGCAATACCCCCAAAATTGTATGCCCTGAGTACCCACCCTCCCACGTATTTATAGCGAAAAAAGTTATCGAGGTCATACCATTGATAGCCCGTATAGATGTGCGTGTTGATATAATCCGCATAGTTGAGAAATCCGGTGTCATTCGTTTCGAATTTCGGGTGAATCATACCGAGCGCGGCGTTGAAAAAGAAATTGCCCTTAACCTTATCGACCCACACACGTGTAGCCCAACCGGCCATGGAAGTTGCATTAGAATCGACAGAGACATGATCGGCGTCAGGACGCTGGAAAAAATGCTGCGAGGAGCGCTGGAGCGAGAGCATGCGCTGTTTCGAGCCCTGAACATACGAGCCGCCTGCCCAACCTGTTACCACCCAATCTTTAGCCTGGTCCAGAAACACCCACCCATCAAGTCCCCCGGAAAGCGCTCTGCTATTCATGAGGTTGCTCAACTGCTCACCGTTGAGGTCCCGCCCCATAATTGTACCGATTATCCCGACTGCCTGCCTCGCGTCATTGAATTCTTTACGCGTCCGCACGACGGCGTAAAATGTTAGCGGCTCGACCTCTTCACTGAATTGGTTGCCCGCTGAATCGACAGAGCCGTACTCGCGCTCGGTCACAGCAGAGAGAGCGGCTATCGACCATGTGTTATCGATCTTTCCGCTGACTTTCGCAGCACCAAGTATGGTCGTGCGGTCGGGTATATTTTCGAAGCCGTTGTGCGTCACAAATCCCTGCGGTGCCCTACCGACGCGCCGACTATAAAAGAAACTCGGATCGCTCCACTCAAAATTATTCAATGACACAGCCCCGCCTCCACCAAACCGTAGAATATCAGAACCTTCGATGAAAAACGGCCGTTTTTCGTCGTAGCGCACTTCGTAAGCTGTAAGATTGACAACGGCGGGGTCTACTTCCACCTGAGCAAAATCCGGATTAAGAGAGACATCGAGCGTCATATCGCCGGACAACCCGATTTTCGCGTCGGCGCCAAGGGCCGCTTGATAGTCCCTACCGATGACAAACGGGTCGTCGCGTCCTATATTGAACGAATGCACTGGCGGCCGTTCGATAAACTTGCCCGTGCTGGTAATATACGGAAGGACTTCGATTCGTGACGGTGGCTCTATTCCTGCCAGCCCGTTCAAGTCCGCCCACCGTGAAACGCGCAAACGATCGTTTCGGGGATGAAACACGAGAAAGGATTCTTCATTCTTACGTTCGACTCTTCGGTAAAAATCGATCCCCCAGGTGTACTCGTCTTGTTTTGAAAAGCGTAGCTGGGAGTAAGGAATACGAAATTCGGCCGTCCAGCCTTTCTCGTCTGTTCCAACCGCAGCCTCCCAGACGCCATCCCACTTAGGGTCGAGGAAGGTATCGTTGGAAAAAGCACCGTCGCGGATTGCCCCCGAGGGGTTAATGATGAAATAATAACCGGTACGGCGGTCGTAGGCAGCATCGATAAAAATGCCGATATGGTCGGCACCCGGATTTTCATCCCGGCGTGCAAGCCTTCCGATAATCGAGTCCGGCTCGCTATCGTACATACGCGCAGCAATGTACAGGGCGTAGTCGTCGTAGGCTATCCAGATTTCCGTATCTTCAGTTGCGGAGACTCCCTCTTCGGGCTCTCGCTGAATAAAGCCGGTAGTGCCTGAACCCTTCCACAGCAATTCTGTCAGTTTACCATCGATGGACACACTTTCAAAACAACGTACAGCCGTAAGAACTCGCTGTTCTCTTGGGTCTGAAAGATTTGTGACTATCTGGTTCTGAGAGTAGGCGGAAGGTAACGACAAACTGAACACCAGCAGCAACGCGATGGAGCGACTGTTAGTTCGTAGATTCATCCAATCCTTTCGTTACAGAACGAGTGACAATATCACATTCTGCGAATACAAATGCAAGCTTGAATTTGACGTGTTTTTTTCGGTATTTTGCAACGCTCGTTCAATCGACGGGTAGCTTTGCGGAGCGGATCCTTCCTGAGCAACCCATCTAGAATATTCACCGTACCCATGCCGACGCACTACCGTGCGCGGCGCGGGGAAATACTGGGGGACACCCATGAAAGTTTTCGAAGAGATTGAGCGAAAAGACCATGAGCAAGTGGTTTTTTTCTCAGATAAAAAAGTTGGACTGCGAGCCATCATTGCCATCCACAATACATCGCTTGGACCGGCATTAGGCGGCACGCGCATGTGGACATACGCCAGCGACGACGAAGCACTGCACGATGTCCTGCGACTTTCCCGCGGCATGACCTATAAAGCGGCAGTTGCTGGTCTTAACCTCGGCGGCGGGAAGGCAGTCATCATTGGTGATTCACACAAAGACAAAACCGAGGCTTTGTTTCGTACCTACGGCAGGTTTATAGACGGCTTAGGCGGGCGCTACATTACCGCTGAAGACGTCGGCACAACCGAGCGCGACATGGAATGGGTGCGGATGGAAACCAAATACGTTACGGGAACCTCCCGCGCACTTGGTGGAAGTGGTGACCCTTCGCCCGTGACTGCCTATGGCATCTACGTGGGCATAAAAGCGTGCGCGCACGAGGCGTTCGGCAACGACTCACTCCGCGGGAAAAAAGTCGCAATTCAGGGCGCTGGGAAGGTTGGTACGTTCCTCGGTGGGCATCTTGTGAAAGAGGGCGCAAAGGTCTATATTACGGACATTTACGAAGACAAGGCAAAGAGCGCAGCAAAAAAACTCAAGGCGACGTACGTAAAACCCAACAAACTGCATGAGCTCCCAGTGGATATCCATGCACCGTGTGCCTTGGGGGGCTCACTCAACGACGAAACGATTCCCAAGCTCCGTTGTAAAATTATCGCGGGCGGAGCAAACAACCAACTGTTGGACGAAAAGAAGCATATAGCCCAGCTTGTCGAACGCGGGATTCTCTGGGCGCCAGATTTCGCCATCAACGCGGGTGGGCTGATCAACGTCGCTAACGAACTCGAGGGGTACCGCGAAGAGCGCGCTCTTAAACGCGCGGAGGGAATTTACGATACGCTGAAACAGATTTTCGCAATTTCCAAACATGAGAAGATCACGACTGCTCAAGCGGCAAACAGGCTTGCAGAAGATCGCATCGCGAAGATTTCGCGCATAAAGCAGCTTTATACCGGCAGGTCAGAATTCAGGGGTAGGTTGGGAGAGTTGAGTCCGAAGTCGCGATAGATATTACTGATACCGGACAACAAGGTTTTTCACAGAAACAGCAACACTGTGTTGCTTGGCATTAGTTAACTCGGAAATGTTGCGAGTGATGCCTTTATAGAGAGTCTTACTTGACGGTTCTTTCACATGGCATTTAAACGGCGGTTGGTTAGAGAAAAAGTGTTGCAGGCACTGTACGCGTACGAGCTCTCCGGCGAACCGGTAGATTTCGTTGTGGAGCATATTCTTGCCTCTCTCGAAAAAGAGCGCGAAACGTTCGAGTTTGCGGCAAAATTTGTGAAAGCGGTCATCGAACATTCCGACGAAATCGACGGCATCATCCGGGGGCACGTGGAGCACTGGGAATTCAGCCGGCTCGCCATCATCGATAAACTGATTCTTCGTATGGGCATTTGCGAGCTTTTGTATTATGACGATATACCGCCCAAGGTTTCCATTAATGAATCAATTGAAATAGCCCGTCTTTACAGCACAGAGAAGAGTGATAAGTTCGTCAACGGTGTGCTTGACGCAATTTTGAGTGACCTGACAAAGAGCGGTAAACTGAAAAAATCAGGCAGGGGCTTGCAGACAAGTCGCACTCAGCAAAGGCCTCCCAAACAGTGATCGAAACCTACGAATGAGCACACTGAACCAATCCCACAACGAACAACAGAACGAGCAACAACCGGTAAGCCGCGGCAAAGTTTTCGCGTGGGCTCTGTACGACTTCGCGAACACTGCCTTTTACGTTTTGATTCTCACCGTCGGTTATCCGTTATACTTCAAGAAAATTGTCGCAGCCGATAGCACGCAAAGCGATGCATTGTGGGGGCTTGCGTTTAGCATTTCCATGTTGTTCGTTGCGCTGCTCTCTCCGGTGTTAGGCGCAGTAGCGGATTATGGCGCGGGCAAAAAACGGTTCCTCGGCATCTTTACAGTGCTGTGCGTATTAGCGACAGCTGGGCTGTTTTTTGTGGAAGGCTCAATGATCGTTTGGGGCATCGTATTGCTTATCCTCGCCAACATCGGGTTTGAGGCAGGGCTGGTGTTTTACGATGCATTCTTGCCCGAGATTACAACAGAACGAAGCTACGGGCGTGTGTCTGGATACGGGTTTGCGGTGGGTTACATCGGCTCTCTTGTAACGCTCTTTACAGCCCTGCCGCTCTTTGAAGGAGGATTCGAGCCGGAAAACCTTTTGAACGTTCGGATAAGTTTTCTCGTGGCGGCCGGATTTTTCTTCTTCTTCGCCCTCCCGTTGTTTGCGTTTGTCCCCGACCGGCAACGGTTTGCACCGCTCAAATTGAACTTTGCGAAAGTCGGTTTTGAACGATTACGGAACACTATCCGAGAGTTTCCTCTTTACCGGAACGTTGCAAAATTTTTGCTGTCCTATTTTATTTATATCGACGCGATTAACACCATTATCGTCTTTTCCTCCATTTTTGCCGATGAAACGCTTCATTTAACAATTCAAGAAATTATCTACTTCTTCATCATCGTCCAGACCTCCGCTATCATCGGCTCGCTGGTATTCGGCGTGCTGGCGGATAAGTTGGGGCACAAAAAGACGCTTACACTCTCGCTGCTGATCTGGGTCGTCATCGTTGTCATCGCATATTTTACGACGGACAAAACGACGTTCTTCGTTGTCGGGTTCCTTGCAGGCATCGCGCTCGGATCATCGCAATCATCGAGCCGCAGCTTGATGTCTGCGATAGTCCCCGCCGACAAAAAAACCGAATTCTTCGGTTTTTACTCGTTCTTCGGAAAAGCGTCTGCAATTTTAGGGCCTCTCTTGTTCGGAGTTCTTTCTTCGAACTTCAATCAACGCGTTGCCATACTCGCCATTGGAATTCTTCTCATTGGAGGATTGCTTTTGCTTCAACGAGTAGAAGTCAAGCGTGCGGAATCGACTTAGCGGTCAAAAAATCTGACTCTTTGTTAGGACACATCAAAAACTGTCATTGCGAGTGTTTTTCAGCGAAGCAATCTCGTTTTTTCTTCTTAGGTTAGATTGCTTCGGCACAAAGCGCCTCGCAATGACAAACGGTAGCTTTTTTGTTGCATTTCCATGTGAATCTCCATACATTTTTCGGACTTTTTGTTCAACAAGACGGAGCACGTTATTGATTCGCACCCTTCTTGCATCAGTATCGGTTTTCCTGTGCACTGCGTCGCAAGCTCAGCAAGTGCACAAGTTTGATTTCAAAACTCCCAACCTCGTCCTCTCCGACGTTAACTTCACACTCGAGATTACCGCTCAAGACTCAACTGGCGCGCCCGTCGCATCGTTTAATGATTCGGTTGCGCTTGCGGGAGTTCAGCGTAATGTCTTCGGCACGTTGCTGCCCGCGGTGGCACGCTTTTCCGGCGGCAAAGCTGCCATTGAAGATGCAGTGATGCCGGAATCGGGGTCTGCTGAAATCTCCGTTTCACTAGGGGCAATGACTTCGGCAAAAACCGTTCGCGTGATTCCGGGTATCCTGAGTATTTTGCCCCCGTTGCTTGCCATCATCTTAGCGCTGGTCTTACGACAGGTAGTCATTTCGCTCTTTGCTGGCATCTGGCTGGGGGCTGTGTTCATCTTCGATTACAATATTGTCGGGGGGATTTTCCGAGTACTCGATCACTTTATCGTCAACGCGGTCACAGAAACATCTCACACGCAGATTATTATTTTCAGCATGATGTTCGGCGGGATGGTGGGAATCATCTCCAGCAATGGCGGCACGCTCGGCATAGCTAACCTGATTACCCGTTACGCGAAGACGTCGCGCGGCGGTCAGCTCTCCACCTTGTTTATGGCATTCGTGATGTTCTTTGACGACTACGCCAACGTGCTGGTGCGCGGAAACCTGATGCGCCCGATTACCGATAAACTCCGGATTTCACGCGAGAAACTTTCGTTCATCGTCGATGCCGGTGCTGCCACAGTTGCAAGCGTGTTCATTATTTCAACGTGGATCGGCTATGAAGTAGGGCTCATCGAACAGGGGCTAAAAAGCGTCAACTCAACAGAGGATGCTTACAGCGTCTTCCTGCAGACTATTCCGTATCGATTTTATCCAATCCTGACGCTGATTTTCGTTTTTCTTGTCGGTTGGATGAAACGGGATTTCGGTCCCATGCTCACTGCCGAGCGACGCGCCCGAAGCACCGGCGAAGTTCTGCGCGAAGGATCGCAGCCCGCAACGGATTTGACGGAATCCACCGGCTCGTTCTCATCCGATAAACCTCCGCTCTGGCACAACGGGCTGCTCCCCATACTCTCCATACTGGCAGTTGGCTTGTATGGGCTGTACTCGACTGGTACAGCCGCACTTGAAGCCGAGGGTGTTACTTCTTACGGCGTGGGCGAGATCATCAGTAAGTCTGATTCGTACGGCGCGTTGATGTGGGCTTCGCTTTCAGGCTGTCTTGTTGCCGTCCTGCTGTCGGTGGGTCAGCGCATTCTCACGCTCGTGAAGGCGATCGATGCGTGGTTCAACGGTCTGAAAGCAATGCTCCTTGCTATGCTTATCCTGATTCTTGCGTGGGCAATAGGCTCAGTAACGCAAGAACTGCACACAGCGGAGTATCTCGTTCAGCTTCTACGCGGCACCATTGCCCCTCACTGGCTTCCGGTGCTCGTGTTCCTGATCGCCGCAGGCGTCAGCTTTGCCACCGGCACCAGCTGGGGCACGATGGCAATCATGATGCCGCTCGTCATACCACTGGGGCACACGCTGAGTGTTGACGCGCAGTTGACCGGGTCGGCTTATGAAGTGATTCTACACGGCGTGATTAGTTCGGTGCTTGCGGGCGCGGTGTTCGGCGACCACTGCTCGCCTATTTCCGATACGACAATTTTAAGCTCGATGGCGTCTGCTTGCGACCACATCGACCACGTGCGCACACAACTTCCCTACGCCTTGCTGGTTGCCGCAATCGGCATGCTCGTGGGCGACATTCCAACCGCATTTGGGCTCTCACCGTGGATTTCAATCGCCGTCGGCACCGCAACGATGGCGGCGGCCTTGTATTTCTTCGGTAAAAAAGTCGAATAGAAAGGGATATCCAATATGGCTTCATGGAAATCTATTCCTCTGCACAATAAAATTCTCGGCGTGCTCGTCCTCGGGGCAATTGCAGGTGTTACTGCAAATCTAACGGTGGGCGGTGAAAATATTCAAGGGTTTGTTTCCAACGTAACCGAGCCAATCGGCAGGATGTGGCTCGGTGCCCTCATTATGGTTGTGATCCCGCTTATCCTCTCGACCTTGGCGCTCGGCGTTGCGGGGTTGGGCGACCTGAAAACTCTCGGCAGAATCGGTCTCGTTACCATCCTCGGCTTCTTATTGTTGACAGCTCTTTCGACGACGTTAGGATTAACAATCATGAACGTCGTCAAGCCCGGGGCCGGACTTGACCCCGCAGTGACCCAAAAATTAATGGAAACGTACCAGGGCGAAGTCCAGGGCGCTATGGGCCTTGCCGATAAGGTTTTTGGCATCGACCTATTTGTGAAAATCGTTCCTCGCAATCCCATTCAAGCGATGGCAAACGGCGAGATGCTGGCGGTCATCTTTTTTGCGTTGATGATTGGCGTGGCAATGACGATTGTTTCCCGCGAGAAAGCCGAGCCGATGCTAAAATTTCTCGAGAGCCTGGGGCATATCGTTATTGCAATCATTGAGCTGGTAATGAAAATTGCTCCTCTCGGCGTGTTCTGCCTTATCTTCAGCGTCACCGCGCGATTCGGATACGACCTCTTGTTACAATTGCTCAAGTACGTCGTCACAGTGTTTGGCAGCATGCTGGTGTTCACAGTTGTTGTTTACCCTCTGGTCATTAAGTTCATCGCAAGACGAAATCCTGTTGAATTCTTTAAAAAATCGCGAATTGTCATGCTGACGGCGTTCTCGACTTCCTCCAGCAACGCCACATTACCCACAACGATGCGCGTGGGTCAGGAAGACCTGAAATTTCCAAAAGAGATTGCAGGCTTCGTGCTTCCCCTCGGAGCGACGATGAACATGAACGGCACTGCACTCTTCGAAGGAGCAACCGTGTTGTTTCTTGCACAAGTGTTTGGTATTGATTTGTCGTTCGGCTCGCAGATCATCGTCGTGCTCATGTCGGTGATCACGGCTATTGGCGTGGCGGGGATTCCCGGCGGCTCTATCCCACTTTTAATGATGGTATTAGGTATTGTCGGTGTTCCGATGGAAGGCATCGCCATCATATTAGGAGTTGACAGGATTCTTGACATGTGCCGAACGACGCTGAATGTCCTGGGGGATTTGGTAACGGCTTCGATTGTAGAGAGGTTTGAAAAGTCGTAGCGGGCGGACAGCTGTCTATAAACAATAACGCCCCGTTTTCTGAAGAGAAAACGGGGCGTTGCGTTTTTTAAGCGGTTTTTAAAAATCCGGCCCCAACGAAAAGTAATACGTGGGCTCGGAGAAACTCGAACCGTTGAACCGCCACGCCACATCAATGCGTAACGGGAAACCGAGGAAGAAAATGCGCGAACCGAAGCCCGTGCCGATGAGCAAATCCTTCGGCAGGCTCTTTCCCCCTGGATCCCGTTGAAACGCCTGCCATCCTTTCGTGGTGCTGAATGCTGTACCAACATCGACAAATGCGGTGCCAAGGATGTTCTGGAAGCCAATCGGCAGTGCGCCCAAGATAAAGTAGCGCACCAACGGGAAGCGAAGTTCGAAATTTGCCAGGGCGTAGCGCGTACCGTTCCGGGCGTTATAATTGTAGCCTCGCAGCGGCATCACCGGCGTGAGGAATGCGTAGTCTTCTACGTCCTCAATGGGAAAATTATTTCTTTCGAACTGCCGGGCAATCCATCCTTCCGTCCCGCCGACAAAAAACGATTGGCGGTCTCGACCGTTGCTCATACCTGCTGTGAAACGATATGCAAACACGTAGTCTCTCAAAAAGGACGTATAATCGCGATAGTCCATCGTCGTCGTGAGGAAATCGAGCGACTGGTCGCTGTATTTCGTGCTTCCGTACAAGGTCAGGAAAAAGCGCGAGCCGTTGTTCGGGCCGAACCATTCCCCCTGCCACAACGAGTTGTCATTCACGTACGTCAGCACGGGCAGAAGGAACGATCTACGCTGCGGGGGCTGGAAGGGGTTATCCAAGTTATCGCGGGAGAGATTCTGCCACAGCAAGGTCGCGTCGAGTCTGTTGAACCGGTCGATAGGGTACGACATTGCTGCCGCCAAACCCCAGAGCCGGAAGCGGTGCAGGGCCTGGCCGATAAATGGGTCGCTGAGATAAATGAATCGCGCCGTATGGAAACCCTGGAAACCGTAATCAATCCTGTGCGGGCGATAGTAATACGCAAGGCCATAATCGCTGTTCTTCAAATCGAGCTGTAAATTCGTTTGCAAGACAATCTGGTGGTCGCCCATCAAATCGCTGAACGCCATGATCGTCGTTCCCTCTAACCCGTAAAACGTATTGTAACTCGCAGTCCCATACACAAGGTCCGCTGAGAAATTCAGTTTATACTTACGGGGGAGGTAATTACCTTCTTCATCCCTGTTATCCGTAATGGCAAAACGAGGGTAACGGGCGGCCGTGGCATTGGCATAGGCAGAGGTATCGCGTATATTGCGTTCGGAAAAAACAAAATTTCGCATGTCAACGCGTGTACCAGATCGATACCTGCTTTCCTCCATGGTCGTATCCGCCATGACGACAACGCCATTTCGTACTGCGACCGTGTCATTCGTAACTTTTGTTTCAGCCACAACTTCACGCGTTTTTTCTTCGCGCGGCAAGTCTAATAGCTTCTTGTAATATTCCGTTGCTTCCAACTCAGCGACATTTAACTTGCGTTCGAGCGGCGCGCGCATCAAGAACACGTCGAAACCGGCCTGGTTTAATGACGAGAACGCCAGCTTCGAGCCGTCTCGCGACAATGAAATCTGATACACACCGCTGAGCGAGTTCGTAATGGGACGCGCAGCCCCGGTCTCAAGCTCCAGCTCATAAATATTGTTTATGCCGTTTCTATCGGAAACAAACAGCAGTTTCTTGCCGTCCGGAGAGGCAACCGGCATACTCTCATCGCCATGCGGCGAGGTCGTCAGTCGCTTTACCGACCTTGAAGAAACATCGAGAGCGTACAGATCCTGCTGGCTATAGTCGAATCCAATCATCTCGAAATCCCTGGGCAGCATCGACGCCGTCAAATACCCTCCCCGATCGGAGCTGAAGTACACAGTTTTTCCATCGGGAGAAAACGCAGGGTCGAAATCAGAGAAGATATCATTGGTGAGGTTCTCTAACTCCTTCGACCCGAGGTCATACAGATAGATATCCGCCTGGGGGGCCTTCGAACCGACGAACACGATTTTATCCCCTTGCGGCGACCAATCAACCGAAGAAATAGCGTCAAGATCGAAGGGAATACTTTCCGTCGAACCGGAGTTGACGTCGACAATTACAATGGCGTCTGTTTCCCCAGATTTAACGGCGAGCGCGATTTTCTTCCCATCCGGCGACCAGGTAATTCTCGGGGTCAGGAGTTTTAACTCTTCAAAATCTTTTGTCCGTTGCCCGCTCACCAACTTGTCGAGGATCTCCCCGTCGATAGCGGACATGAGATAGATATCAAAAAAGTCGTTCCTATCTGTGAGAAAGGCAATTTTATCGCCCTGCGGAGAAATCGCCGGGCTTGTATTATAAAAATTTTCCAGTTTCGTGTGGTCGGTAAGCTGTTCCGCGTATTCCTTCGGCTCTTCCCGTTTCGCAATATCGGGCCAGTATAATACCTTTTGCTCTTTTTGCCAACGCTCTGAAAGCTCCTCAATTGTTAGCCCGATGGTCGATTTAAACCCTTGCTCAACGCTGCGCGTCGTACGAACGCGGCTGAGAATTTCCGCAATCTTCTGTTCACCGTACTTATTGGCAACATAGTACCAAACTGATTGGCCTCCGCGGTAGGCAAAGTACCCCCCGAGGAAGTTAATCGGAGGAATGTAATTGTGAATTGTCGCATCGCGCAGGAACATGTCGGAGTTCGTATCCCACTTCAGTGCGGCGTATTCCGCCATGCCCTCGTTGAACCAACCCGGCAGCACAAGCGGCGTCCTGCTGGAGATAATGGACTGGATCGATCCGCCGTAATACATATCATTAAATACGGCGTGCACTAGCTCGTGGTGAATCACGTGCCGGAATTGCTTGTAGTTGCCTTCGAACGGAACGATGACACGGTTTTTGAATAGCTCCGTCACTCCGCCTATGCCTTCTTGGAGATACTCCTCCACGGCGTTGGTTTGCTGGAATTCGTTGTGCGAGTTATAGATGATCCACGAGATACGGCTGTTAATATCGTACCGGAAGAGCTTGCGAATCTGCTCGTACGCATCTTCAACAGCGTCGGCGGCAAACGAGGCGAGCTCGTAGCCATCCTGTGCAAAATAGATGTCGAAGTGGTCGGTTTGAATATACTGCCACTCAAAGTTCTTATATTGAACTTTATTCTTACCGTAGAATGCAGCCCCGTCGTTCTGGGCGAACGCCAGTGCATTGACCAACAACAGCGCTACGCTCCATCCTACCAGCCTTTTTCCGAGTACGATCATAAGACTCCTCTACCCGCTCTATGAGTATACATGATGTTTGATTTTAGAAAAATTCACTGTCAGAAGCAATGCCATTCCGATGAGTGGAACGCTTTTGTTCACGGGTCGCCGTCACATCTATTCCAACATCGTCCTACAAAGCGTAGTTCCGTTCAACGCCGCTTCGTTCGTTTTGACGAACGTTTTTCCGTGGTGAGAACAAAGTCGATTTCGCGCTCTTCCGGGTTCACGCGTACAACTTTCACGTTCACGGCATCACCCAACCGGAATTGATTCCCCGTTTCCCTGCCGATCAACGCGTATTTCTTTTCATCATAGACGTAGTAATCGTCTTCCATGTCCCGCACGTGGACCATTCCTTCGACAAGCAAGTCGTTGACTTCGACAAAGAATCCGTAATGCGTGACTCCTGAAATCACCCCGTGGAATTCATCCCCCAGGTGCCTCTTCATGTACTCGACCTGCATCACCTTCACACCGGCGCGCTCGGCTTCCATCGCCACGCGTTCGCGCGCGGACGTTTGTTGCGCAACGGCAGGAAGCCGACGTTGAATTTCCCGAACGTGGTCGAGTGAAGCGCCGCGCGCGTATTCTTTCAATACGCGATGGATAAACAAATCCGGATAGCGGCGTATCGGCGACGTAAAATGCGAGTAATAGTCAAACGCCAGTCCATAGTGCCCAATGTTCTTTTCAGAATACACCGCCTTCGCCATGGAGCGAAGCGTTACTTCGTTGATGACATTTTCCACTTCCGAGCCGCGCACCTGTTCCAGCAGCCGTTGCAACCCTTTCGAGCTTACCCCGCCGTCGGCGTGAAGCTTATAACCGAATTTGGAAACAAACAGCGAAAGCTCTTTCAACCTATCGGGCGGGGGAGCATCGTGAATGCGGTACAAAAACGGCTTCGGGTTTCCTTCCTGCCTCGGCAGGCCGATATGCCGCCCGACCGTGCGGTTCGCCGCCAGCATGAATTCCTCTACGAGTCGGTGGCTGTCCAATCTGACTTTCTTGATAATTTCCACCGGCTTGCCTTCTTCGTCGTACAGGAATTTTGCCTCCGCGCTGTCGAAATCGATGCTGCCCTCTTTCATACGTTTCTTCGTCAGTGTTTTGCTGAGTGCGTGCATCACCCGGACTTTCTCTGCAAAGTCGTCTGCTTTCAATTCTTTCTTTTTACCATCGAGAATCTCCTGCACCTGCTCGTACGTAAAACGGCGTTTGCTGCGGATAACCGTTTCTCGTATCTCGTAATCCTTCACCACGCCTTGCGGCGTCATGTGCATGAAGACAGAATAGGCTAAACGGTCTTCGTTCGGGCGCAAACTGCACAGTTCGTTGGAAAGCTTTTCCGGCAGCATGGGAATGACTGCATTCGGAAAATACACGCTCGTTCCCCGTTGGAGTGCCTCGCGGTCTAACGCTGTACCCTCCTTCACGTAATATGAAACGTCGGCAATATGTACTCCGAGCTTCAGTAAGCCGTTCTCCAACTCTTCGAGCGAGACAGCATCGTCAAAATCCTTCGCGTCCTCCGGGTCGATGGTGAAGCAAACTTCCCCGCGAAAATCCAAGCGCCGGTCGATTTCCGACTGCGGGATCTCCAGCGATATTGTCTCGGATTCTCTCACAACCTCAGGCGGAAAACCTAGCGGCAGTTGGTATTCGTGAAACACCGAGCGAAGCTCCGCCGACACCTCACCGGCATTCCCCAACACCTGCAGGATACGGCCTTGCGGGTTAGAATGGCTCACACCCCACGACTCTATCTGTACGACCACCTTGTTACCTTGCTGTGCCCCGGCAAGCTGGTCTTTGTCGACGAATACATCGGCGCCCATGCGGCGGTCATCCGGAACAACAACGTACGCGCCCCTGCTGTGCTCCAACGTTCCGACGACGGTGGAGCGGGCGCGGGTGAGGACTTTCGTGACTTCACCCTCCGGCAACGAGCCGTCGTCTTTTTTCTTTTTCGGCTGCGCGAAGAGCGAGACTTCTACAGTATCACCGTGCATTGCTGTACTGAGAAATCTTGGCGCCACAAATATCCGTACATCAGAGTCTACGATGTTAACAAACCCCAGTCCTTGTTTTTTTATTTCCAATACACCTACTAACCGCTGTGGCGTATGGAGATGGCCGATGGTGCCCCTTCGCTCTCGTCTAATTTGTTTTGATTCATTTAATTGATGAATTGCTTGTTTGAGCGCACGGTATTCCTCATCAGACTTCATCGAGAGCCGCCTCGCCAACTCGCGCGGCTTAAACGTTTGGTTAGGGTACCGCGCTAAAAAATTCAGTATTTTCTTCTCTACTTCTTGGATATTGTACCTGCTTTCTTCGTTTAATTAATTTTTCCTGAAGGTAATTGTCAACCCCCTGCGGCTCAGAAAACGAGCCGCGTCCCGTCTTCATCAAGACGGACAAAATACTGGTGAGCCTTTCCCCTCCTTACTCAACGGGGGGTGTCCCGACCTGCCTGCCGGCAGGCAGGCGTCTTTGTCGGGACGGGGTGGTTGACAATTATGCGATTCAGTAAAGCATCACCATTAATGGTGATGTTCAGCGATAAAATTCCGGTAACCCGGAATGCAATTTCATCCTCCTTCTGGAGGGTTTTTTCGGTGAGCGTTGTCATTTATGGCAACGCGTCAGTCTAAAACGTAATGCGATAGATTAACCGCAACCCATTAGATTCTCTTCGCTGCTCATAGCTTTCAACACCTTCCACGCGTCGTTCTACCTCTAAAATAAGATTCCGCCAGCCCTCCGAACCGAGCACAGTGCTCATGGGCAGTTGTACGCTCGCATTGGCATTGGTGAGATCGCTGAAAACCCTTCCGCCAAAGCGGATGACTGCTTCGCCTACCTCACCCGTCACACGCACATCGGTGGAAGACTGCACATCACCGCCATAATAAATAACGTCAATTGAACTGATATAGTCGAACTTCTTCTTAATATAATCCGTGATCGGGCCTGAAAGCACCGAGGAAGTTAAGCCGTAAATCAAATTAGGGCCTAGGATAGAACTGCGCTCCTGTTGAGTTAAGTCGTCGCCAAACGAACCTGTGAGAATGAACGAAATAGCTTCGGATTCGACATCGCCCGAAGTGTTTTCTGCGCGGTTGCCGCCCACATCGACAAACTCGAGACTGAATTTCGGCTTGGGCTCTTGCCGCGTCCCAGTGATGTTCAATAATACAGCGACTCGAATCGGCTTAAAATCCGGTGGGAGAGATTGAAGGTGCGCGGGACGGGCCACCGATGACTGCGCGGAATCCGCAAGTTGGTAGGAGCTTTCATATTTTGCAAGAATATTGAGCTCGGGGTTGAGGGCATCGCCTGTGAATGTCAGCTTCCCGGTCGCTTGGAATCTCTTCAAAAAGTTATAATAGGAACGGTCGCCTACCTCGACCTCGCCTGTGAGGCGGGTTTGGCCGGCATCTTTTGAAAACGCCATTCGCCCTTTCAGCTCGGCAAAGAGCTCCTCGCCCGTATACGGGTTGAAAATAAATCGAACATAGGTGGGGCCCTGCGTTTCAATATCGAGATTATACACAAGCCTATCGAGGAACGACCTCTCGTCATCCGGTTGGTCGTTACGAACAGACCCGCCCCCATTTTGAGGAAATGCAATGCCACCGTTATTCAAGGCAAAGAGCGCATTGCCATTCGTGCCGTTTCCTCCGTTGCTGCCCTGAAGCTTGCCGGGCGCCTGCTGTGTCGTATCATCAACCACAGTGAGAATCACATCCCTGTTTGTATTAATCAGGATGTCTCGTGTCGGAGGCAGCGTTAAGTTTGCATTCCTCACATACACTTTCCCGGAAACAACCGAGCGCTCCGGCGTACCCTGCCAATGGAGTCCGTTCGGGCCCATCGCAACGAATACCGTTCCGTAGATTGTCTGTCCCGGCTGGCGCACGGATTCTTTCATCACTAATAATTGTCCGCTCGCGAGCAGGTCAAAATCCCGTAGCGTCAAGCCGTCCAAGGTAAACGAACCCGAAAGTTTGACTTCGCCGTCCCCTTGATCATGTTGGGTATTCTTGATGCGAAAATTTTCAAGCGCAATGCGCTGCCCCACGGGAATAAACTCCCCATCAACAATGTAGGTAAGCCCCAACGGCGTAAAGACGAACTGTGCTTCACTCAAGCTCAACGAACCCTCGTAGCGCGGCTGCTCCACAGTACCCCTGATCGCTACATCACAGACCATCGTACCTGAAAGATTCGCCAGCTCGCCGATAAACGGGTCAACGAGCTGCAAACGCAAGCCGCGGGAC
>JAKEEG010000074.1 GCA_022616555.1 Ignavibacteriota bacterium | reverse complement strand
TCATACTGATTCCGTTTCTTGACTCTTTCCATTGCGGACCTCCTTCTGCCACCAAGATAGTGGCTTTTCTCTGTGTCCGCAAAATCGGGGGAAGATCAAGTTGCCGCTTCTCCGAGGTTAGGGGATTAATTACCCACAACACACCATTTTGATACCCCCAATTGTCTGGGCGGTATTGTGAATAGACTATTTGCCCGCCTGACGGACTCCAACATAGCGGTCTGCCAAAAGCACCATCAATCCCTTCAGTTGTAAGTTGTGCAATATTAGTTCCGCTTGAATCCATTACCCAAACGTTATTATTCAAAGAAAGGGCAATCTTGCTCGCATCGGGCGAAACCTTTATACAGTTGCCTCCCCTTATTGTGTCAGCATAGATTTGCACTTTTGATGAGTGGTCTAATTTTTCGATCCAAACACCCTTGTTGCCATAGACAATGCTTTGTCCATCTGGGAACCAGTCGGGCTGACTGCCGTAAGCAAAATAAGTTCGTGAATTTGAACCATTCGTTGGAGAGATCCACACACCAACAGTATCACCGATACTATTGCTATACGCAATCCATTGCCCGTCGGGGCTCCACGCGGGGAAGAAGTTGCGACCTTCAAACGTGAGCTGAACCATTGTTGTTGTATCAAACGTTGTTCCAGTAAAGCGCATCTTGAAAATCTGTGCGTCTAATACAAACGCAATCCACTCACCGTCCGGCGACCATGACGGTGTCTGAAGCGGATAGGGAAATATCCTCCGCATATTAGCTCCATCCGGATTGATGAGCCAGAACCCGGCTGAATCCCCTTGGAAATACTGCACCCCCTGGCAATGTTCTCCGTACGGATACTCGATCTTGCGCAGAGGGGTATGATTAAACCCAATAAATTCCCCGCTCGGGTGCCAGATGGGGCTGTCGTATGCCGGCTGGGGGACAATTTCAAACGGCGGGCAGGGCGTTAGCTCGTCGTCTATCGGATTGCCGCTGTCTTTACATTGACTCAGTAAAAACATAAACGATAATAATGCCAACCATCTCCACACGTTCATCATTTAATCTCCTCTTTCGCCTGTTCTTAATCTAAGCAAACAGAATAGACCCAGCATCGAAACGGGTATCGGTGATCACGGGATTATTGTGACACGATACAAAAAGGGAAAAGAAAACAATCGAAATTACTTTCTTGGTGGAACTCAGATTCACATTTATAGAATATTTGTTTCCCACGTTATCAACGCCCGCCTGAGAGATTATTCGTGAGGCACAGTTAATATATAAACTCTCAAACTTTTAAATCAAGAGAAAAAGTTGCAATTGTCATCGTAAGCTGCACGTTTTGTAATGTGGGTGATATTTCTCACTAAGCTTTCGCGTCATATTTACACGATACGTGTGTTCAAAAACTTCCTTGACTTTCTCCGCGACTATCGTATACTATAAAGACCGGTCTGTTGTATGGAGCGGGGAGTTTTTTATGAGCGAGTTCTACTTCGATACCAAACTAGACCAGCCGATTCTGCTCGGCATCAAAGCGCGGAACCTCTCCGAGCTGCTCGCGGGTATGCAGTCGGTGCCGGAATCCTCCATCTACTACCACACACACCGGTACCTGCGCCAGCATCATTTCTTATCGCCCGAGCCGCCGAACGACTTCGCCTACTGGATTACTGACGTCCTGAACGAAGACCGCCTCGCCGAGCGCGTCTCCAGCGTGGACATCATCCAGTTCCAGTCGCTTGAAGCGCTCCGCCGCGAATTTATCGACATCCTCCAGTCGCATATGGAGAGCAGTGAGCGTTCGCCCTCCGCCCCCGCGGGCGAGGAGTTCCATTTCATGGCGGCGCGCACCTTCGTCCTGCACACGCCGCACGTAGCGCATAACGTCGGCGAGTTTGTGGCAATCCTCAAGGAAGTTACCCCCGGCTCGCTGTATTATCACATCTTTGAGGCGAAGCTCCGGCTCGAGAAAGGCGAAAACGACTTTTCACGCTGGTTTCGCGACCAGGGGAAAACCGAGTTGGCAGACAGGCTTACCCGCCTCGACCCCTACACCTACACGCTCGAAGGCCTGCGCAATAAGATGATTCAGCTTGTGGAGAAGTATGGGTAGGTGTGCAATGTTAAAAAGTTTTTCCCTCCCCTTCAGGGGAGGGTTACGGTGGGGTCATATTCTATACAACCAATGACCCCCTGCGTCAAAAAACGACGCGTCCCCCTCTAGGGGGACAGCAAATGTTTCTCTAGCTGATGTTATGATTAAACTCGAAGACTACATACCCGTCGTCGGCAAATCTGTTGTGGAAGAGCTATTCATGCTGGCGAAGCACATCGAAGGCAAGAAGATCCAGAACATCAACTCCACCGCGGTGGGCGGAGGCGTCGCCGAAATCCTTACGCGCATGATCCCGCTCCTGAACCAAATGGGTGTGCAGGCGCGGTGGGACGTCATCAAGGGCAACGAGAAATTTTTCGTCGTCACGAAAAAATTCCACAACGGCTTGCACGGCGTACCGGTGAGCGTGAGCGACGAGGAATACCAATGGTTCCTCGAAGTCAACCGCGAGAATGCGGAGCAGATGCAGTTCGACGACGTCGTGTTCGTACACGACCCCCAGCCCATCGGGCTCGTCGAAAAGCGCCAGCAGCTCGGCAAAAACTGGATTTGGCGCTGTCACATCGACTTTTCGAAGCCGGATAAGAACATTTGGCGGTTTCTTGAGCAATACATCTCGCGCTACGATGCGGCAGTGTTCTCCGCACCGGCGTTTGCGCGGCGCCTGTCCATCCCGCAAGTGCTTATCGCTCCTTCCATCGACCCCCTGAGCGACAAGAACAAAGAGCTTGAGCAAAGTTATATCGACTCCATCTTCGAGCAGTACAAAATCGATCGCTCGATGCCGGTGGTGACACAAATCTCGCGCTTCGATTATCTCAAGGACCCGGTCGGAGTTATTAAAGCATACAAGCTTGTGAAGAAGCACACGGACCTGCAACTGGTGCTTGCAGGCGGCGGCGCCACAGACGACCCCGAAGGTCCCGCTATCATGAAGCAGGTGATGGACGAAGCCGCCGGCGACAAAAATATTCATGTCCTCTTCCTGCCGCCGGGCAGCGATTTGGAAATCAACGCGCTCCAGCGCGGCTCTACCATTGTTTTGCAGAAATCGCTGAAGGAAGGCTTCGGCTTGACCGTCTCCGAGGCGTTGTGGAAAGGCAAGCCCACGATTGCGGGAGCGGTAGGCGGCATTCCGCTGCAAATCGCCCATAAGTATTCCGGCATCCTCACGCATTCAATCGAAGGCACCGCGCATTGGATTAAGCAATTGATCAACGAACCGGAGTTCGCCCAGCGGCTCGGCGTCAACGGGAAAGAACACATCAAAAATAATTTCCTCATCACCCGGCACATTAAAGATTATCTGCTGCTGTTCGTTTCATTGTTCCACGAGGGTGATGTGATAACGCTTTGAAAATAAAAACGAACCGCGAAGTCGCTAAGAACGCGAAGAAATATTTTGAATTGCCAATAATATAACATGTTTAATACTTCCTTCGCGCTCTTCGCGTCTTGGCGGTTTTCCTTTTTCTAACAATATTTTCATCAAAAATTGCCGGTATCCAAACACCATAGGCTCGTCATCGTCTCCAACCGGCTGCCGTTCTCCGCGAAAGTGGAAAACGGCTCGCTGCACTTCGGCGCGGTCTCGGGCGGACTCGCCACCGGGCTTAGCTCGTTCCTCGGCTCGTATAAAGAGCATTTCCCCAAACAACAAAACCACCTGTGGGTCGGCTGGCCAGGTGCTACCATCGACGAGCAGTATCACAACCAACTGCGCAAGCAAGCGCTTGAGAAGCATAACGCGTATCCGGTGTTCCTGTCCGAACACGACATGGAAAATTTTTATCAGGGGTTCTGCAACAGCACCATCTGGCCCCTGTTCCATTATTTCCCGTCATCGACAATTTACAACGACGACTACTGGGATCAGTATGTCAAAGTCAACGAGCTGTTCGCCGACACGCTCGCGGGCATCCTCGGCAAAGGCGACGTCGTCTGGATGCAGGATTATCATTTAATGCTCCTGCCTCACTTATTGCGGAAACGGCAGCCGCGAGCCGAGATTGGCTTCTTCCTTCACATCCCGTTCCCGTCGTTTGAAATGTTCCGCCTGCTGCCGCTCCGGTGGCGCAGGGCGATCCTCGAAGGCTTGCTCGGCGCGGACCTGATCGGCTTCCACACGCACGAGTACACGCATCATTTCCTGCAGTCGGTTCTGCGGACGCTTGGGCACGACCATTCCATGGGACAAATCTCGCTCCCCAACCGCGTCGTTAAAGCTGACACGTTCCCGATGGGCATAGATTACAAACGGTTCGTCGACGCGTGTTCCGCGAAAGAAACCGAAGACGAAAAACTCAAGCTCAAGCAAGCATTGGGCGATGCAAAGACAATTCTCTCCGTCGATCGATTAGATTACTCCAAGGGCATCCTCCATCGCTTGCTGGGTTACGAAGCATTGCTGGAAAATTATCCTCAGTTGCGCGGCAAGGTCGTCTTAACGATGGTCGTCGTGCCCTCACGCATCGGCGTGAACGAATACGAGCACATGAAGAATCAGGTGGAAGAAGCCGTTGGGCGGATTAACGGGAAATTCGGCTCGGTCGTATGGACTCCGGTAATTTACCAATTCAAGGCGCTGGCGCATCACCCGCTCATCGCCCTCTATAGCATTGCGGACGTCGCGCTCGTAACGCCCTTGCGCGACGGCATGAACCTTATCGCCAAGGAATACGTCGCCTGCCGTACCGAGGGTACTGGAGTGTTGATCTTGAGTGAAATGGCGGGCGCGGCAAAAGAGCTGGGCGAAGCGATTATCATCAACCCGAATGACCGCCGAGAAATCGCTGACGCGCTCAGCGAAGCGCTGGCGATGCCGAAGGACGAGCAAGTCCGCCGCAACACCATTATGCGCGACCGGCTCCGCCGCTACGACGTCACGCGCTGGGCAAGCGACTTCCTTACCGGATTGAATGCAACAAAGGAAGTTCAGGAACGCCTGAACGCGAAACTCTTAGACTCTAACGCCCTCGCCGCTTTGCGCACGGCGTATCGCAAGGCGGCCAACAGGCTCATTTTTCTTGACTATGACGGCACGCTCACGCCGCTCATGCGCCACCCGGACCTCGCAAGCCCGTCGCAAGATACGCTCTCACTCCTCCGCACATTAACCCGTGACCCAAAGAACACCGTCATCATCATCAGCGGCAGGAACCGCGCAACACTCTCCGCGTGGCTGGATGGCATCCCTATCGGGCTTGTCGCCGAACACGGTATCTGGCGAAAGGAGAAGGGTGGGGAGTGGGAATCGCTCGGGCACGGCGCGAGTAACTGGAAGGAACAGCTCTTCCCGATTATCGAACAATATGCAGACCGCCTGCCGGGCGCGCTCGTCGAGGAGAAAGAATACTCCCTCGTCTGGCACTACCGCATGGCAAACCCCGACCAGGCGCAACTGCTCGCCGCCGAGCTCACCGACCGGCTACTCAGCTTCGCCGCCAACAACGACGTGCAGGTTCTGCGCGGGAATAAAGTGATAGAGGTCCGGCCAGCCGCCGTCAATAAAGGCGTCGCCGCGCGGCACTGGTTGGTGAGAGGCGTATCGGATTTCGTCCTCGCCATCGGCGACGACTGGACGGACGAAGACATGTTCGCCGCGCTGCCGGAGGACGCGTTCAGCATTCGCGTCGGCGTCACCAACACCCGCGCCCGCTACAACGTGAAAGACGTAAACGAAGTGGCGGAGTTGTTGAGCGGGTTGGCGGGGTAAGCTTTCCAATTGTCGAAGGTCTCTGACCGAGACAAGTATCTGCTCGTTCCCATGCCTGCCATAAGCAAGGATCTGACCGAGACAAATCTTCTTTAGCTACAACCTATCACCCACAACCAACAACCCACATCCCATATCTCACTTCGCACATCCCTTTATCCGCTGTCCAAAAACCTGTGTTTTTTCTAACATTTCCCGTGATTTTACATTTTGAATTTAATTAATTTTTCACTTGACAATGTAATTTATATCATTATATTTATATACATTATTAGTCATACATAGAAACTACAAACATTGTAGGCGAAGCGGCCGCGTAGCCTGCATGTTCAATCGTAAACAGTATTCCTGACTCGGAGGTGCTGGAGCATCCCTCTTTCGCTTCCGGGCCGTGTCTATCTATTTATTTGCCCGACGCAAACCTGCCTCCCGGCAGGCAGGCGCCTCCGTTTCAGGAATTAATAAAAAGGAAAGTTGAGCGAAGCGAAACCCGCCCTGAGCTTGTCGAAGGGCGGTTAGGTAAGCAACAAGAAGCAACACAGAATACATACTACCCTGCACTTCCTGCCACACATGAGAAATTTTTAAAAATTTGGAAAACTGGATAGGCTGAGGTGCGTATTTTTGGGAAGGCGACGATATATATCGTCGCCTGCAATACTTTTGTGTGTGAGCTACCGAAATCGAGGAAGTGTGTAGCGGCAAGAATCAATCGAAGCGTTTAATTTCGATGCAAGTGATATATCCCCTGATGAAGAAACACAACCTCACGCATCGAAATTATGGCACACGCAACAGGGGTTGATTCGAGCGTTTCGATTTCGGCGTGTTTCTTGGTTACTTCTTTTGCACGAGCAAAGAAGTAACAAAAACTATATTTGGCACAAATGCTCGGCGAGACGCCTTTGCGTTAGGTTGTTTTTGCTGTCGTTGTCATTGCCTTCAAAAACGCCCTCAATATCGCCGCGGTGACGCCCCAGATTTCATGCTGCCCGTAATTATAAAAATACACGTCCCGCACGGTCTTCCGGCGCATGACTTTTACAATATGCTCGTTGCGCGCGTCGAGGAAAAACTCCAGCGGCACGTCGAACACTTCTTCAACCTCCTGCGAGCTGGGCACAAACTGCGGCGGCGCGGCAATGTATCCGGCAACGGGAGTGACACAGTAACCGGAGGGCGTCACGTAATCGTGGAACACACCGAGTACATCAACGCTCGCGCGCGGCAAACCGATTTCCTCCTCCGCCTCGCGCAACGCGGCAGCTACGGCGTCGCTGTCGCCGGCGTCGATAGCTCCGCCGGGGAACGAGATCTGTCCCTTGTGGTGCTCAACGGTTTTCGTGCGCTTGGTAAACAGCACGTGCAGCGCGCCGTCTTTCGCAAGCATGGGAATCAGCACCGCCGCCCGTGTTAAACCGGGCGAGTCGAGTTTCCGCGGCGTGTGGCGGGCAAGAAACTGCCGGATATGGTCGTGCGTAACAGTCATAGATGTCACCGAATTAACAAAGATTTGCCTTTGAATCAAATAGACCTGCGAGGTTTCCTGGGCAAGCGAGCTGAAAAAACCTCGCAGGTCTGGGATAGATACTCGCTTGCTTTTTCCTTCACTTGTCAGTAGATTTTGCGGTCTGCCACAGGCAGATTTCGCGGACAAGCGCTCAAGTTATTGAGACACCCTTCAATACATGTCAAACCGAACAGCCATTTCTTCCGTATTCCCTAGAGAGGAGCTTCATTGCTCGCTATCCCGATTGCGCCCTTACTGGCTTTGATAGCCGAGTTAACGGAGCGCAACAAACAGGACCTTGAACTCCTGAACCGCATCCAGCGGCGCGACGACCGCGCGCTTGCCGCACTGTACGACCGCTACTCGTCGCTCTTGTATACGATGGCGGTGCGGATTGTCTCCGCTGCAGACGAAGCGGAAGACATCGTGCAGGAAGTCTTCGTGCAAGTGTGGGGGAAATCGAGCCTGTACGTGCAGGAGCGCGGGTCGGTGTACTCATGGGTCATTACTCTTTGCCGCAACAAGGCAATCGACCGCGTTCGCTCCAAGCGTTACAAACAGCAGTCGAAGGAAGTCAAGCTGGAAGCTGCGGCGCACACTGCCGACTTGTTTGCCCAACACAACCCACACCAGTCGGTCGTGCTGAAAGAATATCAGGACATCATCGCGGCGGCAAAAAGCAAACTCTCGGACATCGAGGTCAAGATTCTCGACATGAGCTACTTCGGCGGCTACAGCCAAACGGAAATTTCGCAGATGCTCAAGATGCCGCTCGGCACGGTGAAAACAAACATGCGGCAGGGGATGATCAAACTGCGGCAGGCTATTACGCGTGATGCAACCGGTGCAGTTATGACAACGAATGAGCAACAAGGAGAGCGGACAAACGAGAGTGTGCAGGCGCATCAGCGTTCGCGACGCCGTCGCGGCAGACGCGGCGGTAGGAACCGGCGCGGCGGGCACACGGGCGGCGGACAATCGCAGCCGAATACAGGACCGGGCAGCGGGGGAAGCGCAACATCATGACAAACGACCACAACAGATATATCGGCTTGTGCCTTCCGTACGCCTTCGGGAAACTGAACCTGCGCACCACGCGATTTTTCGAACAGCATCTCAAATCCGGATGCGCAATTTGCAACAAAGAGCTGGCAGAGATCTATGAGGCGATGAGCCTCCTGCCGCTGGCGCTTCCTCAGAAAAGCGCGCCCTCCGGCTTGCGCAACAGGGTCCTCTCAGCGGCACGTTCAGCAAAAACCGCACCCGAGCCTGAACGCACGCGCGGCGAGCGCCGTATTGAACAACGAACGCAGCCCGCTCCCGTCACCATGCGGCAAGTTGCGCCTTCGGTTTCCAGGCCGTGGTTTGGCTATGCCATAGCCGTCGCAGCAGTGCTGATTGTCGTCGCGCTTGGATGGTACACCACCTCGCTCATCGACCGCCTCGACGAGCAGGAACAGCAAATCATCGCCCTCACGAATGATGTGCAAGCAAAGGAAGAATTGCTGAAAGTCCTGCAGGCGCCGCGGATCGATATGGTGTTCATGAACGGCACCAACCCCGCCAACCCGACCGGCTATGGCAAGATCATCTGGGATCCACAGAAGAAAGTCGCCATCTTCCAGGTTGCCAACCTCCCCACTGTACCCGCAGACAAAGACTACCAACTTTGGGTTATCAAAAACAACACCCCGGTCTCCGCGGGTGTGTTTGCTGTCGAGGATGAAAAAGCGCAGGAGAATTATTTCAAAGTTCTCTCGTTGAATATCACCGGCCGCAGCGACTTCGACGCGCTCGCCGTAACACTCGAGCCAAAAGGCGGCTTACCCCAGCCCAGCGGACAAGTGTATTTGATTAGCGAGAGTAGCCCGAAGTAAACGTAAACCTGCGAGGTTTCTAAAACCTCGCAGGTTTCTGACCTTAAATCCGATTTCACCGTCTCCTCGTATTATTGATGAACCGTTTATTTCTACCAATTCTCAATTTGGAGGAGATATGATTCAGTTTCGGACTCGGATTCAGTTTGTGGTTTCCGCTATCCTCATCGCCGCGTTGCTAGTGATCGGCTGCGGTGGCGGACAGATGGCAATGAAGGAAAAATCGCTCTACGAGCGGCTCGGCGGTGTTGAGGCAATCACGGCGGTGGTGGATGAGTTCGTCGCCAACGTTGCCGGCGATACGCGCATCAATCATTTTTTCAAGGAGACGAATATCCCGCACTTGAAGAAAATGCTCGTCGACCAAATCTGCCAGGCAACCGGCGGACCCTGCGAGTACAAGGGAATGAACATGAAAGACGCCCACAAAGGCATGGGCGTAAAGGAAGCGGACTTCAACGCTCTGGTGGAAGATTTGGTGAAGGCGCTGGATAAATTCAAAGTACCGGAAAAGGAAAAGGGCGAACTGTTGGGCGCGTTGGGAGGAATGAAAGGCGATATCGTCGAGCATTAACCCACAATGGTAATAAACCTGCGAGGTTTCAGAAACCTCGCAGGTTTCGTTATTTCATTAGCACCATCATTCTAGTATACGTCCTTCCATCTGCAGTCGAAAGCCGGTACGCGTACATCCCGCTCGGTACTCTGTTTCCTGAAGCGTCTTTGCCGTTCCATGGAACGCTGTGGTTCCCGGCGCTTAGAGTCCCGGTAAGCAGTGTAGTCACTTGTTGTCCGAGCAGGTTGTGGATAACGACCTTTACTGTCGTTTCTTTCGAAAGCTCAAACGAGATCAGCGTTCGCGGATTAAACGGGTTCGGATAATTTTGATAGAGCATGATGTCGTGCGGCAATTCATTCGATGTTACCGCGGTAATTTGCGAGTTGGAAGCGCGTAGCTTCTCGCGCACCCAGTTGCCCGATGCCGTGAGCATCGACGTGGGCCATCCGCCCTCTGGGCTTGCTCCGGCTTTCAGCGCGGCTGATGTACCACCGAGATTATCGGCAACAGCCCAGTTGCACCAGCTAACGCCGTTGTTCTCCATCAGGTTGAACCACGCGCTCAAGCCGGCATGGTCAATTGGACCCGTGCCAAGGTAATCGGTCGTGCCGAACTCGCTGGCGAAGAGCGTCAGTCCGCGATCCAACGCGATTTGCGCTTTGTCGCGGTGCTCGTCTTTATGAGTCGCCGCATAAAAATGCACGGCATACGCGAGGTTATTGTGGGGTAATGGATTTTCTGAAGCGACATCGACGTCCTGCGACCACCACGGCGTTCCGACGATAATCATATTGTCGGGGTCGATGGCACGGATGCGTCGTATGACGGCGTCCGAATACGCCCGTACAGTGCTCCACGACGTCGTTTCCGGCTCGTTGTAAATTTCATAAATGATATTGGACAGATGTCCGTACTCGCGGGCAATCTCCTCAAAAAATGCAATCGCTTGCGCCTGATGCTGCTCGGCGTGGTGGTCGTGCCAATCGACAATGACATATATGCCCACATCGATGCACGCATCGATAATCGTTTTGACTTTTGCCTTTTCAACCGAGGGATTGGTGAGGTAGCCGCCGTCTTCAAAAGCCATCGCGGCGCGGACGACATTACAGTTCCAGTCGTCACGCAACCAGCGTACGCAATTGGCGTTGTAGAACTCCGGCTCCCACTGGCTCCAGAACAAGCTCATGCCGCGCAACACGACTTGATTGCCGTTTTGATCGATAAGCCTGCCAGCCGTGGCTGTTAGCGCTCCGTGCTGTTGAACGGCTGTAATGTCATTCGGTTGAGCCCTCGAAGTCTCGAGCAGAATAAGCACAAGGGCTTCGACAATGAGACGTACAATAATGGAGCCAGGAGTTGATGTTACAGCGGAGTGAAACTTCGACATAAAACTACTTCGTCAATATCATGTTGCGTGTAAGTGATTGTCCGTCGTTGGTGGAAAGCCGATAAAAATATGCGCCTGTCGGCACAACGCTGCCGCTCGCGTCGGTACCGTCCCATTCGATGTTGTACCGCCCTGGGGTCAACGTGCCAGCGAAAACAGTCTTCACCTGCTGACCCAGCATATTATAAACTGAAATGCTGAGAGATGTTTGCTGCGGCAGCTCGAAAGGTATTGTCGTTGATGGATTAAACGGATTCGGATAATTCGCTCCCAACGCAATCGTTGTCGGGCTGCTTACGGTCTGAATGCGTTTCTCAATTTCTTCACGCGTTCCGACGATGACAGCGAACCTCGTTTCCAGTTTGAGCGGGAAAAAATTGTAGCTCCGCGTTGAGCGTAAATCAACAGCGGTCTTGCTTTGTTCGTCTATGAGGTACACACTGAATTCCGGAGGTACGGTTTCCATACCGCTGAATGCAATCTCCGCGCTTGTGCGTGGAACCGCTGCGACACTGAACTGCCATTGTTCCACGTTCTCAAACGGATGACGTATGTCTGTTGCGAATGAACGATACACGGCATCCCATTCTGGGCGGTCAAAAAATGTCGCCGCGCTGGTAAACCCCCGCGGTTTTCGGAAATCCAGCGCATCGTATTCGCGTTGCGCATCCGGCGATGTACCGAACCAGAGCAGGTTGTCGGTTAACGACTTGCTGTGGAGCGTGACATTGATTCGCCACCCGGATGACACTGAGAGCGCTGAATTCGTTTGATCCTGTGCAAGTGAATTGGAGCTGCCGCCAGAGGGAATTCGAAGCGTTTCGAGCGACGGCGTGTTGAACACGTAATACCCTGTGTACGGCTCGAGGGCGTCGGCAACAATAAAACTGCCGTTCGCAAACACGTAGAGTGGATCAGCAAGAGAGTTAACTGACTGAACATCTTCCCAACTGACGGAAGCCATGAACGGATTCGTGATCAAGTTCCATCCCTCATTGAGCGGGATTTCCGCTTCGCTCGATTCGTTGAGCAGCGGGACGGGCACTACGGCATTAATCGCCCAATCGCCGTTCTTGATCATCCAAAACGCTTTGCCGACGGAAAACGTGAACTCGCCGCCGCCGTTATAGGGAATGAGGTAATTTTCCGCGGCACCGTTGTCCCAGTAGACTTGCCAGTCGGCTCCCGGCGTTCCCGGAAGGTAAGTTGTGATTGGCTCGTTGCTCGCGCCCGGAAGTCCGACGAGTTTATAGTCTGCTTGCTGGGCTTGCGAAGGGTCTGCCAGTGGCGGAAATTGTACCGTGGCATTTAACGTGTACGTCTGAGCTGGCGGCGCTGAGTCAGCGGTAGTGAAATTCCATGCCTGCGACCAGTTGCTCTCGCCACTGGAATTTTGTGCTCGCACACGCCAATAATACTGCGTGTTCAATGACAAACCGCCGACTTGCCGTGATGTTGCGGTAATGGATGTATATTCGCTCACTAATGTGTTAAAATTGGGATTGAGCGATAGCTGCAGATGGTACGATTCGGCTTGGTGGACGGCGTTCCACGCGAGCGTCGGATTCGTCGGCTGATTGGTTGCGTTGTCTGCAGGGGATACGAGCGACGGAGTGGCTAGCCCTGTTCCTGTTCCGGCGGTAGTGAAGCTCCATGCATTCGACCACGGACTGACTATCAGTAGTTGCACTGAGCGCACGCGCCAATAGTAAGTGGTGGCAGGGTCGAGCGGCCCGACTGTTCGCGAGGTTTCAAGTATCGTGCTGGCGTTAACGACAAGGTTGCTGAAATCTTGTGTGGTCGATATCTGCAGGTCGTATGATGTTGCTAGCAGGACGGCATTCCATCGTAACGTGAGTGTTGTCGGCTGGTCTGCTGCTCCGTTCGAGGGCGATGAAAGTTCGGGCGCACTGAGCTGTTCTCCAGCCGTTGTAAAGCTCCATACCGGCGACCAATTACTGGCACCACCCGAGTTACTCGCTCGGACCCGCCAGTAGTATGATGTATTGCGGGCGAGGCCACCGGCCTCGTACGAAGTTTCTTGGATTCCCGCTTGATCGATGACGAGCGTGGAAAACGCGCTGCTTGTCGAAACCTGAAGCCGGTATGTGTCCGCTCCCGCTGCCGCGTTCCAGCTTAGCGTCTGGTTGGGAGCGGCGTTCGTTGAGCCGTTGGCCGGAGCAATGAGTGAAGGTGCAGCCGGTAGTGTCGGCCCTTCGCCGACGAACCGGATGTTATCCACATAGTATGTTTTCGCAACACCGCTGAAGTCTTGTATGAACAGCCTGCCCACCATTTGGTTATTCGGGTTAAGCTCGCTCATCGGCACGGAGACTTTCGACCACGCGTTGGCAGTGAATGTTCCGCGTGGAATTTTCGGGAACGACTCGCCTCTGTCGTTCTCAAGAAACACAGCAACCGACGTAGCTGATGAAGTTGGATAGATTTCGAAGTCGACACTTTTATACGGCGCAGGATTGAACCCTTGCGTGTTCCAAGGGCCGTGGTGCATGCTCACCCATCCCCATGGACTGGTGGAGGTGATCTTCATCGACGCGTTGCCGGATGCCGCTTGTTCTGTACTGACGAGGGTCGCCGATGAATTATACGTATTATGAAACCACGGCGCGAGCAGGTCGTCTTCATAGACGACCAAGTCAGAGTTTGAAGTTGACGATTGCGCGCTGGAGTGAGAATGGAGAACGCAGAGTACGAATACGGCAAGCAGAAGAGTACAGCTTTTGAGACGAGCAGACATCGTCCCTCCCACAACATAACCAACATCACGGTTAAAGACTATAACCGAGACTTACAGAGATGGAGTTCCCGAAAAGGATAGCTGAATGGAGAGAGAAAATTTTACGCGGAGGGTTGCAACATTACATGTGAAAAATAAACCTGCGAGGTTTCAAAAACCTCTCAGGTTTACTTAAATCACCGCCAATGCCTGCTCGAAATCGGCGATCAGGTCGTCGATGCCCTCAACACCGACGGAGATGCGTATCATCCCCGGCGTGACACCGTGCTTCTCCAGCTCCTCGTCGCTCATAAAAATGTGGGATGAATAAACGGGAATACTAACGAGCGTATCGACGCCGCCAAGGGACATGGCATTGATCGCCACTCGGAGGCTGTCGCATACCTTTGCCGCCGCTTCGACGGGTAGGAGTTTCTTCGACGGCTTTACCTCGATGGTCACCATACCGCCGAAGCCGGACATTTGTTTCCTGGCGGTCTTGTGTTTGGGATGCGAAGGTAGTCCGGGATAAATAACGCGGCTCACGCGCTTATTTTTTTCAAGGGCTTTCGCCAACGCCATCGCGTTTTCATTCTGGCGTTGCACGCGCAGCTCGAACGTTTTGAGGCTGCGGTAGAGCAGGTATGCCGCCATCGGGTCGGCGCAGCCGCCGAAGTACTTCATCCCATGCTTCACTTTTTTGATGAAATCCTTCGTGCCGATGACCGCCCCAGACATGATGTCGCTGTGGCCGCCGAGATACTTCGTCGCGCTTTCGAGGATGGCGTCCACGCCGAATGCAAACGGGTTTTGGTTGAGGATCGATGCGAAGGTGTTGTCGATCATAATGGTAATGCTGTGACCGAATTTCTTCTCAGCCTGCCGTGTGTACCGCACCAACTCGGCAATATCGACAATGTTGAGCGTGGGATTCGTCGGCGTTTCAAAATACACCACGCGAGTTTTAGATGTGATGAGTTTGAGAAGAGAGCCGAGGTTGTCAGGGTCGACATACTTCACGGCGATGTTGAGCTTCGGCAATTCATCTCGGAAAAAACGGTACGTGCCGCCGTACAGCGCTGGAGTGCTGATGATTTCTTCACCGGATTTGACAGCCGCGAAAATCGCCGTCGAAATTGCCGCCATACCGGAGGCAAACAGTGTTGCCGCCTCCGCACCTTCGATGACTGCGAGCCGGTCTTCAACTTCGTTCACCGTTGGGTTATGGTAGCGTGTGTACACCAACACCGACTCGTCGCCCTTTGCATAACGGACGGCGTCTTCGGACGACTCGAACCGGTACGTCGATGTCTGATAAATCGGCAGCGAGACAGGCCCCTTGTAAGGATAGAGCTTGTTGCCGTGAATCGCTCGCGTGGCTATGGAGAGGGAGTTCGGTTTTTTCTTCGACATGAATGTACCTTTTGGAAGTGTAGATCTAGTGCAATGCTTAGATCAATCGAGCCATTCGGGGGGAATCAGCCGGTTGAGCTGCGCCCGCAGGGAATCCGGCAGCAGGTTCAACCCAACCTGAAACGACGCGTTTGTCCACCCGAATCCTTCGCGGGTAATATACGAAAATTTCGTTCCAACGTTGCCGTATTCGGCGAAGACCTGGTGGGAGCGCGCGACGACGTCAAATTTTTCAGGAATTGTTCCGCTATAGTTTGCAGCGTTGGAGGCAAACATGTGAAGCCAGCAGTATGCCAGCCGGTGGGCGATAGTGTCATAGCCGTAATTAAGCATGCCCTGCCAGACAAGCATCTGGTGCGGCGCCCAAGCATTGGGATAATCCCATTGTCTCGCAGGGCGGTCGTCCGAAATCTGTCCCCGCGATGTTTCTGTTGAGCTGACGATTCCGCCGGGCATTTCGAGTAGGGGAAGTGTGTTTTTCACGAGCAGTTCTGCTTGCCGTGCATCAGCAGCACCCGCCCAGAGAGGATAGAATGTCGTTGCACTGACGTAATCGGTTTGCTTTCTAGCTGTGAAGTCGTAATCGAAATACATACCACGTTCATTGTTCCAGAGGTATTTGTTCATCAGCTCTTTGCGGCGGGCAGCGCGTTTTTTCCACACATCGCTCGTTTCAACGGTGCCGTCTGGAAATTTGAGTATGCTGGAAAATTCCTTATCGAGTGTGCCTGCGATATCTGTTTCTATTTTATAGAGGAGGGAGTTAAGGTCGACAGTAACGAGGTTTGCGCAACGGTCAACGAGTCGGTAGCTGGTGTCGTGTCCGGACTCGCGCATGGCGCGGTCATGGATAAAGTACTCGTCAAGCTCAGGGACTTTCAACGAACCCGATCTGTATGCATTCTCAAATGCTTTCGCGGTCATGTTGAATTTCTTCGCGTAGCGTTCATACACATCGTCAAAGTGTCCGGGCTCAACTTCCGGCGGGGCGCCGTAGCCTTCGTCGTAGTACCGGCTTAACCCTGTTTCCATTAATCGGGCTGTGCCTATCCAAACAGTATTGTATTCTTTGATTGCGGCCTCGATGGCATTCCGAAGCCATTCTTTACTTGTCTCGGATTTCGGTAGGCGCTCATACACGGCGAGAGCCATGGATGTCAGGAAGGGCGGCTGGGAGCGAGTGAGAAAATATGTGCGGTTGGCGTTCAGGATTTTTCCGTAGTGCGTAATTTCGTACACAAAATTATCGACCATACCTTGCGCAAGCTCAATGCGGTTATCCTGCAGCAATCCAAGCACGATGAAGTAGCTATCCCAGCCATACATCTCGTTGAATCGTCCCCCGGGAACGACAAAGGGTACGCCCTCAATCTTGCCCTTCGCATCGCGCTTCAACGCGAGAAGCAGGATGCCGTGCCGACCATCGAGCTTCCGTACGTAATCACCGGAAATGTTTTGGGGTAGTTGAACAACTTTGATTTTGGAATCCGGCTTTTTGCGCGCAATACCAGAAAAGTAGTCGTACGCAAGTTTGTCGGAAGGCGGCACATAGATATAATTATAGCCGTCAACGGTTGTAGTCTTTTCATCGGCGAGGATTGTCGTCAATCCTTGCTCATCAATGCGACGAGTTAAGCCGTCCCAATACACTTCGCGAATCATGCGCGAGACGCGCTCGGCAGGCGGCTCAAATATGCGTGCCGGGTTGAGAGCAACCGACATGTTACCGGCTTCTTCTGCAAGCTTTAATTCTTGAAGAAGGTTCGAAATGTAGTATGTTCCTGAGACTTCGTGTCCTGCGCCAGTTTGCGCACGAATCCAAAATCGCTTATCCCCCCGGTCTGTACCAGCTATGTGTGGGTCGTCGATGGTGATTTTGGTGTCGTTGTCTGTGTCCTCGTTTTCAAGGAGTGCCTTAAGAGTTGAGCGTGGATCGACATACACTCCAGCAGTATCCTGGCAGAATACGATTGAAACGAATGAGAGCAGTGCGATGAGAATATAGATAATGTGAATCTGCATTGGACCGGCAGCGGACTGCACATGAGCAAACAAATCGTTCCGCTAATGTAAGAGATTTTGAGGAGGGAGTCCAGACACTTGCTCAATTTGGGCAGGCGAGGATGTGTATCCTCGCCTACTCCTAACTCAGTCTTTCCAGTTCCACCATTTGAGCAATTCGGGCTTGTGCCGCGCATGAGATGCGTAATACACGGCACAACGGAACACGTACAGCAGGCAGCGGTCGATGTGCACGCCCTGTTGCTCGCAACGTCTGTAGTATAAGCGTTCTGGGTTTTTGCCTTTGAGCTGTGGAATGGAACGGATGCCCAGCTCCCATAAGTCTTCCGCAATACTAATGCCGACGCCGGGGATTTCCTGCAGTTGTTTGAGGGCTTCGTGTTTGGACATGCTCATGGTTATAATGTAATGCTAAGTCTGGACAAAAATCTTTCCATAAATCGTTTTATACGAACTTTGAGGACGAAACCATGCCAGACTACCACCCCGGGGTGTCGGGAAAAATCCAAGCCCGTTTGGGGAATTTCCATCACTATCGTAGAAGCAAGCACGACCCCGGATATTTGCTTTATCTCAGCTTGATGCGATTTTCCCCCTGTTTTGCCTGTAGGGGCACAATATATTGTGCCCCTACCCAATCATTGTTTCGCCGGTGTGGCAAACGTGAGAAAATATCCGTTCAAATCCTTGATGGTAAATTCATCCATGCCGTAGAACGTCGTGTTGAGATCAACTATAATGTCCACTTTTTCTTTGATCGTTGCGTGGAGTTTTTTCACATCGGCAACTTGAACAAACAATGTACATGCGCCGCCGGGTTGTACTCCTTTGAGAGCCGGAACATCCTTCTCAATGCTCAGTAACGTTTGGAACATGATTTCGATAGTTCCGTGCTTCATCATAGCCCAATCGAGTTTACCGGAATCGGGAACGGACATCTCTTGCTTAAAACCTAGTATCTCGCGGTAGTATTCCACGGTCTTGTTGACATCATGGACAATCAAATTGGGCGTCATGGATTGCATCATGGCTGGTTTCTCCTTTCGTAGGGGCGTTTAATTAAACGCCCCTACAGATTTATATTTGTTTATACCTGAAGCAGGTTGTGAGGTGGTCGTTCACCATGCCGCATGCCTGCATAAACGCATAGCAGATTGTGGAGCCGACGAACGTAAAGCCACGTTTCTTCAAATCCTTGCTCATCGCATCGGATTCGGGCGTCGTTGGGGCAACCTGTTTAAGCGATTTCCATTTGTTCACAATGGGCTTACCCCCGACAAATTGCCAGATGTACTTATCGAAGGACCCGAATTCTTTCTGCACCGCAAGGAAGGCGTTAGCGTTCCGTATCGTACCTGTGATCTTCAGCCTGTTGCGAATAATGCCTTCGTTTTTCATGAGCTGTGCGATTTTCTTCGCGTTGTACTTGATGATTTTCTTCGCGTCGAAATTATTGAATGCCTTTCGGTAATTCTCGCGCTTCTTGAGGACGGTAATCCAACTCAATCCGGCTTGCGCTCCTTCGAGGATGAGCATCTCGAATAACTTGCGGTCGTCATGCACCGGTACACCCCATTCACGGTCATGATACACAATGTAGAGCGGGTCTGATGTTGACCATGCGCAGCGGTTTTTTTGATCTGTCATGTTCTACCTTTCTTGCGGTCAATGGCTATGGATACGGCTTCTGAAATTAATGGGATGAGAATGGATTTCTTAATTTCTTTCTGCGTCCGAAAAGTAATGTACCGCACCTGTGTCCCCGAACCCTCCAATACCTTGTCCGGGTCAGAGAGCATCGTGCCATACTCAAACCCGAGCACAACTTTGTCATCGGTAGGAAATATGAACCCAAAATAATGACTCTTGTTTCCCTTGTCGACATTGACGGCTCGGTACCCGATGAGCTTCCAGCCCGGATAGACCCGCTCAATGCAATCGGGCACGGTATTCTTCACAAGCTTTCGGAGCGCATGAGCGATCTCTTGAATGCGAGGAGGAAATTTTTTTAAGTATGTTTCAACGTTCTGAGTTTTCACCGCAAGTTGCTTCATCGTGCAGTTTGTGTATTTATTAGTCGACGTTTTGCGAAACCGAACATCGCGCCAAAGACAACGCTCTGGATCATCAACGGAAACAGAAGCTCCAACCGAGCCGGAAGAAGCGATGTGTTAATGTACCACGGGATATTAATAAGGAGCGTGATGAGAATGCAATGCGACATGGGTGTAAGTCCAGAATTCGTCGCAAGGACAATCCAGCCAAACAGCGTCCATGCAATTCCGGCTTGAGCAAGCTGCCATGCTGATGCCGTCGGTTCGGCTGCGTAAATGAGAATAACATCAAGAATACCGGCGACGAGCCCTACGCCAAGCCCAAGTTTCCATGTTCGCAACGCGGTTGTGTTGCTCATATTCTGATACCCTTAATGAAGTTATAGAGAGTCAGCTTTTCGGTAACCCCCAATACTCATAAAATGTATCATCGCAGTTCTTCCATGTGAAGTTCATATTCTTTTCAAACCATTCGCGCATCTTCGGTTGTCGGCCGTCTACATCGGTAATGCCGTACTCCGGGGCCAAATCCCACGACGCAAACACCCGTCCATTCTTCTTCCGAACTTTTGGGTCCATCGCCAGCGCCGCCACCGCTCGTCCGACGTACGCAGGTGTTTCAGATTCGGCAAACGCAGCATCTGTCTTGGCAGCATCTTTCCAGTTTGCTTCCGTGACACCAAAGTGGTCGAGCATCGCTTCGGACCGAATAAACCCAGGCGTAACAGCGAGTGCCGTAATCTTGAATTTTTTCAGCTCGGTTGCCAGCGAAAAGGCAAGCCGGATGACGGATGTTTTGACAAAATCGTAATAGAATGTACCGCGGTAGCCGTAGTGGTCGCCGTCGGTGACTTCTACAATCAGGCCATTCTTTGTCTTCATCATCAATGGCGCTGCATGATGAGCTGTGATAATATGTGAGTGCACGGCGCGCTGAATCATCAGTAAGCCCTTTGTTAACGAGTGTTCCCAGAACGGCTTCCACTCGGTCAGCTCATCGCCACCCCAGACATCATTAACGAAGATGTCGAGCCTACCCTGCTCGCTTTCGACACGCTCAAAAACTGCCTTGACCTGTTCTTCTATCGTATGGTCGGTCTGCACGGCGATGCCTTTTCCGCCACGTGCTGTGACCATCTCAACCGTTTCCTCGATTGTCTCGGGACGGCTTGCTAGGTCGAATGGCTCGCGTTTGTTCGGAGGTTGCTTCGGCCTGTTAGCACGTGTGCTGCGGCCAGTGCAGTATACTGTCGCGCCTGCTTCGCCTAAAGCGAGAGCAATCCCGCGGCCGGTGCCGCGTGTCGCTCCTGCTACTACGGCTACTTTACCTTTGAGAGATGTTGCCATACGCACCTCATAAGTTATACATGACGGCTTCCTAAATGTGCGCCTGCAATATAACTCGGAGGTGTGACAACCTTATGTCAGCAGTTTTTATGCTGTAAAATAAGGAGAATACAACGATTTCTAGCCTGGGTTACTTATGTGCGGAGAGCACTTGTTCTGCTTCAACAGCAAGGTGCTTACGGAGAGAATCCGGCGAGAGAACTTTGACATTCGATCCCCAACTCAACAACCACGGAACAATCTGGTCCATATTGTTACTCTTGAGGACGACGTGCAATCCTTGTGAAGTTCGGCGGTGACTGGCAAGGAAGAATGGCCTCGACTCCAATACCCATCGCGCAACCGAATTATTGAACAGCGCTTTTACTATAATATCGAACTTCTGATTCTCTCCAAAGTCCTTGAGAAAATTCTTCGGGCGCGAGAATTGCTTCTCGGTAATTTCCAGCTTCTCGATGCGGCTCAGGCGAAAGCTTCGCGTCGCTTTGCGCAAATGGTCGTATCCGCCAACCAGCCAGTTGCCGCTAATGTGCCAGAGGATGTACGGGTCGACTTCCCGCGACAGCGGGCCTTCTCTTTCCTGGGCATAGCGTTTATAATAGGTGAAGCGAATGGTTTTCCGCTCAAGCACTGCTTGTCGCACGCGTTTGAGTATTTCCACTTCGTGAGTCTTGTGCTGGCTGTTCATCGAGAGGAACCACATGCTGCGCTTTTGCTCTTGCACCTCCTTGCGCATCGGTTTGGAGAGCACCGCTTCAACCTTGCGGCTGGCGGAGGAGGCAACGTCGCAGTACTCTCGCCCGAAGCTGTGTGAGACGAAATCAGCTCCAAGGACAAGCATCATTGCTTCGTCATTCGTGAGGTTCACGGGCGGGAGGAAATAACCTTCAACGAGCGAGTAGCCGACGCCTGGCTCAGCGGCGACAGGCACTCCCGCCTCCGAAAGCGCCTGCACGTCGCGATAAATCGTCCTCTTCGTAACACTGAACGTCCCGGCAAGGTCTTCCGCCCGTACGGTGCCCTTGTTCTGCAGCTCAAGGACAATGGCGAGAAGGCGGTCTGTGCGGTTCATAACAATTGGTAGTAGGGGCGTTTAATTAAACGCCCCTACAATAATAATTATTTCTCAGCCTTCACCGGCTTCAGCGTTAAATCGTGAAAATCGAAGCTGAAGTCTGTTGTCTCCGAGACGGCTTTCATTTTTGCTTCATTGATGGAGCCGTCCGGATTGAGCGCAAATGTTACGTACGCGTCGGCGCGAAGCTCGCGGTCGTGCCAGCGGGCGATGAATGTGTCGTACTGCCAAAACTCAAGGTCGCCGATGAGCGACGGCGTTTTGGTGAATCGGATAATCATTTTGTCGCCCTGTTTTTCTATTGCCACATCGCCGTACCACACATCGCGATACGTGCCTGCGTATTTTTCCAAGGGTAGGGAGGGTTTAGAGTTCATGTCACGCGCGGCGGCAGCCTCTTTATCGCGTTCCTCCATCATCGCCATTTCTCGTTTCACAAGTTTTGAAATCCCGCCGAGCCAGTCAAACTCCGGCGCTCCGATAAGTTTGTCAAGCACATAGTACACAATGGCATTAAAAGCAGCGCCGGATTCCTGGTTCGTCAACACCGTAACCCCTGCCTTGAGTTCGGGCAGCATCGCAACGCGGGAAAGGTATCCCGGCAAGCCGCCGGTATGCGTCACCATTTTGTAGCCGCGATAGTCGCGGATGCCAAGCCCAAGCGCGTAGCCGTTGAAATTCGATTTGATCGGTGCAACCTCGGGCGGCGGCACGCCAGTTCCAAGCGGTGTCACAATCGCCCACAGCTCCCTCGTTGTGCGGGGCGAGTAGAGGCGCTTGGTCGGGGACACCCTGCCGGAGTCGAGTTGAACAATCATCCACTTTGCCATATCGTCGGCGTTGGAATTGACGCCGCCCGCCGGATTGGTGTTATCGCTGTCGAATGGCTTTACGATTCGCACCGTACCATCAATGCGCGCATGTGTGGTTGCAACGTTCCCACCCGCTTCAGCATCGGAATGACGTACGTTGCTTGTCGTCATCCCGACTTCATTCAGAATGCGTTTCTGCACAAACTCCTCCCACGTTTGTCCGGAGACGGCTTCAATAACCTCTCCAGCGATTAGATACAGAACGTTGTCGTACGCGTAAGCGCTGCGGAAGCTTGTCACCAGCGGCAAATGACGCAGCCGTCTGGCGATTTCCTTCCGGTCGTACGTCGATGGCGGCCACCAGAGCAAATCGCCGGCACCCAAACCTAACCCGCTGCGGTGCACGAGCAAATCGCGGATTGTCATTTCACGCGTCACAAACGGGTCGGACATCTGGAACCACGGCAGATAGTCAATCACGCGAGCATCCCACTCAAGCTTGCCTTCTTCTACCAGCAGGCCAAGCGCGGTGGCAGTGATAACTTTCGTGTTTGACGCGATGCCGAACAGCGTTTTGCTGTTAACAGGTGTTGATTCGCCCAGCTTCCGCACGCCGTAACCTTTTGCCACGAGCACTTTGCCGTCCTTTACGACGGCAACGGAAATGCCGGGGACTTCAAATTCCTTCATCACTTGTGCAACGTACTTGTCGAGGCCGGACTGTGAGATGGTTTGTGCGGATGCGAGACTAGTGGATATAACAACGAGTAGCATGAGCAAGCGTTTCATGTAAAACCTCCTCATTAATACTTGTGTAGAGACACGTTGTAACCTACCTACCGCAGGCGGGCGCGCCCCTACGGATATTATTTCAACAATTCAATGATTGCCCTGATGATGTCGGTAATCGGGATGTTGCCCGGAACAGATCCGGGGCGCATAGGGTTTGTCGGTGAGCCAAAAAGTTTCATGTGGAAGCGCGCCTGCCGCTCGGCGTCCGACATGTTGATGTACGGCTGCATCGCCTCTGCAAGTTGCTTGCGCAACGTTTCGAGCGTGTCGGTCGTCGGGACATTTTCCGTGAGCATGTTACGCAACACGAGCGGCTTAAGGTGCGGCGCCGCTTTAATGATGGCATAGAGCGAATCGCCGAAGAACGCTCTATCGATAAGTTCCAATTCATTTACGGCTACCGGCTCATCCGGAGACAGCACAGGCACGTCAGCGGGGGGAGGCGGTAACTCAATGCGAGGCATTATGGCTTTCGGCTTTGCCGTCCGTTGCCGGGATCTACCCGCAGGCGCGGGTTCGCTTTTCGGTACCGAAAGCGGTTGTTCATCGCGGCGGAGTATCTCAATAGTGATATACTCCGGCGTTTTCGATTCCCTGTCGATGATAAGCAAACTCGCAACCATAAGTACCACAACGTGAACGATGACGGAAAACCCGATAGCCCACGCACGATATGTCCGCCCACGATGTTTCATTCGCAATTCGCGTAGAGGCACGACACATCGTGCCCCTACTCTTTATCCCTTTCCCGCTTCGAACCGCTGCCATTCGCTTGCATACTGTTGCAACTGTTTATCGGCACGCTGGAATACCGTCGCTGCTTTCGTGCCCGTAAGGATTTCGACGCCCTCCTCAATCGTTGCAATCGCGTAAACGGCAAACTTGCCTTGCTTCACCGCTTCCACGACATCCTCGCGCAGCATGAGGTCGGGGACGTTCTGCTTCGGAACCAACACGCCCTGTTTGCCAGTTAACCCGCGAGCATTGCACGAATCGTAGAAGCCTTCGATTTTCAGATTCACGCCGCCGATCGGCTGGATTTCACCTTTTTGATTCACCGAACCTGTCACTGCAATATCCTGCCGCAACGGGATACCGGAGAGGCTGGAGAGGATTGCGTAAATTTCTGTCGACGATGCGCTATCGCCGTCAACGCCTCCGTAGGATTGCTCAAACGTGATGCTCGCACTTACAATCAGCGGCTTATCTTGCGCGAACTTGCTGCGCAGATACCCGCTGATAATCGCAACACCTTTGTTGTGTGTGGGACCGCTCAACTCCGCCTCGCGCTCAATATTAATAATGCCCGCCCTGCCGAGCGACGTTTTCGCCGTAATTCGGGAGGGCTTGCCGAATGCATGTTCGCCTACGTCGTACACCGAAAGGCCGTTCAATTGCCCCACGACAGAGCCATCGGTATCGATCATAAATGTGCCGTCGTTGATAAGCTCCTGTATTTTCTCTTCAATAAGGTTCACGCGATAAATCCGTTCCTGCACGGCTCGCTCAACATGCCGGCGCTCTACACGTTGCAAGTTGTCCTTTGTTGCCCAGTAGTTTGCTTCGCGAACAACATCGGCTATAATATTGAAGCGGGTGGAGATTTTCTTCTGCCTGCCGGCTAGCCGCACGCCGAATTCCACCACTTTCGCGAGCGCCGAGGCGTCAAACGATTTCAGCTTTTCATCGTCGCAGACCATTTTCGTGAAATTAAGGTATTTCGAAACGGCATCACCGTTTTTCGACATCTCAAAATCGAAATCAGCCCTTACCTTGAAAATCTTTTTGAAATCGTCGTCACGGGAATACAGCAAATGATAAATTTCGGACTCGCCGATCATGATCACCTTTACATTCAGCTCAATCGCTTGAGGTTTCATTCCCGTAGGAGCGAGGCCGAACGACTGCTCGTAGGTGTGAATTTCCATCTTTTCCGTGCGCAGCGTGCGTTTAAGGTCCTGCCAGACCCACGGTTCCATCAGAACGTCCAGAGCGTTGAGCACAAGGTAGCCGCCGTCCGCGCGAAGAAGCGAGCCGGCTTTGATCTGCGTAAAGTCCGTGCGCCAAATGCCACCCTTCTCCTGCACTCGCTCAATAGTTCCGAAAATATTCTTATACTTCGGGTTTGTTTCAACGATGATCGGCGTTTGTTCTGTTTCAGAGTTATCCACCAACACGTTCACTTGAAACTCAACAAACTCATCTTGCTGCTCCTCCCCATCGTTGTTGTCGCCTACTACAGCCGGTTGCTGCGCGCGGCGAAAACGGTCGAGGTTGTCCATCACATTCTCCTTGACGTCCTCTAAGTACTGAAGCACCTTCGGATGGCTGTACGTGGCTTTCAGCACCTCGATCGCTTCGGTAACAACGGGCATGACGTGCTTCTCGTCCAGCTCGCCGAGCGACTCCTGCACGCGCTGTTCGATATTCCGCAGCTCGCGAAACACGAGCGCCATTTGCTTTTCCAGCACGTCTTGTGTGGAGCGCATGCGCTCATAATCTTCCTTCTTGACTTCCCCCTTCTCTATAAGTGCTTCTACCTGGTCGATGTTCGTGGGGTTGCCGCCGACCACTGGCACAATGTCCGGACGCATCAGTTGTCCGACCTGCACTTGCACGAGCTCGAACCCCTGTTCCTTCACGCGCTTCTCGAAATCCTGCAGGATCGCTTTTTGCCTATCCTGAAAATGCTGAACGACCGTTTTGCGCGCCGCTTGGTAACGCTGGCTCTCGTACAGTGCTGAAATATCGCGCAGAAAGCCGTCAATCAGGTTCACCATATCCTCTTTTAGCGATTTTCCCTGCCCCGCGGGAAGCTGGAGACTGACGGGCATATCCGGGTTCTTGAAGTTATAGACGTAGCAATGGTCTTTGAGTTCGTTATTTTTGTCTTCAAATTCGCTCAGCAAACGCTTTATTGTGGTGGTGCGGCCTGTGCCTGAAATGCCGGTCACGAAGATATTGTAGCCGAAGTGCTTCATTTCCAGACCCACCCGCAGAGCTCTGAGGGCGCGTTCCTGGCCGATGATCTCGCGGCTGGGCTTGATGTCGTCGCTAGATTTGACGCCGAGCGACGCGGGGTCGCACTGCCAACGGAGAGCTTCGATGGGCAATGCAAGGTGATTGGTTCCCGAAGGGATGGATTGGGATCCAGACTTCGGATAGGATTTTTTAGTTTTGGATTTCATAACGGTATCGCGGAATTTACGAAATGAGAGAATTGACGCGCAACGATGATACAGAAAAGATGAAGGAATTGCAATGCGAGGATTTGCCTGCTATGGTTGATGAATTATGGAGTTTGATAAATCAATTGGGTTTGATGAATCGGGGGTTTTGATGAACCAAATGGGTTTGATAAATCAAACCCCTACGTTCGTTACCACGTTTTTCGTATCGGATGCGCTTCGGTATTGAAGATAACGTTGTCGAAATCCAATGTCTCTTTCGGGGCAAGAAGGAGATAACAGTACTTCAGTGTCTCGGCGAGGAAGAAGCTTTCCATCGCATCTCGTTTTTGCTTTGTTGTCACGTCTTCCAATTCAGCGTAACCGGCTTCCGTTCTACAGTAGCGCACGAGGTCGCGGAAGAACGTTTCGCCCATGCGCCGGTATTTGTCATCCCCAGTGTAATGATACAGATAATATGCGGACTCGATAATTTCGGGACGCAAGACATACCCTTTGGATGTTGGCGTCATTGTCGCGTAGTCAATCCCCTCCGGCTCGATGTTATGAAGCGTCCACATCTTGAAGCATGATTCTTGTAATCGCTCGGCGCGGTCAATGTCTCCGCCCATCGCGAGCACTCCGGGGAAGAAGGCTTCGAGCGAACCGAATCGCGTGCTTGTGCGCTTTCCGGTATGCATATCCACTCTACCGTACCACATCTCGCCTCGCACCGTGTCGGCGACATACTTGTTGACAGCTACGATACTCATATCGTACATCGTTTTACAATCTTCATCACCGAACAATTTCCACGCCTTGAGTAAATATTCATAATACGAATCGATCGCCCCTCCGACATGGCTGGAGGCATTCGTCCACTCGCCCGTGACCACATTAATCCATGTGCCGACAAGTCCGATGCGCGAACGGCGGTTGAAAAGCTGTATCAGTGCCTGCTTTGCCTTGTCATAATACACCGGATTGCCCGTGAGCTTGCTTAGCGTTCCAAACTCAATTAATGCGGTCCCAATTTCAGCAGGGTTATTCACGGAATCACGAATTGCCCCCATCTGCAAATGCACGTAACGGAACGGCAGGCCGGTGGGTGAATCGTAAATCGGCATCAACCGGTCTCCCAAATCTTTTGCAAGAGCAAGCCAGCGCGGGTCGCCGTCCATTTGATACGCTGATAGCAGTCCACCCAACAGTCGGATAATGATCTCGAATGCCTGCACTTCGATATTCTGGTCGAACGAAAGCTTGTCGAAAATCAATCGTTTCGCTTCAGCCGCTTCGTCCTTTAATCCCATCAACAGCATTGTATCGTACGCGTCGATTGGCGTCATGAGCAATGAAACGTCGTGCCAGTCGTGCGGCTGCTTGCTGAGCGGACGAAGCGCATCGTGTCCCCACGCATACTGTTTATATGCGTTCCACGCGTGAAGGTATTCGCGTTTCACATCGTCTGCAGTGACAGCCTGCTGTGCATGTGCGGTACAAAAGAATGACGTAAGGCAGAGTACAATAAGTGTTCTCATAGTTTTTCTCGTGAAGCGGTCTTGTTAACAATGCACCGTGGTTTGGGACCTCGGCTTGGGATTTTGGAAGATAGAAAAACTTTCGGACGTATGGAAACTCAATCTCGGCGAGTTATTTTTGGACGCGCCCGCGTACAAATTACACGCGGATGTCGGGTTTGGGTGACCCATGTCATTCCAGCTTACGGTATTCCTACAACGCCTGGGCACTGAACCAAAAGCGGCTCTGTTGTATCGTGTACAATAGGGAGCGCACGTTGATGGCGCGCGTGCGGCCGGATCATATCAATTCACCATTTAATAAAAAAGGAGAATGTGCCATGCGAATCACATCATTAACCCTCATCGCGATCCTGGTTCTCGCGACTGCCGGGTGCAGCAACAAGGAAGAAGAACTCCAGGCAACCATCGACGACCTCGTACAGAAGAATCTTAACCTGACGAACGACGTCGTTGCCCGTGACCAGTACATCGCGGATATGGTTTCTTCCGTCAATGCGGTGTACAGCGGGCTGGAAATCGCCCGTCAAGAAGAGGCGACGCTCCTGCGGCGTGTAAGCGCGGAGGAAAGCAACGAGATCGTTAACAACCCGGACGTCCGCCAGCAGGTTATCCGGCGCGTCTCGGAGCTCGGCAACACTATCGAGGGCAGCAAGAAGAAGGTCGCCAGTCTGCAAACACAGCTTGCTTCCACGAAGAAGCGCTACACAGGCCTGGAGGAGATGGTCGCCGGTCTTCAGAAGAACGTCGAGGAACGCGAACAATCCGTTGCAGAGCTGAAAGCACGGGTCGAAGAATTGACCGGACAAGTGGAAACCGCGCAGCGTGAGGCAGCCGAGAAGGAATCCCTGCTCATGGCAAAGTCGGTGGAGCTGAAGACGGTCTATTACATCGTGGGCACTCGCAGCGAACTGGAAGAGAAGGGCATCATCCAGGATGTTGGCGGATTCCCGTGGGGCTTGTTCGGCTCAACGACAATACTCTCCAGCGGCCTGGATGAAAGTCACTTTACCCCGGTCGATATGACTACGACGAACGAGTTCCAAGTGGACGGGGAAATCGACGAGATCATCCCCATGCGGGACGAAATGTTCTACCAGCTGGAACCGGGCACGGGTCAAACCAGCATCGCCACCCCCGCTGAAGAGGAGATGACCGAGCAAATGCAGAAGACTCTTGTGCGGGTGACAGACGGCAGGCAGTTCTGGCAGAGCCGGTACTTGGTGATCATTAAGGATTGACGGTACGCGATATTTGTAGGGGCACAATATATTGTGCCCCTACGCGTTATTATTCCACACAGCCCTTGTAGAACGGCGACCACTTGTGGACTTCCATCGTGAAGACGGAGTCTCTCACCATCTCGTCCGAAGCAAACTGTGCACGCGCATCAGCTTCCGTTGTCGCTTCGAGGATAACCATACCCTTATCGGAATAACGCGCGCCAACGGTGAGAAGCTTTTCAGCACGCAAGCGCTGAAGATTTTTACTATGTGTGCTAGCGCCTTGTTGTTCGCCAAATGGTTTAGCGTGATCCCATTTTGGACCGGTCGAGAAAATTACGACCATATATTGCTTCGGAGCGGCCTGACGGGCATCAAGGGAAAAGCCGCCCAATGCAGGAAGAAGCGTGAAAGCGAATAGCAAAACCATATGTCCTCCAAGGGTGTGATATCTCTATGACGAATTACTATGCGGCATCTGGACAAGGTGCCAATTTGCCATATAAAGCAATAGATAGTCGGCGGTTGCAAGATTATTCCTACAGCGCTACATGACACCCATCACGAAAGAGGCAATTACTGCACTTCTACCAAAAATAGTTCGCGAATTCTATTGCTATTGTCCGTAGAACGTTGTATCTTATACATGTCAATTAACAGTACACCGAGTAATCGACAGAGCTTTTCCTCGCAGTAACCTGCAAGTTAAAAGCCAGCTTCGCAACCTGCTGCTGAACCGCACGAACACCTTTCAAGGTCCAAACGCCGTCAGACAGAAAACGCAGAGAGTCTTGTCTCCTGCTTGTTGTAGTGGTTGTAACAGATGTACGGCGTACACCTTGTCTCGAGGTTTCGGGATCGATTCAAATACAGAAAGGACAGTTCCATGGAAAAAGGAACAGTCAAGTGGTTCAACGGAGCTAAAGGCTTCGGTTTCATTTCACGCCCCGGTGGGGAAGACGTATTCGTTCATTACCGTGCCATCAACGGCAACGGCTATAAAAACCTGAACGAAGGCGACATGGTGGAGTTCGAAATCGAACAGGGTCCGAAGGGACTGCAAGCGAAAAACGTCTCCGTCGTTTAATCGACCAGCGTTTAAGCTACAACAAAACCCCGCGTAAGCGGGGTTTTGTGTTTTTAGAGCCTCGCTATGCCGCCTTAAGTTTCTTGAGCATCTCCGACAACTCACTGCGCGGGATGTGTTTTATCGTTTGCGCGTGGGTGTCATCAAACATATAGCCGGCAATAATTTTATACGCATCGTAATCAAAATAGTGCGAGCCCTTGACGCTAAAGGTGGGTTTGTCACCTGAAGTAGTCGAATGAGTAAAGCTATAGAGCAAGCACCAGTGGTCCACGATGAACGTTTCGGAGATGGCTGGACTGGATTCCTCGATTAATACCGCACCGTCATAAGGCCATGCTTGAATGCGTCGTTGCTCGAACGCCTTCTCAACGCGCGCATTATAGATTTCGGGAGCTTCCTCACCCATGCACGCGCCGTTACACCTGTGCAAATGGTAGGCAAAGCAATGCCGCCGCGTTTGTTCAAGACCCAGTAACGCCAAACACAGTTTGTGCTCCTTTGCCGCTTCCGCCAAATATTCAAACGCCTGTGTACGTGTGCGGAAGAGTCCTAGTATTTCCCGCTCGCGCTTCCCTGCCCCCTTGAGGGCACTTCGGCGTTCCCCGCCCCCTCTGGGGGACTTCGCAACATTCCCCACAGCCTCCATCGTGCTTACCGCTTCTATGGCAACCTTGATGTATCCCTGTGGCGTCAACGCTTTTCGGGCAACAATAAGCCGACGCGTTTTACGGAGCGCTCGATTGTACATTGGCTTGAGCTTTTTGATTAATTCAGACTCTAACAGCAACGCGCCCAATTCCCCGGCAGTCTCTCTCGCCTCAACGCGCCGCACCTGACGGCACATGCCGCGCTCTTCCGGTGCATGAAAATGCGCCCGGACTCGCGACCGGATCGTTTTGCTTTTTCCGACGTAGAGCAATTGACCGTTCCCCGCATACATTAAGTACACGCCGGAGCTTTCGGGCAAATGCTCGGTCAGTAGTTTATATGGGACAGGCTTGTGGTGTAGCATTACTTATCGCTTCTTGGCTTTCTTACACAGTATGCCATGTCATGTCGAGGGTTTAATCCACCTCGCACAAAACAGATTCCATATCGTTAAAAATAATTTCCAGGGGTTGCGCCGGAAGCACGGGTAAATCAAACTCGCTTATTTTCCCCTTTACCAGCACACGCGTTCGGGCAAACCGGTCGCCGCTGAAGTTGAGCCGAAGCACCACGTATGCCTGAAAATCGTCCGGGACGTTTGACTGCGTTACCTTGCAGCGGACTTTGAATTTCCCATCCGGCAATTTCTCGGGCGTATACGAAAACGAGTACTCGGGAATATCGGTTCCGTCGATCCATTGCCGGAAGAACCAGGACATATCCTTCCCGGTTTTTTCTTCAACTATGCGACGGAAGTCGTCCGTCGAAGCGGCGCGGTTACGGTATCGTTTATAGTACGTCGACATAATCGAGTTAAACGTATCTTCGTTTAGCGTCCTGAGGTCTATTGTCATCATCTTGAGCATGTGGAGCACCCAGGCTCCTTTCTCGTAAATTTGGACGCTGTAGTTATTATTCCGATGCCCGAGGGATATCGGCATGCGTTCATCAGGAGATATCTGTAAAATTCGTTTTTTGTAATTCGACAGGCTTTTGTAGAATTCCTCGTTGTCTTTCAACGCCGTTTGCATGTAGAGTAAGCCGGAATACTCCGCAAATCCCTCGCTTAACCATCTATCATGGTATGATCTATAATCTACGCCGATTCCCCACCACTGGTGTGCTACTTCGTGAGCGCGAAAAGCGAGCATGCTTGAGCTGTTCCACGCAACAACATCCTTCAGCATCGTCAAACTCGTAAAGTGAATCAGCCCCGGATGCGCTTCACCGTGAAAACCAGGAATTTCAGTCGCGTACAGCGTATTGGCAGGAGGAGGTCCATACAATAGTTGGAAGAGTCGGAGCGCGTTAAGCATATCGTCGGTGAGCTCCTCAGCGATCCACTCATCCGCGGCGCCGGTAAAGAGGACATCTATTGAAGGGACGCCATCTTCACGTATGGTTTTGACCTTAAATCGCCCGATGTTGAATGAAAATGCCCTCGCAGGCATTTCGGTTTTCCAGCGAGTGATTGTCATATCCCCTTCTGTCGAGCGTTCGATGAGATTTCCGACAGCAGCAACGGTAAAATCGGACGGGCAGCGAAAGGTGACGTCAAACGACTGCTTGCCCCACGAATTTTGACGCGGATACCAATAATAATTATACAGTACCAAACGGGCATCAAGCCGCTTCAGAACATCACCGTGGTAATAGATGGTGACAGTAGTAGGTTGTTCTGTGCTTAACGGCTGGTCGAATTCAACCCAAACCTGATTGCTTTCATCCCCTTGAAAAAACTTTATAGGCCCTGTATCGCATCGAACAGAATCGACCTTAAGATTCTGATAGAGATAAAACATTGCCCCGCGCGAAGGCTGGTCGACCGCTCGAATCGTCATTGTCGCAGCAACGTTGAAGTTAAAATAGTCACTGAGAAATTTAAAGGGGTCGGTGATAGTGCAATCGAGCGTATGTTTTAGAATTTCATATCCGTGGAAGCGTTTTCCGCGCTCTTCGGGCGAATGAGAAAATTCTCCAGCTCTGCGAATTTGACACACAAGGTCGAAATCCAGGTTGCGTAGAATGAGCGAGCGTTCCGCCTTGGCAAGGTACGCCTGCTCTTCAATAAAAGGGTCAATCCCATAGAGCAGTGTGCCCAAGCCTCCTGTTTCAATGACGGCCAGAAAGAGGCTGTTCTCCCATCCCTCAAGAAACGTTTTTGCTAAATCATACTTCAAAGTTTGTATTTTGCGGAAATACAAAAGCTCCACCCCGTCGTCGATACGACTATTTGCTTTGCTGCTGACTTCCTGGGAAGTAAAATCAAGCGACCGTTCCCATTCCGAGAGCGACGTATCCCCAAAGACAAACAATGCCGAGCTAAATTCCTCTTGAAGCGCCTTCTGCTCCGCAAATTGGAACAAGAGGTTTTGTTCGATAGCAGTTGGGGGAGAAAATGAGAAGACACCCTTTCCGACAAATACTGCGGCGCGAACCTTGCCGCCGATGGGCTGGGTGAGATACAGTTTGCCTTCCTGCAGCGAGAATGTTCCTGCGTCGCGGCGGAATACATAATTTTTTACCGTAGCTACGCGGCCGCCGTCGGCTTCCAACGAGCCAAATTCGTTACAGAGTGTTTCGTACGCTGTTGGCTCGGGTTTGCTTTTTTGTGCCGATACAGGAAACGAACTAAAGAGGAGGAGAATGACAAATACGGTGCGATTCATAGTCGATTGTCTGTAGAGTGGATGATGCTTGAGTTATGCTCAAAGGTAGGACTTTTTACGGGAAGACTCAAATCGGCGCTTTGACTTTGCCTTGCACTTGCCAGCATGCTTCTCTATATTCAGCAACAACTATGGAGCCAGGGAAACAACAACCACAATTTGCCCGGCGGCTTGGGCTCTTCGACGCGACCATGCTGGTCATGGGTGGAATTGTCGGTTCCGGCATTTTTATCAACCCGCACGTGGTGGCAACAATCGTTGATACCCCTCTGCTGATCTTGGGCGCATGGGCATTCGGAGGATTGATTGCCCTTTCGGGTGCATTTATTTATGCCGAGCTTTCAGCGCGAAGACCTGAGGTTGGAGGCCAGTACGCGTACATCCGCGAGGCGTACCATCCTTTGATCGCATTCTTGTTTGGATGGGGGTTATTTCTCGTCAGCACATCCGGAGGGTTGGCGGCTGTGGCGGTAACGTTTGCGCGATATTTTATCGAGCTTACCGGCAGCACCCTACCAGACTGGTCGATAGCCGTCACCACGCTTGCACTTTTGACGGTGCTGAACTGCTTCGGCGTGCGGACGGGCGGAACAGTACAAAGCTCGCTGATGGTGATGAAAATCGCCGCCATAGCTTTTCTGGTAATTTCGGGATTTTTGCTAGTAAGCGATTCCAAACTGAGCACAGAGCAAACATCTGCCTTCTCGGTACCAACCGGGTCATTTGATTTGCTGACGGCGTTCGGCGCAGCGATGGTGCCTGTGATGTTTGCATTCGGCGGCTGGCAGACATCGTGCTTTATCGCCGGCGAAATCAAAGAGCCTGCAAAAAACCTGCCCCGCGGCTTGCTCATCGGCGTGGTCGGCGTCGTCTTGCTGTATTTCTCGGTAAATTGGGTGAGTCTCCGCGCACTTGGCGCCGAGGGGCTCGCCAATTCCCCCGCTCCCGCCTCGGAAGTGATGCGCGTCGCGCTCGGTGAAAAAGGCGCCATGATCATTGCATTGGGCATTGCCATTTCCACGCTGGGGTTTTTAAGCCAGGGGATTCTCACCGCGCCGCGCGTGTACTATGCGATGGCGCAAGACGGCTTGTTTTTTAAAGGCGTCGCAAAGCTTCACCCAAAGACGCGTGTACCCATCATTGCCATTATCTTACAAGGTGCCTTTGCCATCCTTGTAGCGCTCTCCGGCACATACGAGCAAATTCTGAGCTATGTTGTGTCGGATGATTTTATCTTCTTCGGGCTTTCGGCAAGCTGTATTTTCTTCTTTAGAAAAAAGGAAGGGACCGCGGGACAATCGTTTTTGGTGCCGGGACATCCGTACACCACTGGTGCATTTATTCTTGTGTGCATCTTCATTGTCGTGAATACCATTTACAAATACCCGGTAAACACGCTCATCGGCATAGGCATTTTGCTGACGGGAGTGCCGGTGTATTATTATTGGAAGAGGAAGTATCAACAATGAGCGCCGGCGTTCCTCCACACGGTTTGAGTTCTGCTTACATGCAATGGGTGAAAACCCATGCGCATATCCAATATAACCTTGCTGCGAGCGGCGTAACGAGCTATCCGCTCGCTCAACTCCCGGTCGCGTTATCGGACCTGGAAATCTCAGGTCCAAGCTACTACGGATACGCCCCTTTGCAAGACGCTCTGGCAAAGCACTGCGGCACAGCGCCGGAACAAGTATTTGCTGCGATTGGGACATCCCACGCCAACTACATCGCTATGGCTGCGCTTGCAGAGCCGGGCGATGAGATTCTGCTCGAAGACCCTACATACGAGCTCCTCGTTTCAACCGCTCAGTATTTACAACTGAGTGTGAAACGATTCCCGCGAACAATGGAAAACGACTACCGCATTGACGTCAACGACGTCGAGCGCACTGTTTCACCGAGGACAAAGCTCATCATTATCACAAATCTCCACAACCCTACAAATGCCCTCACAGATGAGCGAACAGTGCTACACATTGGCGAAATCGCTCGCGGTGTCGGCGCTAAAGTGCTCGTGGATGAAGTGTACCTCGACTCAGCATTCGAGCAGAAACCGAGATCGGCGATTCATCTCGGCAAGGAGTTCGTTGTCTCCAGCAGCCTAACGAAAGTCTATGGACTCGGCGGTTTGCGCTGCGGATGGGTGTTAGCGGAACCGGAGCTTGTCCGCAAGATGTGGCATATTAACGATATCGTTATTAATGTGCCGCCTCATCCCTCCGAGCTGCTAAGCGTGATAGCATTGCGCAATCTAGACAGCATCCGCGCGTGGTCGAAAAAATTGATAGCAGAAAACCAGAGCACACTCAAGGAAATATTTCTTGCACGAAAGGATATTGAATGTGTCGCACCTGGGGTTGGGACAATCGTATTTCCGCGACTCAAAAATAGCACTATAATAGAAGAGCTCAATACCCGGCTTCTCAAGCATCAAACGATAGTTGCGCCGGGGAAATTTTTCGGCTCAGCAGACCACTTCCGGCTTGGGATGGGCGCAAAGCCGGAGATTTTTCGCGAGGGGTTATCGAGGCTGTGCAGAGTGCTAGATGAGATGAAATAGATAGCCTTACCGCTTTTCAATTCGCAATTGGCGATCTGCGCCTTTTGCAACTCGCCGTTTTTATCGGCAGGACGAAATCCGCAATGCTTTTTACCCTGCTCCCATCACCGCGTTAATCGCGACAACATTCACAATATCCGTTACACTACAGCCGCGGGAGAGGTCGAACGCAGGTTTTTTCAACCCCTGCACAATGGGACCTAGCGCTTCCGCCCCGCCCATACGCTGGGCAATTTTGTAGCCGATATTGCCCGCGTCGAGGTCGGGAAACACGAGCACATTTGCGCGCCCCTCAACTGGACTGCCTTTTGCTTTTCTATCCGCAACCGATGGCACGATGGCAGCATCCAGTTGGAGTTCGCCATCCATTTTGAGCAACGGCGCTTTCTTGCGCGCGATCGCGGTTGCTCGTTGGACTTTCTCAACGTGGGGGTGTTCTGCGCTTCCTTTTGTAGAGAACGACAGCATCGCCACGCGCGGTTCTTCACCTGTGAGTTTGCGATGATTCTCAGCTGCAGCAATGGCGATATCGGCAAGCTGTTCAGCGGACGGGTCTGGAACCACACCGCAGTCAGTGAATGTATATGTGGTGTACGGAAAGACCATGAGGAAGAAGCTGGAAACGACGCTGTTGCCTTCCGTCATACCGATGATCTGAATGCCCGCGCGGAGAACATCTGCCGTCGTTGCAAGCGAACCGGCAACGCTGCCGTCTGCCAAACCTTCACGCACCATCATCGCACCGAAGAAGAGCGGCTGTTTGATCATCTGCTGAGCCTGCTCAAACTGCACGCCTTTGGCTTTCCGTAAATTGAAATACATGTGCGCGAAGTCGGAAAGTTTATCGGACTTTTCCGGGTCGGCAATACGGATTTTATCCAGCGCGATGTTGAGCTTCTGCGCGAGCGCGCGGATTTCGCCCTCATCGCCTACGAGCGTCACCAGCGCGAGCTCCTCGTCTGTGATAATACGCGCGGCTTGGATCGTCCGCTCGTCTGTCGCATCCTGCAGTACTATGTGCTTGCGGAGCTTTTTGGCTTTGGACTTGATGTCGTCGATGAGTTTAGGCATAATTAACGATATAGCTCGCTAAGCACACAGAATATACGAAAGTGCATAGAGATGGTTTGAACTGTTAAGAATTTTTTCGCGTGTCTTAATGTATTTCGTGGGCATCTTTGCCGCCCAATAAAGCAATTTTTCCCTTCCTTAGCAACGCCCTTGTGACTGACGAAATGGCAATTCGTATGATATCCTTCCGGCAAAAACCTCATATTTTGCTTGAAGTCCGCTTATTTTGTATGATTTCGATAAGCATTGCACGTCTGTCATTATTTCATTAAATTGGTAGTCCGATATGAATGAAACGACTAACAAACCCCTATCAGTCTATCTCGAAACCTACGGCTGCCAGATGAACGTGGCGGACAGCGAGGTGGTGCTGAGCATTATGAACGGCGCCGGTTACCGCCGAACCGCCGAGCTGGAGAACGCCGACGTGGTGTTTGTGAACACGTGCGCCGTGCGTGAGAACGCCGAGGAGCGAGTGTACGGGCGCATCGGTGACTTCTGGCACTACAAGAAGGACAATCCGGGCGTCGTCATCGGCGTGCTGGGATGCATGGCCGAGCGCTTGCGAAAGAACCTGCTGGAATCGGAATCCGCTGTGGACATCGTGGTCGGACCGGATGAGTACCGCAGATTGCCGGAACTTGTTGAGAACGCGCTCGCTGGCGAGAAGGGCATCGCCGTGCGGCTGTCTCGTGTTGAGAATTACGATGACATCATCCCCTTACGCACGGAAGGCATCAGCGCGTGGCTCTCCGTCATGCGCGGCTGCGACAAATTTTGCACGTTCTGCGTTGTGCCGTTTACGCGCGGACGCGAGCGAAGCCGGACGCTTCATAGCGTGATCAAGGAAGTCGAACAACTTTCCGCTCAAGGTTTTAAGGAAGTAACGCTGCTCGGACAAAACGTCAACTCCTACCGCGATGACGCGTACGACTTCGCTGATTTGCTGGCGAGTGTCGCGCGTGTCGACCGTTCAATGCGCGTACGGTTCACCACATCGCACCCGCAGGATATGTCCGATAAGCTTATCGAAACTATCGCGGCGCATGAGAACCTGTGCAAATATATCCATCTGCCTGTGCAGTCGGGTTCCGACCGCATTCTGCAACTGATGAACCGCACGTACAACACCGAGCATTATCTGAATCTCGTCGAAAAAATCAAGCGTACCATTCCCGGCGTCAGCCTGTCGACCGATATCATCTCCGGTTTCCCGACAGAGACGGATGACGACCAGAAGATGACAATAGAGCTTATCAAACGGGTTGGGTATGACGGCGCGTTTACGTTCAAGTATTCCCCGCGCGAGAATACGAAAGCCTGGCATATGGACGACGACGTGCCGGATGCGCTCAAAACAACGCGTTTAAACGAAATCATCGAGGTCCAGCGCGAAATCTCCTGGAAAAAGAATCAGCAGGAGATCGGACAGACCGTCGAGGTACTTATCGAGGGACCGAGCAAGAAATCGGATGAGGACTTCTGTGGCAGGACAGACACGAACAAGATGGTGATTTTTCCGAAAGGCGGTTTGAAAGCCGGCGAGTACTGTACGATAAAGATTGCACGAGCAAACTCGGCTACATTATTTGGAACCGTCGTCGCACAAGAAACGAAAGAAGTTGTAGCGTACGCATCGTAGGAGGCGTTATGAAAGCGATATATCAATATCTATTCCTGATAATGTTCCTGACAGTCGTGCCGTTGGCACTCTGGGCGCAAAACGAAAACCAGAACGAGCCCGACATTCAGCGACGGCTTGAAATGATTGAGCGCGGGTTGGAAGAAGCGGTTAAAACAGAGCTTTCTACGCTCCTTGCCAATTACCAGAACAACCCCGGCGTGTTGCTGCTCCAGGCTGTGCTCACCGCAGACGGCACGGAAGCAACGAAAATTTACCAGAGCATCGTCGATAACTTCCCGCGTAGCGAGTGGGCGGACGATGCGCTGTATAAACTGTACCAATACTATTACTCCATTGGCCTGTACAAAACAGCCGAGCAAAAGCTTGACCAACTGAAGCGCGATTACCCGTTCTCCGCGTACGCTGCGGAGGATGTGCATGAAAAACCGGCATCCCCGCAGGAACAGCCGACCGTTATCAAAAAACCGGCGACTGTGCCTAAATATTCAACGCTCTTCACACTGCAGGTCGGAGCGTTTTCCGCCTTGCAAAACGCTGAGGAACTACGGTCACGATTTGAGAAAGAGGGATACTCATCCAACATCTTTACCATCGTGAAAAACGGGCAAAAGCTCCACAAGGTCTGGGTGGGTGAATTCCAGACACAGGACGACGCCCGGCGGCTCAGCAGCGAGATTAAAAAGAAGTTCAATTTGGAATCGATGGTTGTATCGAGATAATGACCCGCGAAGAATTCCAGAACGAGTACGGCATTATCGGTAAGTCGGTTGAGATGCAGGAAATTACCGACGTGGTGCAACAGGTCGCGCCGACGGACATTACCGTGCTCATCACCGGCGAAAGCGGCGTGGGCAAAGAGGTCGTTGCCCGCGCGCTGCACACGGCGAGCAACCGCGCGAAGAAGCCGCTCGTGACGGTGAATTGCGGCGCGATTCCCGAAGGCTTGATCGAAAGCGAGCTGTTCGGACACGAGCGAGGGTCGTTCACCAGCGCGGTCGATACCCGCAAGGGATATTTCGAAATAGCCGACGGGGGGACGATCTTCCTGGACGAAATCGGCGAGATGCCCGCGGCAACACAAGTGAAGCTACTGCGCGTGCTGGAAAACGGCGAGTACATGCGCATCGGTTCATCAGCACCGCGCACGTCCGACGCGCGCGTGATTGCCGCGACAAACAAAAATCTTGAACAGGAAGTCCAGCAAAAACGCTTTCGCCCGGATTTGTATTTTCGGCTTCGCTCGGTCAATATCCTTATCCCTCCTCTGCGCAACCGCCGCGAGGATATTCCCGTCTTGATCGAACATTTCATTAAGGAGTTTTCACAGAAAAACAACCTGGCGTTTCGTGGTTTTACTGACGACGCCACACACACCTTCATGAATTACTACTGGCCCGGCAACGTGCGCGAGCTGCGGAACGTTATCGAAAGCATACTCGTGCTCGAAAAGGGCAAGCGCGTCACGGAAGAGGACGTGCAGAAATATTTACAGCGCGCACCGGTGTACGGTGGCGAGCGCAATTTGCCTGTCGCACTCAATAAATCGGTTGAGCAGGCCGAGCGCGAGCTCATCTACCGTGCTCTCGTCGACCTGAAGTCCGACATCCTCGAGCTGAAACAGCTCCTCGCACACAGCGGTGTGACAATGGTGGAGGAGGTCGGCACTGTACATAGAGAAGGCAACGGAGCCTTATCGATTGACGACATGGAGCGACGGCTTATTGCTAGGGCTCTTGAGCGGCATCGCGGCAATCGCCGTCTTGCCGCGCAGGATTTGAACATCAGCGAGCGCACCCTGTATCGCAAAATTAAGGAGTTTGGGCTCGATGTTAAGTAGATTACAGATGACGGATTACAGATTGCAGTGCACAACTATTTTTAGCTGCGTGCTGCTATCTGTTTTCTGCATACAGATAAGCGGTTGTGCTTACTCATTTTCCGGTGCTTCTGTACCGCCGCATCTGAAAACCATCGCCATCCCGATTGTGGACGACCAGAGCGGGTACGGGGACCCGGCGCTGCGCCAGCAATTTACGACCGAGCTGGTCAACCGCTTTCTATCCGATAACACGCTCGAACTTACCGATGCGGCCGGCGCGGACGCGATTCTCAAAGGCGTCATCGTGAGCGTGAACGAAGCGGCGTCGGTCGTTGCAGCCGGTGAACAGGTCACCCAGCGGCGGCTGACAGTAACGGTGCGGATGACGTTTCAGGACATCAAACAGCGCAAGACCGTCTGGGAAAAAAATTTCAGCAACTGGGGCGATTTTGCTTCCGGCGGCGGAGCAACACAACGCAGCGTGGGCCTGGAGGAAGCAATTCGCAAATTGACAGAAGATATTCTTAATGATACCGTCTCGGGCTGGTAAGTAAACATTTTAGTGAAAGTAACCTCCCCGTCCCGCTGTAAAACCGCAGGACACCCCCTTCGTCAGGAGGGGAAAAATAAAGGCGTAAAAATTTTTTCAGTTCGTCCCTTGCTTGTTACGCGTCATTTCATCATAATATAGCCTCACGAACGGCATCCCATGGCAGAATCACGCGAGAAATCGATTAAAGAACTGGAAAAGCGGCTGAAGAAACAGCCGGGCTCGCCATTGTTCGCGCTCTTGGCAGATTATTATCTGGAAGAGGGCCGCGCAGACGATGCCTTGCGCGTTTGCAAAGAAGGCATTACTCATCACCCGTATTATGCTACAGGGCATTTGCTCAAAGCGCGCACGCTCGTGACGCTCGGCAAAGCCGAAGAAGCGCGAAAAGCTGTTCACACCGTAAACGAATTACTGCCGGGCATCGAAACAATCCAGAAGCTGCTTGCCGACCTCGGCGGACCGGTTGAAGCCAAGGCGCCTCCCACACCTACTCCTAAAGTTGAAGAGCCGTTTGTACCGCCGTCGCAGGCTGAAGAATTGCAGCAGCTCGAATCCGTCGTCACCGAGGCGCCGCTGGCAACCGACATCAGCGACCTGACGCCCGAGGCGAACTTTACTCCAGTTGCAGAACCGGCTGCCGAGCCGGAAACACAGACCGCCGCGCCCGCTGGGGAAGAAACGCAGGAGGAGTTCACGGCGCGGATCCGTCAAGAACTCGCCGGTACAGAAAATACGTTGTCACTCGATGATTACCTGAGCGGAAATTCAGTGCCCCTGCCTCAAGCGATGCCTTCCCCAGCACACTCAAATGAGATTGAAGACCTTGCAGGAAAGCTGCAGGGCGCCAAGATCACGCCGGTCATCGACCTCTCACACAAATCTGAAGACAGCGACGGAGAGAGCGCCGGTTTCGTAACGCCAACGCTTGCGGAAATTTACGTGAAGCAAGGCTGGTTTGACGACGCCATCAAAGCCTACAAATCGCTTGCCGCAAGTAAACCGGAACTGCGCGAAGCGTACGAAGCTAAAATAAAAGAGGTCGAGCGGATGAAGCAGGAACAACAGTAGTTTCAAGTCTCAAGTTTCAAGTCTCAAGTTTCAAGTCTAAAGTCTAAAGTGAAAAGGCAAAAGCCCGGTCTCAATTCTTGAGAGCCGGGCTTTGTTGTGTACACAACGTACGTTACGCCATCTTATTAACAAGTTTCGTGAGTTTGGATTTTTGATTCGCGGCTTTGTTGCGGTGAATGATTCCCTTCGCCGCCATTTTATCCAGCACGGTCACCGCCGTCTTTAACGCGGCAGATGCCGCGGCTTTGTCCTTCGCCGCCCGTACTTTCTTGATGACACTTTTAATGCGGGTGATATCCGCTTTGTTGCGTGCGCGGCGCCGGGCACTGCTCCTAATCCGTTTTGCCGCCGATTTATGTTGTGGCATGTCCTCTCAATCCTTGTCTTGTGGCCTCAGCTTGTGGCCTTCGTGAACAAATATATTATAGTTAACGTATCGTTAAGATAGCGAGATTTTTGGAGATTTCCAACGTCATCCTCATTTTTTCAAGCATTTCCCCACTTGTTTTTCATCTGAAGCTTGTTATTTTGGGTAGTTCTCATTTCTCGCTGGTGAACCGGTTCATAAGGAGCTCATGGAAACAGGCCAAGCCATAGTTTTTGTCGGGTTGCTGATTTTTCTCGCCCATTTGTTCGTTGCGCTTTTCGAGCGCACACGCGTCCCCGATGTGCTGTACCTGACGCTCATCGGCGTCATCATCGGGCCTGTGCTCCAGATTGTCTCCCCGGGAGATTTTGGAAAGCTGGGACCCGTGTTTACAACGGTCGCCCTCGTGGTTATCCTGTTCGAGGGCGGACTGGAGTTAAGCCTGGAGAATCTGCGCAAGTCACTCAAGGGCACGGTGTTGATCACTATCTTGAGCTATTTTATATCACTCGTGCTCATTGCGGCGGCATTGTTGATGCTGACGAATCTCATTCCGCGCGCGGCAATTTTCGTCGCAGCAGTGCTCGCTGGCCCCGCGCCGTCGGTCGTTATCCCCATAGCCCGACAACTGAAGCTGACCGACACCAGCCGAACGACGTTAATGCTGGAATCCCCGCTGGGCGAGGCGTTGTGCATTATCGTCTCGCTGGCGATTTTGGAGACGTTCAAAGTGCCGGAAGAGCTCCACGTCGGCTTGCTCGTCGGAAAACTGCTTTCGTCGTTCGCCTTCGCGTTCGTTATTGGCGCGTTGGGCGGCTACGTGTGGTCGTTGTTGTTGAACCGGATGCGCCAGCTGCGCAACGCTATTTTCACGACGCCATCGTTTGTGTTTATTGTGTTCGGGATCGCCGAGTTCCTCGGTTACAGCGGGCCCGTCGCCGCGCTGACGTTCGGCATCATGCTCGGCAACATCGACTTCATCAAAATTCCCAAGGTGCTGAGGAAATACGACCTCAAGCCTCTGCGGCACAATGAGACGGAGAAACAGTTCTTCGGCGAAATTGTGTTCGTCGTGAAAACTTTCTTTTTCGTCTTTATCGGACTCTCAGTGCAATTCACGGACAAATTTTCACTGGGGCTCGCATTTGCTCTGTGCGGGGTCCTGCTTGCCGCGAGGCTGTTTGCGACACGCATTTCGGTCGGCTCATCCACGCCTGTAGAAGACGCGCTCGCCATGTCCGTTATGATTCCCAAAGGAACTGCCGCCGCCGTGCTTGCGGGCATCCCGTTGCAATTGAGCCTCACGGGCGGCGCGTTGATCCAGAATCTGACGTACGGCGTTGTTATTTTCAGTATCATCCTCACCGCCGTGTTGATTTTCTTGCTGGAGAAAACATCCTTCGGAGCAGCAAACCGGTGGTTGTTCGAAGGCTTCTCGTTTACACAACCCACGCAATCAGCCCCGGTGAGACAGGAGGACGCATCCGCAGAAGAGAAGAAGAACGACGCGGGCGGCTCGCGGTATTTGTGAATGAAGAGCTTAGTCTCAAGTTTCCCCGAAGGGGTCCTTCGGACAAGTCTAAAGTTTGAAGTTTAGAGTCCGGGTAAGAACACCTCCCCCTGTATCCCCCTCAGCGAGGGGGACAGTTGTTCATGGCGTACCTCTTCAATTCCGTCTTGGTGGCCGTAGAAAAAGAGATACATGTCATTCTGAGGAGTGTTTTTTACGACGAAGAATCTCTTGTAGTTTAAATGAGATCTTTCGCTGCGCTCAGCATGACAAGTGATTTCACTATTTTTTCTTTTCTCAACTACATCATACTTGCTGCTTACTGCTTCTTTCTCTCTTCCTTTCTTTATCCTAACCGAAAGGGGCGTCTCACCGAGGATGTTAAAGAAGATGACTTGTCCGCTCGGCCCTTCCGGCATTACAGACTGCCGGACAGGCTCATGGGGT
>JAKEEG010000073.1 GCA_022616555.1 Ignavibacteriota bacterium | reverse complement strand
TCATACTGATTCCGTTTCTTGACTCTTTCCATTGCGGACCTCCTTCTGCCACCAAGATAGTGGCTTTTCTCTGTGTCCGCAAAATCGGGGGAAGATCACATCCACAAGTTTATTTCGTTTGAATCCATATCAAAGGTTATTTCTAAGGGTAGAAATTGTCACACCACCGCTGCACTCAACGAGTACACCGAGGGCAGCCACGTAGCGAGCACCTGCCAGCTATCGCCTTCGTTGCGGCTATATAAAATGTGTCCGCCGCTGGTGCCGACGTACACGCCGCACGTGTCGCATGTATCAACCGCCATTGCCTGGCGGTACACGTGCACGAACATTTCTTTTGACGGCAATCCTTTACTGATCTTCTGCCACTTTGCGCCTTTGTTCTTGCTGCGATAGACGCCGAAGCCTCCGACGGGACCGCGATACTCAGCGCCTTCTTCGGGAATGACGAACACGGTATCCGGGTCGTGAGGGTGTACGGCAAACGGGAATCCGAAGCGTGAGGGTAGTCCTTTGCTGATGTCGATCCAGTCCTTGCCGCCGTTGTCACTGCGATAGACGCCGCAGTGGTTTTGCTGGTAGAGTAAATCGGGATTGGAAGGATGGCCTTCCATGTGGTGCACACATTGGCCGACTTCCGGATATTTCTCCGGCACGAAATCCGCCAGCACGTTTTTGTTGCGCGGCTCCCATGACTTGCCACCGTCCTCCGTCACGAACGTTCCTGCCGCCGAGATGCCGACGATAAACTTGTTAGGGCTGGATGGATGTTGCACGAAGCTGTGAACCATCATGCCGCCCGCGCCGGGGTTCCATTTTTCTCGCGTCGGGTGGTCTGTGAGGCCTTGAATTTCCTTCCAGCTCTTGCCGGAGTCCTCGGATTTAAACATCGTGCCCGGGTCCACACCCGCGTAAAGGACGTTGGGCTGTGATGCGTGTCCGGGCCAGACCGCCCAGACGCGCTCGACTTTCTTGCCGCGGGATTCCTCAAAGCGCACGCCGCCTTCCGACTGCACCCAGGTCTTGCCCCAGTCTTTGCTCATGTGCACGTTGGGTCCCCACCAGTAAGAATTGACCGCCGCATAGAGCGTTGGCTTCTTATTGCGCGTATCGAGCATGATGTGGTTGACGTCCGCGCCTTTGAGCAAGGGACCTTTCATTGTCCAGTTCTTGCGCTTGAGGTCGCTGGAAAAAATGAACGCCCCTTTGTGCGTTCCGACGAGGAGATAGACTTTTTTCGGCATGGTTGAACTCCTTATTAAAAGCATACCCGCGAAAGACGCGAATCACACGAAAAATTTTAAGAAAAAAACTTTTCGCGTATTTAGTGTGTTTCGTGGGCTATTGGTTTAAAAAACAACGGCCACAACAACCCGGTTGCAACCGCGACCCAAGGAAATACTAACAGCGAATCGAGGATGCTATAATAGTAAAACTCCCGCGGGTGGCTGTAGTGGTTCATATAGATGGCACTGATGCTCGCGAACATGAGGAACATGAGTCCATACACCTTGAGCGCGCGGACGACCATGTGTCCCTTGAGCCGCGGGTGCATGAGCATGAAGACCCACGCGCACGTCAGCCACATCATAAAATTATAGAAGAACGACGTTGCCCAATCCGATGGCGTAAAATTGGTATTGAAGTAGCTCGGGTTCTCGCTCATCACGGAGAACATCGGGAGCGTAATCATATGTTCCAGCGGCACGTAGGCGAACAAATAGCGGACGATGTTGAGAACGATGACGAGCGCGAGAAATTTGAGTGTTGTGATCATAGTTTTTATCACCGCAGAGACAGCAGAGAAAAATTGCCCACGAAAAGCGCGAATTACGCGAAATGGTTTTAAGAAGAAATCGTTAGCGTATTTCGCGTGTTTCGCGGGTGTATTTATTGTGAATCCATCCCAGACGGGAAGGTCAAAGTACCATCGGAACAAGCCAAAATCAAGTTGCGAAAAGTTGAGAAAAGCACTGATTTTGTTGACTTTTTACAACTCTACAATATTTCTGTTGGGAATCTATCAACTGGATTCCCGATAGAAGCATTCGGGAATGACAGATTTTTTTTGATTTTATTTTTGGTGAACTTCGTGCCCTTCGTGGTTATGTTTTCTTATGCGCATACTGGCTTTCTCGGATATCCACGGCTCGTACAAAAAGGTGAACGAGATCCTCGCGCGAGAATTGGCGTACGATCTTATTCTCATTGCGGGCGATTTAACAACTGCCGGCTCCCCGAAAGAAGCCGAAGACGCGCTGAAGCTGTTTCAGTCGCACGGCAAGGTAGTTCTTGTAGTAGCCGGGAATATGGATCCGCCGGAATTAGAAACGACGTTCAGCTCGCTCGACGTTTCGATTAACGCGCGGGGCGTGGTGAAGGACAGCGTTGGATTCTTCGGCGTCTCCGCGTCGCCATTTACACCGATGAACACGCCATACGAGATTTCGGAGGAGGAGATTCTCCAGCGAGCAGAGAAGGGTTGGGGCGATGTTGCAAGAGCGCGGTGGAAAATCTTCGTCCCTCACGCTCCACCGCGGGATACGAAGGTCGATAAAATTGGAAGCGGCGCCCATGTGGGCAGCACATCCGTGCGAGAGTTTATCGAGAAGCACCAACTCGATATTGTTGTTTGCGGTCATATACACGAAGCGCGGGGATTGGATGCGATAGGCAAAACGGAAATCGTTAACTGTGGTCCGGCGGGGAAAGGGTATTATGTGGTTATTGAGGTTGGTGATGAGGTGAGGGTGGTGACGCTGGGGTGAAGCGGCAGGGGAGCGGAGGAGCAGGGGAGAACAAAGAGAGATGGATTCCCGATAGAAGCATTCGGGAATGACATGCTTTTTTTTGAGGCAAATATGAAACCAACAATAGGATTTATCGGATTAGGTGTAATGGGCTTGCCAATGGCAACGCGGCTGCAGAATGCGGGATATGCACTCCGTGTCTATAATCGCACAAAAGAGAAAACGCAGTCGCTAGTTAACAAAGGTGCTGAGTGGTGCGAGTCGCCCGCGGTGGTGGCGGAGATATCGGATATCGTCATCTCCATGCTCTCGACCTCCGAAGTGCTGAAGGAAATTGCAACCGGACCCAGTGGAGTTTTGAGCAAGCTCGGCAAGGGTAAAGTACACATCGACATGAGCACGGTTGCCCCGGCGGTTACGGGGGAGCTTGATAAAGCATACGCATCGGCGGGCAGGTATTTTCTCCACTCGCCCGTGTTGGGTAGTATTCCCCAGGCCACTGACGGATCGCTTCTATTATTTGTGGGCGGGAATGATACAGCGTATAAGCAAACGGAAGATATACTCAAAGTCCTTGGTAAACAGGTGTGGCGGTTCGAGCGTGTCGACCAGGCGTCGCACACTAAGCTGCTGTGTAATTTATTCATCGCCGGGATGATTACGACGCTTGCGCAGGCGCTTGTCTTTGCCCGCAAGACGGGAGTTAACCCGCGTATCTTGCTGGAGATCATTGGGCAGTCGGCGCTTAATTCGCCCATGTATCAATCGAAAGGCGCGTCGATCATCGATGGCAATTTCACTCCTCGCTTTTTCCTCGAGCACATGCTTAAGGACATCAACCTGATGCTCGATGCCGCCCGCGAAGCAGGGGCGCCCCTGCCCGCTATTGAGGCAGCGCAGGAGCTTTTCGCTCAGGCGAGCCAAAAGGGCTTGGGGAAGGAGGATTATTCGGCTGTGGTGAAGGTGATTGATAGATGAGAATTTGGGAGCACGCCTATCTCCATACCCACGTTTTTAAGCCAAAATCGCACACGGGTAGTTTTGTGGGGATTTTGATGCATTAAGATTAAAAGCTATTTAGAGCCTCTTTCCACCACGCGCTTAAAACCCCTTATTTTACAGCATTTTTTACTTGACTTTAAAGCGCAATTCCCTAAATTTCCATACGTCGTGGGGAAAAGTGGGGAATATGGGAGAACGGAAATACCAATAAAATCAGTCACTTTATTTACTCTGACAATTCGACGCAACTATGTCTTCGTTTAAAGGGAGGTACGAATACTCTGTCGATAGCAAGGGGCGCGTCGCGCTTCCGGCGAAGCTTCGCAAGAACGTTTCGCCAGCCGCGAACGATACCTTTATTATTACACGCGGGTTCGAGCAGTGTCTCTTTGTGTATCCTCAGGACGAGTGGAATAAAGTAGAAGAGTCCGTCCGCGGCCTCTCACCCTCCAACCCCCAGCACCGGTTCTTTGTGCGGACGCTGTTGCAGTGGGCGACGGATGTGCAGTTGGACGGGCAGTCGCGGCTGAGCATTCCGCAAGACCTCCTGAAATTTTCCGGCATCGAAAATGAAGTACTGATTTTAGGCGTGATGGAGCGGATCGAAATCTGGAATCCGAAGATTTACGAGCAGTATATGAACAACCAGCCGGCGACGTACGAGACGGTGGCGGAATCCGTGCTCAAGCCGCAATCGTAGAAACGGAATTGTGGAATAATGGAATTATGGAATGAAATGACTCCAAGACCCCATTATTCTTTCGTAGAAGTCCCTATGGGACAATATTTCGTAGGCCCGTGAGCGAGTCATCATTCCATAAGCCGGTGATGGTGCGGGAGGTTCTTGAGCATCTCCTTACGCGCACTGACGGCGTATATGTCGATGCAACCCTGGGCGGAGGTGGGCATGCGGAGGCAATACTTGAGCGGCTGGATAAGAACGGCAAGTTGATCGGATTGGACGCCGATGTAGATGCGATTAAGTCCGCAGGAGAGAGGTTAAAGGGATACGGCGATCGGGTGACATTGGTCAACGAGAATTTCAAGAATCTGCGTGCTGCGCTTACGGCGCCGGGAGTGAAAGAAGTCTCCGGCGTGTTGTTTGATTTAGGGGTATCGTCGTTTCAATTGGATGAAGCGAGCAAGGGATTTAGCTTCCGAGCGGATGAGCGGCTGGATATGCGGATGAACCGTTCGCAAGCTCTGGATGCACAGGCGGTCGTGAATACGTATGACGAGCAACGGTTGATAGAGATTATTAAGTTTTACGGTGAAGAGAGAAATGCAAAGCGAATCGCGCGGGCAATTATGCATGTGAGAGAGAAACAAAAAATTGAAACGACAGGTCAGCTCGCAGATGTGGTCGAGGCGGTAACGGGAAACAGGTTTCGCACAAAATCGCTTGCGCGGGTTTTTCAAGCGATTCGTATAGAGGTCAACAATGAACTGGAACATCTCCAGCAAGCATTGCTGGAGGCGGTCGAAACAGTGGAACGTAACGGAAGGATTGTTGTGATATCCTATCATTCACTTGAAGACCGGATTGTGAAACAGATGTTCAAAACCGAGTCGGCAACAACTATCCCTTCCGCACATAAGCTGGTCCCCGATACGCGCGTGAGTCCCCGGTTATCTGTTGTTACGAAAAAGCCCGTTGTCCCCACGGACATTGAACAAGCTGAAAACCCGCGCGCGCGCAGCGCAAAGATGCGTGCAGCGGAAAAACTCTAAGCCCGGACGATGGCAAAATACACCAGAAATAATATCGATATTCTTCTCAACCGGGCGATGGAACCCGATACGGAAATCGACGGCAGGGCTGAGAAAGCCCCTGAAAAACGGGTGCAAACTGTAGTTCCGGAGCCCCCTTCCCGGCCGATGTTCTACAAAGGCACAATGCCGGAGCCTGAAGAGAATATTTCCCCGGCGTCGTTATACCGGAACCGCTCAACGCGGAAAATCGCAAAGCGCAAGGTTTCGACGTTTAATCTGATTTTGATGCTGTTTGCGGCGGCGGCCGGAATTGTGCTTTACGTCGGGAACATTATCGCAGTCGACCAGCTGACGGTTGAAGTGAACGCGCTGAAGACACAACACCAGAAAATACTGAACGAGCAGGAAATTTTGAAGGCGGAGTTTAACCGGCTTTCCAGCCTGGAGCGCATCAACCGAAAAGCCGCCGAAGAGCTGGGGTTGGTGACACCAAAAACGCCGCCTGTATGGTTAGACGTTAATCAGGAAAAAGTGGGCGAAGTTCAAGAGGCATTGCAGAAGAAATGACTGTATTTCATCCCGGAATACAACAAGATCCAACGCAGTCCAGTGCGCCGCCGGTTCAGGCAGCGCAGAAGGAATTCTCCGCCCGGTTCTTTCTGCTAAAGCTCACACTGCTGCTCGCGTTCGTGCTCGTCGCGTTGCGGCTGGTGCAAGTGCAAATTGTGGATGCAGGGAAGTTCCAGACGATTGCGCGCAAGCAGTACGAGCAGCGCTTCGCCCTTCCTGCGGTACGCGGAAACATTTATGACCGCTACGGGAACGTGCTCGCGTCGAACACGATGTATGTATCGTTTGCCGCCGACCCGAAAATCCTTGGCGGCAAAGTCAAGTCGGTAGCGGAAAAATTCGCGCGCGTGTTCGGAAGGCCGGAATCGTACTATCTGTCGAAGCTGCGGAGCGCGAATGGGGGAAAATCGAGCAAGCGCTTTGTGTGGCTTGAACGCCACGTAAAGCCGAGCGTTGCGCGCGAGCTTGAATCCACGCGCCTCGAAGGGATCGTCATCGTCAACGAGCCGAAACGGCTGTATCACTACGACGACCTCGCGGGCCAGTTGATCGGTTTTACGGACATCGACAACAACGGCATCTCCGGGTTGGAGATGTACTTCGATGAAACGATGAGCGGCATCGATGGCTCGGTGGTGATGCAGCGCGACGGATTGGGCAAGGCCAGGCCGTCTGCGGATTATCCGCAGGTCGACCCGGTCAACGGCAACCATCTCGTGTTGTCAATCGACCTCGCCTATCAATCGATTGTTGAAGAGGAATTAAAGCGCGGCATTGCGTTGAACAAAGCCGACGCTGGATTGGCGCTGATGCTCAATCCGAAGACGGGAGAAATTCTCGCGCTGGCAAACGTTCCGGGCGTCGACCTCAACCGTTACACGCAGCACGACCTCAGCGCGATGAAGAACCGAGTTGTGACAGACATGTTCGAGCCCGGCTCGGTGTTTAAAGTTGTGACGGCGTCCGCCGCGTACGAGTATCAACTCGTCGCGCCGGACAAAGTCTATAACGCTGAGCATGGCGAGTGGAAAATAAAATTACCCGGCGGCAAGTACCGGTTGATACGCGACTCGCACGAGAGCGATGTGCTCACGTTTCAGGAGGCAATTGAGTTTTCCAGCAACATCGTGATGGCGAAGGTGAGTCCGACAATTGGCGCTGAGCGGTTCTACAGGCAGGCGCGGGACTTTGGTTTTGGGATTCCCACGGGAGTGGATATGCCGGGCGAAGTGCGTGGAAGGCTGAAAAAGCCGCAGGAATGGTCGGGAACATCCCTCCAGTCGATGTCGTACGGCTACGAGGTTGCCGTTACACCGCTACAAATTGCCGC
>JAKEEG010000072.1 GCA_022616555.1 Ignavibacteriota bacterium | reverse complement strand
TGAACAAGTAAGTCCATACTGAGAGACATCTCGTGCACGCGGTCTGTAAACGAGGCGAGTTCCTGCTCTCGGATGCGATATGTGTTGTGCGCCGTTGCCGAGACGGCGGGCTTGACGATTACGTCGCGCCATTGATAATGTTCCATAATTGCGCGCAGGTTGCCGTTCTTGCCTTGTTCGACCCAGTGTGTCTGGACGATGGGGATGCCGCGCTGTTCGATGTCCTTTAAGTAGCGCTTGTGCAGATTCCACCGCACTGTGTTCAACGGGTTGAGCACCTTTACCCGTTGTTGCTCCAACGTTGAAAGCCACGCCATAAACTCTGGCGTACGCAGGTGATAATCCCACGTTGAGCGAAGGACGACGCAGCCAAAGTCCGTCCACCTGACTCCCGGCGAATCCCACGACACTGCAACCGCCGTGTACCCGGCTTGCTGCAGAACGGGTATCAACAGCCGGTCGTCGTCGGTCAGGCTGGCATATTTTTGGCATGTGACAAGTGCTAATTTCATTGTTGTTTTTACTTCACCCTCGGCACCTTTTGGACGATGCCGTCCTCGCGCATGAGCTTCTCGATGTCGGTAAGCTCGGAGGGGAGGAAGTCCGTAAAGTTCTCATAGCCCGTCTCAGTAATAACGATGACATCCTCGTATCTATAGTAGAGGTTTTCCTCCGGCACCCAGAGCTGCGGGTCCACGGAGAAGACATGCTCGGGCTTGAGGGGACCCTGCCGGTAGCCGCCGTCGTCGTGTACGGCCATGCCGACGGGATGCGAGAAGACTCCGCCGCCGCGCTCAACGAGCGTGCGCGCGGCTTTCTCGTATGCTGGCTTGAAGAATTTCGTGCGCTTCAGGATAGGCTCCATGGCGACTTTCGCTTCATCCATAATTTGCTGAGCGGTGACGCCGGGACGAATGCGTTTCATGATTTCGTTCCGGTAAGCGAGGACGAACCCGAGGATTTCCTTCTGCACGGGGCTGAATTTTCCGTTCACGGGAAACATCCGCGCGACATCGCTGGTGTAATACCTGTAATCCGGCGCGTAGTCCATCAGCACAAGGTCGCCGTCTTTTAATAAACTATTATTCCGGAAGTAATGCGCGTTCCAGATATTGTCTGTCCCTGCGGCGATAATGGCGCGGTAGCCGTCCATGCGTGAGCCGTTGACGGTGTACACATAGCGCGCGGCGGCTTCAAGCTCGTACTCGTACATTCCAGCCTCCGCGCTTTTGATTGCCTCGACAATGGCGTGTCCAGATAGCTCGGACGCGCGGCGTATGAGCGCAATTTCTCGTGTGCTCTTTACGGCTCGTAGCTCGTCTAAAATTGGCGTCAGGTCACGGATTTCCACACGCGGGTGACGGGTTCTCAGCAATTGAATAAACTGTCCCTCGCGCGGCAGCCTGCCATCCCAATAATCCGTTGCAATACCGACGTTAGCCTGCACGTTCTCGCCTCTGCTTTCGGCGTAGCCTTCGCCCGGCTGGTGGGGCACATAGAGCGTGAGGCGCGTTCTGCTCGTATCGCCGAGCCAGCCGCCTTTCGTCAATTCATTGCTCAGCACTTCATCGACTCCGGTGAGACGCTTGACTAACTCCGCGTCGTCGGCGGAAAGGACTTTACCCTCACTGCGTTCGAGCCGCGGGTTGCGGGGCGGGAGGTAGAGTGTGACTTTCCTATTCCTGCCGTCCAGCTTGATGTACGCGAACGGCGTCTCGATGCCGCACAAATAATAAAATTCGTTGTACTGCCGCGGCAGGGCAAACCCCCGCACCTGCGGCGCGCCCTGAACGACGGCGACAGCGTTATCGCCGATGGCGTTAAAAATCTTTTCCCACCGCGCTTTGAATTCATCGGGCGGGAAATCCGTTTGATAGATGCCTTCTGCTTCTTGCGCGAACATCAACGCGGGCGCAAGGAGCAGAACTAGCAGTATCCAATAATGACGGTGCGGCATTACGGGAGTCCTTTCTTTTTGTGCGAAATACGTAACCGCGGAGGTCGCGGAGAACGCAGAGTTTCAATTCAGCGATGAGTTGGCTTCTACGATGCCTGTGGAAATTCCCCAAACCCCTGTGGATTTTTCCCACATTTAAAAAGGGTATCAGACATCGGGTTAGGCTTAAAAGCTCGTATAAAACGATATATGAGCGATTTTAATCCGCCCGTATCTTAAATTATTTTACTCTGCTAATGACAGACAGGAATGTCTGTCCTACCCATGTATTTTTTTAATTCGAAATTCGCAATCCGCAATGGTTAAAAGTCCCACCCAAAGAAGAACTGATGAAAGATGCCTTCCTGGAATTGCGACAAATCGTTTTCGATGCGTTTGCCGATATCATAACGCAGGACGATGATGCCGCCGAGGTTGAAGCGCACGCCGGTGCCGATGCTGCCTTTGGTATCTTTATAGTTGTCGTCCCACGCGCCCCCGAAATCCGCGAAGATGGCGCCACGGAATGAACCGAAGTTAATACCGCCGAAGGGGAAGCGAACGCCCAGCACGTCGATGAACGGGAAGCGTAGTTCGTGGCTGGTGAACCAGATCTTCTCGCCGCGAATCGACCATCTCGGCCACCCGCGCAAATCCCAGCTTCCGCCCATGAAGAAGCGGCGTGCTTCCTTGCCTTCGTTGTACCAGAGGTTGATGCGCGAAGCGAACGCGCTGCGCGTGGCGATACGCCAGTAGTGTCGATAGTCTGCGATAATGGTGTAGTAATCGACGTTAGAGAACTGCACGTCCGTTGTGTAGGCAAGCGTGAGTTTCATCCGGTTGCCGTCCACGGGACCGCTGGGACCCCAGAGGGAGTTATCCCACACGAACGAAATGGAACTGGAGGTCATGAGAGCTTTGCGCGGCAGATCGCCGAGTAAAATATCTTTATCGGAGTTGCTGACGGTAAGGCTGGTTTCGACGCGCTTGAACTTGGTGAGCGGATAGCTCAGCGCAAAGTACCCTCCGAACGAGCGCTCGTAGAAAAACAGGTCGGGGTCGGTTAAATCGTACCGATTGCCTGCGAAATGGAAGATGCCGTACGCGTGATTGGCGCGCGTGCCCAACGAGATGCGCGAGATGGCGACGTTGAAGCTTTCGAGAAACTCCGAACTCGCCTGTGCTGTGTTGTAAACGAGAAAGTAATACTGGTCGTTGCCGAGCATATCGCTCATCGCAAGCGCGGCGCCGCCGTACGTACCGAATATCGGGTCGGTGGCAATTTGACTTTGCGCAATATCAAGCCTGTACTCGCGGTCGTAATGGTACTCGCCGAGAACGGATTCTCCCTCTATTTTTTTCGGCACCCATGGGTCGGCCTCCGCGTCGTAGAAGAATGCGTGCTGTGAGGCGGAGGAATCGTACCGTTCGTTCGTGTCGAAAATGCGCTTAATCTGGAAGCTGAAATTCTCAAACGCCACGAAGACCATTTCGTCGTTGTCTGTCCATGCGGGGTCGAATGATGCCGTCGTGAAGTTGGTAATCTTGCGCATCAGACGGAGGGAGTCCGGGTTGGCGAGTATCCGTTCGTCCGCTTTCATCAGCCAGATGTTTTGCGCACCTTCGAAGTCGGACGTGAACGCGAGCCATCGGCCGTCCGGCGACCAGGCGGGAGCGTTGAAGTGGTGCTCGCCTGTCGTCAGGTACTCGATTGCCGACGTGCGAATATCGTAGAGAAAAATATTGTAGATACCGTCGTTCCCGTTCGGCGCGCGGTCTGAGCTGAACGCGATACGGTTGCCGTCCGGCGACCACGCCGGGTCGCGGTCGTCATAATGGTCGTTGGTGAGCCGGGTAAGCGTGCGAGTGGCGACTTCGAGCAAGTAGAGGTCGTTGTTTCCGGATTTTTCGACTCCGGCAAAGACGAGGTTCTTTCCGTCCGGCGACCACGACGGCGACGTCAGCACGACAAGCGAGCGAAAGCGGATGGTTTCGACGAGTTCGTCCTCTGTGACATCGTAGAGATGGAGAGCGTCGTTCTCACCGCTTTTGGTCACAAAAGCAAGGATACCATCCCTCGAAATATCCATTTTGCTCTGGAAGAGATGGAACGCCTCGAACTCATCCGACTTCTCGCCTTCGATGACTTCCTCCACGCGAGGTTTTTCTGCATTGAGGTCGGTGCGATAGATGCTCGTGTAGCCCGTGTGATTGCCGACGAAATAGACTTCACGCTTGTCTCCATTCTGGTAGAACACGGGCTTGTGGTTGAAGCCGACATCCACGACATTTTTTGTGACGACGCTGGGCAAATCTTCCGTGCCGATGAGGGGGTAATATTTTTTCTTCAAGTGATACAGCCATTCCTCGTCAAGCTCTTTGTAGCTTTTGCCGATGGTATGGCGCATCACCTCGCTGAACGTGCTGGCTTTCCAGAAATTTTCCATCAGCAGGAGAATTGTTTCTTCTCCGTACCGTTCAGCGATGAACTCCAGCACCTTTTGTCCCTCTTTATAAAGAAGGAACGAGCCGTAGATGCGGTCCATGTCTGCTACAGGGATGATGTAATTATTGATGACGGCGTCGCGGATGACCATCTCCGCCTGCGTGTCCCACTCGGTTGACCAGAATTCCGCAAGCCCCTCGGTGAACCACGAAGGGATGGCACGGTCCTGCGTCTGGCGATGGTCGAGCAACACGCGGTTAATTTTACTATGCATGAAAACGTGCACCAACTCGTGACGGATGACGTGCGCGAATTGCTCGATGGAGCCTAAGTAAGGAATAACGACTCTACCCTTGAGGAATTCGAAGAACCCCCCGATGCCTTCCGGCAGGAAGCCGGGCGTGACGTTCGTTTGCTGGAAGTGCAGATGCGAGCTGTAGAAAATGAGCGGAATCCTGCCGGAGATGTTGTGGTTGAATTTTTGCTCCATCAGCTTGTAGCTCTCCTCGGCGAAATACGCGCCGCGCTCGGCAAGCTCTTCCATCTCCTGATAATAGTAGATGTCGAAGTGCTCGGTTTTAAGCACCTTCCACTCGAATTCCGTGTACTGCACTTTATTGCGCCCGAAGTAGTAGAACTGGGCAGAGGCGGAGGAAGCAAAAATCGTGATGCAGAAACAGGCAATAACAAATCGTCTCATGAATACTCCTACACCTTTCCCAATTCTTGTTTCAGATAATCAATCGCTTTTACGGGAGTGGGGTCTTCGTTGTTCAGGAGAGCAAGATAGTAGCTCGTCCAGTCGCCAAAATAAATTAACGAGAACATGCGCGCGAGTGGCGAGGCTCCTTCGCTCCACACTTCTGACACTCCCGACGCATACTGCGAAACGATGCCTTTGGTGATATTCTCCCGCACGGCGACACGCTTGTGCGTATTTTTATCCCGCAAGAACACAACGTGCAGGCGTTTGAGCAGTTCCGGATTTTGTTTCCACCCGACAAGCTCGTTATGGTTCATTTCCGGAAGCACATTGCCGAATCCCAATTGTTTGGCGTTTTCTGCGATTTGCCCGCGCCAGCGCACGGCAACGGTGTCGAGCAAATCGTTCGGCGCATAGATAACGGGAAACTTGCTGTGAAGCTGCTCGGCGAGAAGCAGCGGCATGTTCTCCGGGCTGCCCGGATCGCTATAGACAGAAGCTTTCGTGCGCAAGAGCTTCACCGTCTCGTTTATTTCTTTGCTTTTATTTTTCAGAAGCCCAAGCCGCGTGAACGCGACGAGCATCGGGAAGAACGAGTATCCCAGCGCAGCGCGGGGTTGGTAATCTTTTTTGATTTCAATGACCGGATGCTTATAGCGCTTGGCGATTGTCGCAGTCTCGCCGTTCGTCGTTATGCACAAGACGCGCGCCTTTCGCTTTGCCGCATCGAGGTGCGCGGCGACGGTTTCTTCCGTATTGCCGGAATAGCTCGACGCGACGACGAGCGTATCTTTGTCAACAAACCGCGGCAAAAAATAGTGCCGGTTGACAACGAGCGGGACCTTGAATTCTTGCGAAGCGTACGAGCGCAGGAGATCGCCGCCGATTGCCGAGCCGCCCAGCCCCGTGACGACGATGTTGCGAACGCCCTTCACGTTCAGCTTGAACTTGGCGGACTTGCCGATACGCACGGCGTCTTCGATTTGGTCGGGAAAGTCCCGAATCCAGTTGTACATCCCCGTAGGGTCGAGCCGTTTGATGTCGTTGTGGGTCATGGTATTATAATGGGTTTCAAGAAACTTTCTTTTGTCATTCCCGCATGCTTTTAGCGGGAATCCAGAGGGTGGATGCCCGTTTAAAATCCACGGGCATGACAGGTTATTATTTTTTTAGGTCGCTTTTACTCAATCGGAATATCGGGAAACTTTTCTTTCATCATCGAGCGGAGGTAGGATTTGATTTCGTCCTCCGTCTCGAATTCTAGCACTCGCTGAGCGATGCGCTGGGCTTCTTCATAGCTTGTCGATCGGATGATCTTTTTGATTTCGGGGAGAGAGGTTCCGACGACGCTGAACTCATCTAACCCCAGCCCAAGGAGTAGTACAGTCGCCATCGGGTCGCCGGCCATTTCGCCGCACATCCCAACCCAGATATCGTGGCTCTTTGCGCGCTCAATGATGCGGCGAATGAACCGCACCACGGCGGGGTGGAATTCCTGATAAAGCGACGACACGAACTCGTTGCCTCGGTCGACGGCGAGCAGGTACTGAATCAAATCGTTCGTGCCGATGCTGATGAAATCGACTTCCTGCGCGAGGTCATCCATGATGACGGCGGCGGCGGGGACTTCAATCATGGCGCCGACGGTGATCTTGTCGTCGAACTCGATTTTCTCATCGCGCAATTGTGATTTTGCCTGCTCGAGGATTTCCTTCGCGGCGCGCACCTCTTTCAAATTGGACACCATAGGAAAGAGGACTGCGATGTTGCGCCGGGTGCTCGCGCGCAGGATTGCTCGCAGTTGCTCCAAGAACAGGTCGCGCTTTTCCAACAGCACGCGAATGCCGCGCCAGCCCAGGAACGGATTGCGCTCCTTGACCTTCTGCACCATCATCTTGTCGCCGCCGATATCGAATGTGCGAATGGTGACGCGTTTGGGGAACATTGCATCGGCAATATGCTTGTAATTCTGCAGCTGTTCGTCTTCGGACGGGAAGACCTCTTTGCCGATGAGGAGAATTTCCGAGCGGTAGAGCCCAATGCCGTCCGCGCCCTGCATGCGGATGAAATCAAGCTCCTGAATAAATTCAACGTTCGCTGAAAGCTCCACGTGCCGCCCGTCGGTTGTCTCAGCCGGGAGATCGCGTAAGCCGGAGAGCTGTTGCTCGAATTGCTCGAAGTGCGCCCGGCGCGCAACGTATTCCTTGACCGTCTTATCGGATGGACGGATGATGACGGCCCCGCTGTACCCGTCGACGATGACCACGTCTCCGTTTCTGACTGCCGAAGTAATTTCCCGCAAGCCGAGGACGGCGGGGATTTTCAGCGCGCGAGCGAGCAGAGCCGTGTGCGACGTAACGCCGCCCGCGTCAGTGGCGTACGCAAGGACTTCGTTGCGGCTCAGGATCATTGTATCCGCCGCAGTGAGGTTATACGACACGACGACGGCAGAGCCTTCGAGCTTGGAGATGAGCTTCTGCTCCTGCAGGTTGCGGAGAATACGATTGCGCACGTCTTCGACGTCGTGCGCACGTTCGCGGGTGTACTCATCGTTGGCGCCGAGCATCACAAGACGGTATTTCTCAATCTCATTATGCACCACATACTCGACGTTTTTGCACTCCGTCTGTATGCGCTTAAGAATTGTATCGAACAAGAACGAGTCTTCAAGGATCAGCACCTGTGCCTCGAAGATTTTCGCCTGGTGCTCGCCTAATCTTTTCTGGGCGTACTCGAGGATCTTGCGTAATTCCTTGCCGGAGCGCGCAAGCGCCTGGTTGAGGCGGGCGATTTCCCGTTCGACATCTTCGCGCGCGACCGAGCGCTCTTCGATAGTCGGAGCGTCCTTCTCGAAGAAGAACACGGGTCCCACGGCGATGCCGGGCGACGCCGCTATGCCTTTGAGGACGAGTTCTTGTTGTGTGTCGACGGTTTCCAAGATAAAAACAGTAATCAGCCCCGCCATATAGCGGCGGGATGCATAAAACGCATTATCAGTAGTCAGTAATCAGTGTTTAGGGTTCGCCGAAACCTTGCTCGAAGAGTTCGACAATGGCTACAGCGGCGTCCTCTTCGTCGGGACCCGTGAAACGGAGCTTGAGCTTTGAGCCTTGTTCTGCGGCGAGCGTCATCACGCCGATAATGCTCTTGCCATTGATCTCAAACCCGTCTTTGTCGATAAAGAAATCCGATTTGAATTTTGCCGCCAGCTTTACGAGCGATGCTGCGGGGCGCGTGTGCAATCCAGCTTTATTTTTAATAGTGACTTCGCGTTCGGTCATACGCTCCACAAATTAATAAGTACGGTGCAGGAGCATGTACGTGAACCACTGAAGCATCTCCCGTGCGGGAGTCCGGCGAAGATGTCGCAGCTCGCGTTTTGCTTCGGCAAGGTCGTGGGCGATACGCTCACGCGCTGCGTCAATTGCACCGGTCTCACGGTAGATGCGCTGGAAGTCTTTCACCTTGCTTTTCGCGACGCCTCCGTTGCGGGCGAATGCGAGTAAAAGCTTCCTGTCGCTGCCGCGCACGTGGCGCAACGCCTCAAGGTACAAAAATGTCCGCTTCCCTTCCCGCACATCGCTGCCGATGGTTTTGCCGAATTCCTTTTCATCCGCCGTTATGTCCAGCAGGTCGTCTTGAATCTGGAACGCCCGCCCGACGTGCTCGCCGTAGCGCCGCAATGCCGTGACTTGCCGCTTATTTCCCTTACCGATGAGAGCGCCTAGCTCAGCAGAAACGGAAATCAACTTGCCTGTTTTCTTTTCAATCATGTGAAGATAATCGTGCACCCCGACGTGCGGCTGCGTCTCAAAATCCTTATCGTATGCTTGTCCCTCGCACACCTCAACGACGCCCTCTGTGAAGACGCGCGAGATTTCATGGATGCGCGGGGATGTTGTTTTCAGCAGCGCGCGGTAGGCTAGCGCCAGCAATTCATCGCCGACGAGGATCGCAGTATTTTCATCCCATTTCTTGTGGATGGTTTTCCTGCCGCGGCGCGCCACAGCGTGGTCCATAATGTCGTCGTGGACGAGCGTGAAATTATGCAGCAGCTCCATGGCCACACCTGCCAGAAGAGCGTCGCGTTTGGAGCCTCCTGCCGCTTCGCAGGCAATAAGCACCAGCACGGAGCGGACGCGCTTGCCGCCTCCGCCCAGAATATACCTCACCGGCTCGTACAATGAGCGCGGCTGGGCATCCCGCACGAATTGTTCGAGATACGAATCTATGAGTTGCTTGTATTGATGATAACGGCGTTCAAATGGCATTGGGTCTTTGTCTATTTTGAAGATTGATCCACGAAGAACACGAAGGTAAATGCAGATGCCTTACTTCGTACACTTGTGGAGGGAAAAATTAAGCTTTCAGCACGAGCTGCTGCGTTTGCAGCTCTGCAACGGTGCGTGAGCCGGTTAAGAACATTGCGCCTTTCAGCTCCATTTCCCAGCGTGAAATCTCTGCGGCAAGCCCCTTTGCGCCTCCGGCTTCGAGGGCTTTGAGAAATGGGCGAGCCGAGCCGCCGAGGTTCGCCCCGAATGCAATGGATTTTGCCACATCCAATCCACCGTACAATCCGCCGGACGCGATAACGGTGAGCGAGGGTGTTTGCTGTCTTAATCCCACGACTTGCCTAAGGGCGTCAACGGTCGGGATACCCCAATCCCAGAACGCATCGGCAAAACTGCGTTCCGCTTTGCGTTTCGACGGCGCTCCGTTGCGGCGGAGAATTTCCACTCCCGCCCAGCTTGTTCCGCCCGAGCCTGCCACATCTATAATAGAGACGCCGGCGTCTATGAGCCGCTTGGCAACGCGTGCAGAGATACCCGCTCCGATTTCTTTCACAATAACAGGCACTGGTAACCGCTTTACCAGCATTTCGATGCCGGTCAGCACGCCGCGAAATTCGGTGCTGCCTTCGGGCTGGAGAAATTCTTGCAACGGATTGAGGTGCACGGCAAACCCGTCCGCCCTGATGAGCTCGATGAGCCGGAGAACGTGCGTTGCGTCCTTAAGCTTTGCGACCTCCGCCGCGCCAATGTTGCCGAAGACGGCGATATCCGGCGCGACTTCCCGCACAATGCTAAATGTCCTATGGAATGTCGAATTCTCAATCGCCTGGCGCTGACTGCCGACGCCCATGGCAAGACCTTTTTCGGCGCATGCTTCGGCGAGTCCGCGGTTAATGCGAGCGGCGTCCGCATAACCACCCGTCATAGATGAAACGATGAGCGGGAGAGCGAGGCGTTTGCCGAGAAAGGTGACAGAGGTGTCGAGTTCGGAGAAATTCAGCTCTGGGAGAGCGTTGTGGAGGAATTCCCAGCGTTCAAATCCGGCGGTTTTGGCGCGGAACGAGACGTCCTTCGAAAGCGTGATTTCGACGTGTTGCTGCTTGCGAGAAGATGTCCGTGTGGTTTTCATAGTGCATGGCTGTTTTGCCCTATAATAGTGAAATGAGCCGCGAGAGTCAAGGTAAGGATTGTGACGGCAGAGCGAGGGTTTATTCGCCAGCGTACGAGTATAACATAGCATGATCATGCTTTATGGTGGAAAGATTTGATATGATGCGATTCCAATTTCTGCATTAGATGCGATTAGAGCGACGATCATGGCTGGGCTTATGCGAGACACCACCTTGAGATGATGGGAAAAATCCATCGCCGTTTGGGGAATTTCCATCGGGGTTGTAGAAAGCGGTTGAGGTGGGGAAGTAGAGGTGATTTTTGTCACCATCTAGATTTCTTAATGAATTAGCAATGCAAGACACTTGACACTATAAGCTGAAATGCGTACATATGCTGTAGCTTACCAATAAACACCATCCCCAAAAATAGGATCCATGATCTTCCCCCGATTTTGCGGACACAGAGAAAAGCCACTATCTTGGTGGCAGAAGGAGGTCCGCAAAATCGGGGGAAGATCAATGACGACTTTACATGGGTTGGGCAGGTTGAGGGTGAAATAGGTAATGTTATCTTGGTGGTTAACGAAAAGACCAAATCTATTGTTGGATCAGCTCGTATTGGGGCTGAGTTTTACAGTATTCGAACTTTAGGAGACAACCTCTATATAATTATCCAAGAAGATCAAAGTAAGTATCCACAAGAGGAACCGGACACGTCGCTTGAAGAGGGGCAAGGTCAAAGAAATGATGCCCCAAACCATTTGTTGAGAAGTAAAATGGCACAAACTACCGTTGATGATGGAAGTATCATTCGAGTTCTTGTTGCTTATACCTCTTCAGCAAAGAGTGCTGAGGAGGGTTCTGGCGGGACAATAAGTGGGTTGATTCAACTCGCTATCGATGAAACAAATCAGTCCTACGCCAATAGCCAAATATCCCCACGTGTAGTCTTGGCATACTCATATCAAGTGAGTTATACAGAGGTCGATTATACAACCGACCTTAATCGCTTTGTGGGAACAAGTGATGGGTATATGGATGAGGTGCATACGTTTCGTAGCGAATACACCGCCGATATGAATGTGTTGATTTTCAATAACTCGACATATTGTGGAGCAGCCCCTGTTGTTATGGCGAGCGCGTCAACGGCATTCTGCGTTGTCCATTACGATTGTGCCACGGGATACTATTCTTTCGGACACGAGCTCGGTCATTTACAGGGGGCGCACCATAATCCTGAAGACGTTGGAGGTACGCCTCCGTTTACCTCCTACGGTCATGGTTATAGACGATGCACCTCTCCGCAATTTAGGACTGTAATGGCTTATGCGAATCCTTCTTTTTGCAACGTACCACGCGTTCAATATTGGTCAAATCCTAATGTTAACTATGAGGGTGTTCCCATGGGAACGGCAGCGACACACGACAATCATCGTGTTCTTAACGAAACTGCAGCGACAGTTGATGCTTTCAGTCCGGATGATCTTGTTCTCTCAAGCGGCTCAATAAGTTCAACAAAGACCTATGAAGCTGAAAGCAGTATTGCTGCACAGACATCGTATACGGTACAGAGCGGTGGGAATGTAACGTTCCGAGCCGGCGCAAGTGTTAGTTTAAAACCTGGTTTTAGCTCAGTAAGTGGATCGACTTTCCACGCTTATACAGATGCGGATCTTAATACACCTCCAAGCTTGTCCGGTCAATCTGATTACGTTACGTTAGAAAGCAATCCTTCAGTTCCCTTAAGCGCAGACCTTCTTCCCAATTACCCCAACCCATTCAACCCATCGACGCAATTTGAATATCGAGTTGAACAAATAGGGTTTGTTTCGTTGAAGATTTATGATTTGCTGGGAAGGGAAGTGGCGGTGCTTATTAGTGAAGAGAAAGCCCCCGGCATATATACAGTCGTTTGGGATGCTGGTACCATGCCGAGTGGAGCGTACTTTGCAAGATTTGTAAATGGTGGCACAGCAGTTGTCCGGCAGTTAATGCTTATTCGTTAACCGTTTTAACAACTCTTGTCTTACCGACAGCCTCAGAGCAATCTGGGGCTGTTTTATTTAACGCTCAAAAGTGTCATGTTCCTTTTTCAATTCCCTCGTTTCTTGCCTCTCACACGAAAGTTATCTACCTTTTCGGTGCAACGAGTGTTATCCACTGAATTGTCCAAACGATTACGATGAAACTCAATTCCGAGAGACAAAGGTTCATTACCAGGCTGTTACTGTACGGCCTTTGCGCAGCGACGGTTACGCTCGTGTTCCTGTTTTATCCCGGCATCGATGGCCACGAGCCTGTCATGTTCACCAATATGGTTGATGGCAGGGCGCACCGTCCGTTCGTCTATCGTGTGCTCGTTCCTTCTGGAATAAGTTTGCTCTCATCGGCAATTCCGGATTTCATAAAACAAACAATCATTGAGAAAACCGGGGATACACGGTTTGTCAAAAAGCTTGGTTGGAAAGCCGACCGCCTTCCAGATTATGTCATTGCGGTTGTTATCTTCTGGGGTTGCTTTGTTGGCTTTGCGTTAACGTTGCGAAGCCTAATCGTTCTTTATTATCCGGGGCAGTCATTGCTCTCGGAATTCGCGCCGATGCTGGCGCTTATAATTCTGCCGGTCTTTTTTAGGTATTACAATCACGTGTATGACCCGGCGAGTCTGCTACTGTTCGCAGTCGCTTTCTTATTACTAACCCGTAAATCGCTCACTTGGTATTATCTCACATTTCTGCTGGCAGCATTCAATAAGGAAACAGCAGTACTTCTCATACCGTTTTTTTATTTAGCGTTCAGAGACACTTTACCTTTGCCCCGATTGATATCGCACAGCGGATTACAGCTCGTGCTCTATAGTTCCATCAAACTTGCACTTACCTATCTTTTTTCAGGCAATGCCGGCAGTATTGTGGAGTTCCACCTTGGCTATAATGTTTCCATCTTAACTGAGCCGGGAAGGCTTCTCTATATTATAATGCTATATGGTGTTTTTGCATTCCTTATTCTTCACCGTTGGCATGAGAAACCATTACTCCTGAGGTCAGGCTTGATCGCAACCCTTGGACCTCTCGTTCTCTTAACGCTCTTGTTCGGTAATCTCGATGAGCCTCGCCAACTTTACGAAGCCATATCATTTGTTTTCCTGCTCTCACTGCCAACGTTGATGGAACCCTTCGGCGTGGATCTTTACAAAAAGAGAAATGTTCAGTCGGGGTGAACTACATGTAGGAAGTGGCGCCAGTTAATGGCACGCCTCATTCTCTCTTATCTATATCTATTTTGAGCATCGCAACACCCTCATCCGCTAATCGATACCCGATAAAGCTTTCGAGATAATTCCCCACATTCTCCGTATAGTATATTCGGAATCCGCGTCCTCTCATCTCTTGTAACTGTTGGGCATCCAGACTGTACACGTAATACAAGTTACCTCGTTTCGCTTTGTAAACGTCCTGGCGAAGCAAGTCCGAAAACTCCCGGTGGGGCTCGACGTGCGGGTTCTCGAGGCCAAACGCCGGACCCGACCCTACCATGACCATCGAAGAATCCGGAAGCTCAAGCGATGCAATGTGTTTTCGTACTCGGTCATTCTCGAGACGGTTTGTAAACTCCTCGATGACAATACCGGCACGTATCGCCACTTTGAGGCTTGGGGAAGCCGTGTTATGCTCAACAACGTCAATGCTCACAAAGGAATACGATAGCAGGAAGGCGGTCACAATAATGATCTGCCGTCGTTTTGCACTCAGAAATGCTGCTACGAGAAGAAACGGTATGGCGGGAATCAGATATTCGCGCTCGTCCGGCAGCAGGGTAAACATGAAGATGGCAAGACTAATGCAGGCTACGCAAAAGGCAAAGGGAAGGTGCGAGCGCAAATTGCTAATTTGTTTTTGCTGAGCGATGGCGACTCCTGCCAAGCCCAGAATGCCTAACAAGCCGGCCGAATAGATAAAGCGGTATACGCCTGTGGCTATGATCTTCCACAAAGGTTGTTGCCACGTTCCCGAATTGTATTCGGCAAGCGCTGACAATGACGACGGCGAGACTAAAACGGGAATATATGATGCGATGGTTGTGACAACAGCACTCAGCGCGAACACTCTCCACGCACTGCGTTCGTCCGGTTGTACCAGTAAGAGGAACGGGATAATGTACACAATGTGCGTAATGCGCGTGCCGGCTGCAATGCCCAGGAAAATCCCAGCGACAACGTACTTACGCTTCAGAAAGTAGAGCAGTGTAATAAGCAAACCCGCCAACCCCCAGGCATAGTCCAGGGTGATGGCGGAGTTTTTCCACAGCAACGGAAAAAACGCAAACGATGCTAAGGGGAGAATTGGCGAAGGAACCTGCCATAATTCGAGAATCCTTTTCAAAACAAGCAAAGAGATCAAAAATACAAGAAGCGTCGCAGCATTAGAAATAAACGACCCGCCCAAACCAATAAGAGGCGCGCTTATCAGTTCGTATACCGGAAAACCCGGTGCGCGCGATATTGCGTAGGTCCCTTCATTCCAAAGCCGTACTGCGGTGTCGGCGATCCGCCATGCATCCCCGTCGGCTCCAAAGCCAATGAGCAGGAAGGGAATACGTGAGAGGATTACCAGAATGAGGAGAACGAAAAATCCTTTCGGGTATGCGCCATCGGCGACGCTCTGTAGTGCAGGATCGGAGGATTTTAACTCGGTTGTCATTTGGGAATTGGATGTCAAAGAGTACCGAATAACTTGCTGAATATCAATTCGCCCAAAATCCGTTTGTTTCTCTGCCAATACTTTGTTATCTTTAATTTTCGTCTTATTCAAGCTTGGCCCAAGCATATGCGAGTGATTATCCCCGTTGCTGGCGTTGGAAGCCGCCTCCGTCCGCACACATACACTGTCCCGAAAGTTTTGTTGAACGTTGCCGGCAAGCCGATTATCGGACACATTCTGGATCGGCTGATCGAGAACGGTTTCAACGAGGTTACTGTTATTATCGGCTACCTTGGCGATAAAATCCGGGACTACATCCTCAAAGATTACTCTATTAAGGTAGATTTTGTGGAGCAGGAGGAACGGCTCGGGCTTGGGCATGCCATTTATTTGTCGAGGCACACGTTTTCCCGCGACCCTATCTTGATTGTGCTGGGCGATACGATTTTCGACGTTGATTTCAAAACGTTCACACGGGGCGAATTTTCTTCGATAGGTGTACGCGAAGTGGAAGACCCGCGGCGATTCGGCGTGGCTGAGACGAAGGACGGATTCATCTCCCGATTGGTCGAGAAACCGGATAAGCCCACAAGCAACCTTGCGGTTGTCGGCCTCTATTATATCAAGCATCCTGAGAAGCTGGTCGAAAATCTGAAAGACATGATTAAGCGGAGCGTGAAGACTCGCAACGAATTCCAGCTCACCGATGCGTTGCAGATGATGCTTGACGGAGGCGAGAAGATGAAGACGCACACGATCGACGGCTGGTACGACTGCGGGAAACCTGAAACATTGCTTGAGACAAATCGGTTGCTCCTCGACCGTCTTCCGGCACAGCACAAGATTAACGGCGTAGTGTTGCAACCACCTGTGTTTATCTCGCCTAAGGCGATTGTAAAGAATTCCGTGGTGGGACCCTATGCGGCGATTGCCGAAGGCGCGAAAGTTGAAAATTCCGTTATTCGGAATTCTATTGTCAGTGAAGAAGCCACGGTAGCGAACGCTTTACTGGAAGATTCCATTATCGGCAGCAACGCGGTAATCAAGGGGAGCTTCAAACGGATTAACATCGGCGATTCCTCAGAACTCGAATTTTATTAACTTTATTTAACTTACGTAGGGGAGTAATGTAATGCGATATTTGTTTACGTCGGAATCAGTTTCCGAAGGCCATCCGGATAAAGTGTGCGACCAGATTTCAGACGCCGTACTAGACGCGCTGCTTGCGCAGGACAAGCACTCCCGTGTGGCATGCGAAACGTTTGCCACGACGGGCATGGTTCTCGTTGGCGGTGAAATTACAACGCACGGGTATATCGAAGTACAGGATATTGTCCGGCAGGTCATTCGCGATATCGGTTATACAGACGCCGAATACCGCTTCGACGCAGATTCGTGCTCGGTGATTTCCGCCATTCATTCGCAGTCGCCCGACATTGCGCGCGGTGTGGACAAGGGCGGCGCCGGAGACCAGGGGATGATGTTCGGTTACGCGTGCTCTGAGACGGACGAGTACATGCCGATGCCGATTATGTATGCGCACAAGTTAGTACAGAGGTTGGCGGAAATTCGTAAACGCCGAAACGGCTTAATGTCCTATTTGCGTCCCGATGCGAAATCACAGGTCACCATTGAGTACGAAGGCAAAAAGCCGATCCGTATCGATTCCGTGGTGATTTCCACACAACACGACCCGGACGCATCGCAGAAAAAAATCCGCGATGACGTGATTAACAATGTGATTAAGAAAGTCCTTCCGAAGAACTTATTGGATAACAAAACAACCTATTACGTCAATCCCACCGGGCGGTTCGAAATCGGCGGTCCCCACGGCGACAGCGGGTTGACAGGCAGAAAGATTATTGTCGATACCTACGGTGGACGCGCGCCGCACGGCGGCGGAGCATTTTCCGGCAAAGACCCCACAAAAGTTGACCGCAGCGCTGCATACGCCGCGCGGCACCTTGCGAAGAATCTTGTTGCCGCCGGTTTGGTGAGTGAGTGTCTGATACAGGTAGCTTATGCCATCGGCGTACGCGAGCCAGTGTCGTTGCTCGTGCAGACGTACGGCACCGGCGTGATGCCGGATGAAGCGCTGGCGAAAATGCTGCAGAAGGAAGTCGATATGACGCCGCTCGGCATTATCAAGCGGTTGGACCTTCGCAAGCCGATCTATCAGAAGACGGCGGCATATGGGCACTTTGGCCGAAGCGAAAAAGAATTTACGTGGGAGAAGCTGGATCTCGTGTCGAAGCTGCAGCGGGCTGCGAGGTAGAGCAAGTAGTAAGTATGAAGTAGGAAGTAGTAAGAAGTCGCCCGCGAGAGATGGGCGATTTTTTTGCCGAGGGTAATATTATCACATAACCAATCACTAACTGCGAGTGACAGAAATACCATGGACGAGAAAAAAGGAAAATACAAAGTCAGGGATTTATCGTTAGCGAAAGCCGGAAAAATGCGCATCGAGTGGGCGGAATCCCGCATGCCTGTGTTAATGGCACTGAGAGAAAAATACCGGAAGACAAAACCGCTTAAGGGTTACCGCATAGCCGGATGCTTGCATGTGACGAAAGAGACGGCGGTACTCGTGAAGACCTTCGCCGAAGCAGGTGCGGAAGTGAGCTGGAGCGGCTGTAACCCGCTTTCGACGCAAGACGACGTCGCAGCAGCGTTGGCGGCGGATGGCTACTCGATCTTCGCGTGGCACGGCATGAATGTGAAAGAATTTTACTGGTGCATCGAAGAATCATTGAAGTTTAAACCGAACCTGACGCTGGACGACGGCGCGGATTTGATTTTTACTATCCACAATAAATTTCCTGAGCTTGCAAAATCGACTATCATCGGCGGGACGGAAGAAACAACGACCGGTGTGCAGCGTTTGCGTGCGATGGCGGACGACGGCGCTCTGAAATATCCGGTGATCGCGGTGAACGACGCTGAGACGAAATGGGATTTCGACAACGTGTACGGCACGGGGCAATCCACGCTGGATGGCATTCTGCGCGCCACAAGCGTGTTGCTCGCAGGCAAGAACATCGTGGTTGCAGGCTTTGGACATTGCGGTAAAGGCGTAGCGCTGCGGGCAAAAGGCTTGGGCGCGAACGTGATCATCACCGAGGTGAAAGCAACGGCTGCGCTGAAAGCAACGCTCGAAGGCTTCCGCGTGATGAACATGGACGATGCGGCGAAGATCGGCGATGTGTTCGTGACGGCAACGGGCGTGAAGGATATTATTATCGAAAAGCATTTCAAAAGCATGAAAGACGGTGCCATCGTCTGCAACACGGGGCATTATGATTGCGAGATTAATTTGGATGACCTCAAGAAGCTCACGAAGTCTGTGCGCGAGATCCGGGATGATAACGAGGAGTACACGCTGAAAAACGGCCGGAAGATTTTCGTGCTGGCGAAGGGCAGGCTCGTCAACCTCGCTGCTGCAGAAGGTCACCCGTCCGAAGTCATGGACATGTCGTTCGCGAATCAGTTCATGTCGCAGCTTCGTTTGGCGGAATCTCATAAGAACGGCAAACGCCTGCAGAACAAGGTGTACGATATTTCTGCAGAACAGGACCAGGAGATTGCACACGTCAAGTTGAAGACGATGGGCATTGCCATCGACACGCTGACGAAGGAACAGGTGAAGTACCTGACCGATTATTCCGCCGGTACGTAGTATTTTTTATGGTAGGGGCACGACTGCTTGCCGGAAGACAAGATATCTCGTGCCCCTACAGGTTTAGGAAATATCCGTCCATCCATCACATCTTCATCACAAAATGCTTAGCATTTTCACAAAAAAACTCGATGTGCATATGTCACACTGTACTTGACTTTCATCACATTGGCGGATATATTGGTTACATAGAACAGCGCGTTCCGTGAACCGAACCTGTGACACTACCATCATCCTCACACAACATGGCTGAAGAAGTGAGCTTCCTCCGCAACGTTCCAATTTTTACCGACATCGACGAGCAAGAGCTGAAGAAAGTGGCCAAGCTCGGCGTCCGGAAAAAGTACAAGAAGGGCAGCATCGTCGTGTTGGAAGAGGAGATGGGCGCGGCGCTCTTCGTGATCGTCAGCGGGAAAGTAAAAGTTGTCCGAATGGACGAAACCGGGCGCGAGGTGATCCTCTCGATTTTCGGTCCGGGTGAATTTTTCGGCGAGATGTCGCTCCTGGACGGCATGACGCGCTCGGCGAGCGTTGTGGCGACGATGAAAACGGAATTGTTCATGATTCACCGTCGAGATTTTCTCGACCTCATCGCCGCGTATCCGCAGGTCGCTATTTCACTCTTGGGTGAGCTGGCAATGCGGCTGCGCAAAGCCGATACGCAAATTAAGAGTTTGTCGTTGAAAGACGCGGCAGGCCGCGTCGCCAACGTACTGCTGATGCTTGCGGACGACCTCGGGATGTTCCGCAAGGGCAAAGTGGAAGTGGAAGACCTGCCGTTGCAACAGGATATGGCAAACATGGCCGGCACATCGCGGGAAACGGTCTCGCGGATGCTGCATAAATTTATTAAAGAAGGCCATGTCCAAGTCAAAGGAAATAAACTCACTATAAACGATTACGAAGCCTTTCGGAAGCAATATGTGTAACTTCATCGGAGCGCTGAACATTCGGTGACCCGAAGGTCTTCCCTACTACGGGATCAGTATGGCAGTGAAGGAGGACTCCGGCCAGGCGGTGGAGCGCGGAAATTCTGGCGACACACCCGGCAGCGGACGTGCCGATTTACATTTAC
>JAKEEG010000071.1 GCA_022616555.1 Ignavibacteriota bacterium | reverse complement strand
TGAACTCCTTATTATTAAAACAACTTCGGTGCCAGAGGGGTTCTGCGGAGGGCTGATTTTTATGGGAAAAACAGGGCTTTCTTGCCGCTTTTTGCTGAGAGGCAAGACAGTTGTATAGCGAAATAGCCGCTACCGTACGCGGATGGAAACAGTCTTAAAACACGCCGGTATAGTCTAACTGAAGCGTGCGGGTGCCGTACGGCGTGGTTCCCTGTGTTTGGAACAAGTCCTTCATGTTGAAGCCGAGCACCCAGCCACTGGTAATCGACCACCTGACGCCAAAGTTCAAATAGCCGCGGCCCTTGAAGCGCCCGAGCGCTTCTCCGTGGTTGTCATTGAAGCCCAGGTCATACTCAAGCATCAGCGATATGGTGCTGCCGAGTGATTTTTCCATCCCTGTAAAAATATCCATGTCTTTGTCCCCATCACTGCGTTCAAGGGATATATTCACGCCGCCGTGGAGGCTCAAGTAGCCGATAAACGAATAGTTCTTGCTCACAACAGCGAATACACCGGGCGATTTAATCATATACCTGACCAATCCGTCGAAGTAACGTCCTTTGCCTTGCGAATCGAATCCGATGGCGATTGCCGGAAGAAATTCCGTTTCGTTGATAAGACGAACTTTCGCTTGCACTGCCGGCAGAGGATTCATATCCACTTTTTGGTCGCCGATAATGCTCGTTCCTCCATAGGAAATACCAAACATAAACGGATCCCATGCACCCACCGCAATACTGAACAACACACCGCCTTGATTATACATGTTAATGCTCATCAGGTACCCGCCCCGCTTAAGCATTCCGGCAGTAGGCTTGTCTATTAATGCCACAGGTTCCATTGCGGATTCATCCCCAACATAGTCCTGCGCTTTCAACCCAGCATAACTTACAATAACCAGCAAGAGAACCACGTTTACAGTTCGAAATGGATTCACGGCATCTCCTTTAGTCGTTCAAAAAATATTTGCTCTCAATAAGATCGTTCTTGCCGTTCACACAGAGCGCATGGGGGAATCCCTTCTGAATGCTCGCCGCACCATACTCGCCCTTTTTATTGACGGCGACAAATCCGGCTTGGAATGTCGGTCCCTCTGGATTCTTAATTTGCCCTTTCTCGCGTAGCTTGAGAATCCGATGTACTGCCGCCTCACACGCCGCTTGTGGACTCGCTCCTTCGCGCATTTTCTCCACAATAAAAAAACTGCCGCATATTTGTAAGATCAACTCGCCGCGACCTGTTCCCGCTGCGGCACCGACCTCGTTATCGACGAACAAGCCCGCACCGATAATCGGCGTATCGCCAACCCTGCCACGCACCTTATAAGCAACGCCGCTTGTCGTGCACGCCCCCGCTAAATCGCCCTTCTTGTCCATTGCCAGCATGCCGATTGTGTCATGGCTCTCCATAAGAATGCCGAGCCTATCCTCGTCACCCTCCATATCTTCCCGCCATCTTAGCCACCTTTCTCTCGAGCGCGGCGTTAGTAAATCCTCTTTCTGGAAACCATTCTCCAGCGCGAACGCCAATGCCCCTTCTCCCGCGAGCATCACATGCTCCGTCTTTTCCATCACGAGACGAGCGACGGAAATAGGGTGCTTGATGTGCTCAAGGAACACCACGGAGCCTGCTAGCCCATCCGGACCCATAATGCTTGCGTCGAGCGTGACCTTACCCGTAGCGTCCGGCAAGCCGCCGTAACCGACGTTGATGACGTTCGGGTCGGCTTCCGAAACCTTCACGCCTTCTTCGACTGCATCCAGCGATTTCCCGCCGCGCGCGAGCACCTTCCATGCCGCTTCATTCGCCGCAAGGCCGTGTTTCCAGGTTGATATAACAATCGGTTCCATAAGGTTCAAAGACTAGCGAGGTTTCCAAAACCTCGCTAGTCTAAAATATTACGAAATCTTCTTCCAAACTGTTTCGTCTTTTTTGTCTTCCAGCGCGATACCGATTTCCTTCAGCCGGTCGCGAATCATATCCGATACCGCAAACAGCTTCGCTTTGCGTGCCTCGTTGCGGACGGCAATCAACAGATTCACCAGATCCCCTTCCACATTCCCGTCAACGGATACAGTTGTCACAGCTTTATCGGAAATAATTCCCAACACTCCACCGCCAAGTTCCTGAAATAGCCTCTCCACTACTTGCAACGATGAGGCCGAGTATTTCTTATCCAAACTCAATGCTGCATTGACTTCCTTCGACAATTCAAACAAGATAGCAATCGCTTGAGGCGTGTTGAAATCATCATCCATTGCTTCCAGTACGCGCTTCTTATAGGACTCAAGGTCGATAGAAAGCGAAGCCGTTCGTTTTTCCTGCTCCGCCTTTGCAATTTCCGTACGAAGGTTGCGGATTGTATTCGATAATTTTTCCAGACCGCCCTTTGCACCCGCAAGCGCCTCATCGCTGAAATCAAGCGTGCTGCGATAATGGCTCTGCAGAATGAAGAACCGCACCACAAGCGGGTCGTACTTTTTGAAAGCATCTTTCAGCGTGATGAAATTACCCAATGACTTCGACATCTTCTTCCCGTTCACCGTCACAAGATTATTATGCAGCCAGTACTTTACGAATGGTTTGCCCGTCGCGCTCACGCTCTGCGCAATCTCGCATTCGTGGTGCGGGAATTGGTTATCGAGTCCGCCGCCATGGATATCGAACGTCTCGCCGAGGTACTTCATGGACATTGCCGAGCACTCGATGTGCCAGCCGGGGAAGCCGACGCCCCAGGGACTCGGCCAGCGCATGATGTGCTCAGGCTCGGCTTTTTTCCACAGCGCAAAATCGGCTGGATGCCGTTTTTCGCCGCGCACTCCAACGCGAGTGCCTTCCTGCATCTCGTCTAACGTGCGATTCGAAAGTTTCCCGTAGTCGGAAAACTTTCGCACATCGAAATACACCGAGCCTTTCGCCTCGTACGCATAGCCTTTGTCGATGAGCTGCCTAACCATCTCAATCTGCTCGGTGATGTGTCCCGTCGCGCGGGGAGAAATATCCGGCCTCAGCACGCCAAGCGCGTCCATATCCTCGAAGTAACTGCGCGTGTACTCCTCTGCAATCTGCATCGGGTGCTTCTGCTCGATTTTGCTTTGCTTCAATAAACGATCCTCGCCCTCGTTCGTCTCGCCCAACAAATGCCCAACGTCCGTGATGTTCTGTATGTACGTCACCTTGTATCCGCTATACCGCAGATACCGCACAATCACGTCAAACGACACATAGCTTTTCGCATGGCCGATGTGCGAGTGGCTGTACACCGTTGGACCGCAGACATACATCCGCACTTCTCCTTCGCGCAATGGCTTGAATTCTTCTTTCTTGCGTTTGAGTGTGTTGTAAACGACTAAGGGCATTGACTTTTAATTAAGTATTGAAACTAACTTGTTAAAACGATCAACGTTGTACTCACCCTCTTTGAAAATCAAATGCATAAAAGCCTTCTCTAATTTTCTATTGCCGGCGACTTCTTTTAAGAGGTTCTCTTCGTTTGACACCAATCTAAGTTCAGAATATAAATGCCAATCTTTCAGCCTTTGTTTATAAAGTTCGATATTCTTTTCTTTGTTTTTAGGGTCCTCCAAAAATTTATACCTATCTAAAAATTCTGGAGTTGCAATAGCATTTATTATTTCAAGCAATTGTTCCATTGTATGCTCCTCATCAGACAAAAAATTCCAAAGTTCATTAGCCACCAATACTTCTTCTTCAGAAAAATATTTGTTCATATTTATTATTGAACTCATAAGTCTCTTTTTATTATAACCAGTGGGTGAAGAAGGATCATTTGTTGGATCAAAGGGAAACCCAACAATAAAGCGTATGTTATCTCCGGGGAATTCCCTGTATAAAGCCGCCTTTCCCTCGAGAATTTTTTGCTTCTCACCTCTCATTTCTCCAGAGTTTGGCCGAACCGATTTTAATTCAACAGCAATTATTTTTGATTTTTCCTTTATAAAAATATCCGCGGAAAAATCAATTGCATTAACAAGATTACCTCGTTTCCGTATGAAGATTTTTTTGTCTTCATTATTTAGATTCGGAACTTGTTCAGAAGTGCTTAGGCTTGTTATTATCTCATTTACACTATCTTTCTGAGATTTCGTGATTTTCAGGTTCCCTAGCTTTTTAGAAGTATACTCTCTCTTTTCACTATCGCTAAGGATCTGACCTACTTTTTCAAAGAAGGTTTGACCTAATGTTGTGTTTAAACCGTGGAACCAACTACTTAAAGTCACGAAAAATGGTATGTCAGAAACCTTACCATGTAATTTATCAGAAAAGGCATTGAGGAAGGCTTCATGAAATGGAGCATTCCTATTCGCATTCGAATTTTCCGGGAAGCTCTCAAACCGAGTATACAGTACTTTGATTACTTGGAGAGCAATACCTTCAATTTTTTCCTGTGATATGGCCATGATTATTTGGATTTTAAGTGGAAAATACTCTCAGAGTACGCGCTCTTATCTTTTTCCGTCCTATTTAGAACTGGCCTTTTAAACTGATTCACGATCTTCATACCACTTTTTTCAGCTATTGCTGGGTACAGATTAAATTTATCGTTTGCAACCAAAAACACATGGTAGTCCTTAACCAGAAACTTTTTACAGTTGCTTAAAACGTCTGATATGCCTTTAACATAAGACTCCCGCGCTACCCTTCCCTGCCCCTCGATCAGTCGCCCAATTTCCAGTGTCTCCCTTTTAGGAAACTCAAATAGGTCATACGCATAAGCATGCTGATCATGATAGTCAATTAATCCTACATACGGAGGACTAGTAAAAATGCCTGAAATCTTATCTTTCTTAATTAGCTTAGTAAACTCAGGTTCTAAATTTCCAAGAATCGAAAAAAGATCAATTGTACGACTATCACCCACGAAACACTTTTGAAAAGTTTGTGTTCTTTTTTTGTCAAAAATACCTAGGCGCGTTACAGTATCGTTAGCATAAAACGACCACCATTTAAGTATGGAAAAGAGCGGTTTACATATCTTACCGTGTTTTGTACAATAATAAGTCGATGTAATAGGTTCTAGTAAAGTCGCCAAGTCAGAATGGGTTGTAGAACGACAAGAACGCATTGTTCTACTGAGGACAACATAAAGAATCTGTCTGGTATTCTCATCGGCTATCTTCTGAATCTCACGATAGACAAAATCGATTTCTTTGCGTACGTGGTCAGAATACCAGATATCGATAAATTTATCTCCTGAATCCTGCTTAAGCTTTATTTTATATTCCTTAACCAAGTTCTGGAATATTGGGAAGAATTCTTTCTCTTTTGCTAGACCAAAAGTTGCCTCGTTTATCTCTTTACGCTTTAACCTATGCTTGTATTCAGGGACTGGAAAATATTTGTTGTTAAATTTGTATAACTCCTCTAAGAGTTTTTGTTCAAATTCAATTGTATGACTGTTTGATAAAAATCTTCTTAACGCAATTGATATTGTATTAACTGAATTACGTAGTTTCACCAAATCATGCTTGTCTATCTTAATATTAGAGATTAATGCATTAAACTCTGAAACTTCAATCCCTATTGCATGAAGCCCCAATTCGCTACATTGAACCAACGTCGTTCCACTACCACAAAACGGGTCTAGCACAATATCACCTTGGGAAAAATAAACTTCTTTCTTAAAGGCATCGGTGTGGTTATCAAGAAAATATTCTACAAGCTGAGGGATGAATTTACCCTTATAAGGGTGCAAGCGATGGACATGTTTTGTCGTTTCCGCTTCTGTGTATTGTTGAAATGACAATACAGGATTGACATCGTCGCCTAATTTCTCTTTCCATGAAACTTCGCGATATCCATTGTAAGATTTATAATAGTCAACCAAATCTTTTTTGCTTACCTTCGAAGTCCCGTTGACCCCGTATTTGTTAATTCTTCCATACTGCACAAGATAAGCTATATTAGATGGTGAGACATTTTTTCTGATATGTTCCGACGCCCACGTACTTGCTTCTTTATATGTCATCAAGTCATGAGGTTCTCGGACAAACAAGTTACCCGACTCAGAAGATCGGTACCTCACAGCTTTGGTTTTAGATAATATTTGTTTTTTCCCTTTTTTCATTTTTAATTTTAAATTTTTCATTTCTTCAAGCCCATCAATTCCCTCGCCCCTTCCAGACCCGCTTCGGTCACTTCAGCGCCGCTCATCAACTTGGCGACCTCCTCCACGCGCTCTTCAAGCTCCAACGCTCGCAAACGGGTGCGCGTACGTTTCTTGTCTTCGGTCTTCTCTATGGCAAAATGCATGTCAGCCAAACCCGCAATCTGCGGCAGGTGCGTAATGGCAATGACCTGATGGAATTGCGACAAAGCTTTAAGGCTTCTGCCGACCGCCTGGGCTATGCGACCGCTCACGCCAACGTCGATCTCGTCGAAAATCAACAGCGGCAGTCGCTCAGACTTTGCCAGTATCGTTTTCAGCGCGAGCATAATGCGCGATATCTCGCCGCCCGAGGCGACCTTGGCGAGCGGTTTCGGGTCCTCGCCCGCATTCGTGGAGATGTAAAACTCGACGGTATCGATGCCGTTCGGCGTTGCTTCGTAGAAATCCTTGCCCATTTTCACAAACGCACGCTTCCTCACATCCTCTCCATTCTCTCTGCCCATCGGCTTCTGCTGTATCGTCACATCGAACTTCCCGCTCTGGATTCCCAACTTGCTCAGCTCTGCAACGACGGCTTTGTTGATTTTTCCCACCAATTCCTGACGCTTCGTCGAAAGTCTCTGCGCCGCATCGGAGCAGGTTTTCCGCGCCCGGTCAATCTGCTCACTCAATTTCTTAATCTCCCCTTCAAAATTCTCCGCAAGCTGGAACTCCTTCGCGATCTTCTCCTGGTGCTCGATGATGGAATCCACCGACCCGCCGTATTTTTTCTTCAGCAATGACAACTGACCCAACCGCTCGCGTATCTGCTCCAGCCGCTCCGGGTTAAACTCCACTTTCGCATTGTAGGCTTGAATAAATTTCGTGACTTCGGAGATAATCGCCGCCGCCGAAGCACATTCTTTTTGCATTTCTTCGAATGACTTGTCGATCTCAACTAAATCCTGCAACTGATTGCGAGCAAGTACCAATTGCCCATACAGTGCATTGTCGCCCTCGTACAGCATTTGATGGAGCTGCGACGTCGCCTCGAATAGCTTTTCGGAATTTTCGAGTATCTTCAGCTCAGATTCCAGCCCGTCTTCCTCGCCCGGCTGGGGAGAAACCGCATCGATTTCCTTTAACTGAAATTCATACAAATCGCGCTTCTCTTTAAGTTGTTTCTCCTTTTGCGAAAGCTCCTCCAGTTGTCCGAATAAATCTTTTAACGCTGAGTATGCTTTTCGATATTCTGCAACCAACCCTTCTAAACCGCCAAAGTCATCCAAAAATTCAATGTGTGTTGCCGTCCGCAACAACGATTGGTGCTCGTGCTGTCCATGCAGGTCAACAAGCAGCTCGCCTGCTTCTTTCATGACAGCGAGAGGAGCAGGAGTATCATTGATAAAATTTCTGCTCTGTCCCTTTGCAGAAACTTCACGGCGCAATATCAGCTCATCCGATACTTCGATCTCGTTCGCCGCGAGCAACGCTTTCAGCTTCTTGTTTTCTGCGATGCCGAAAATCCCCTCCACAATCGCTTTCTCCTCGCCCTTGCGCACTTCGTCGGATGTCGCTCGAGCACCGAGTATCAAGCTCAGCGCGTCGATGAGTATCGACTTCCCCGCGCCCGTCTCGCCAGTGATGATATTCAGCCCGGAGCCGAATTCGACACTGATCTCCTCAATAAGCGCGTAGTTCTTGATATACAGGGACTTAAGCATATTGCTTCAATTTAAGTCTTAATGTACCGAAAAAAACGCAAATCTCAAGCACGGAAAGCAGGAATACTTAATTCCGGTTGGGTTTTGGTGTGTCTTCTATATCGAAGAAATTGACTTCGGGGATGTCCGGCAGGATGCCAAAATAGTAGGCGTAACTCATAAATTCTTTGAGGCTATCGGATTGTTGCTCGCCAAAATCATACACAAACGAGCCTATGTAATCCTTTGCTTGGAGGGCGGTAACTCCAAACTGCGCCGCCGATTGTTCTGCAATACTCTCCACAAGCGCAGTACCTTCAGTCTTGGCGCGCATCAACCGCTGGACATCCTCTGCAAGCGTCAGGTTTTCTCTCCCAACCCAAAAGCCGTGCACGTACGGCAAGTCGGTGAGATCCTCCCACTCTTCAACAAGGTCGAGTTTGAACGCATCGCTCACCGGTACAGAACCCGGCGAAAGATTTACCACCAGTGCTGAATCCGCTTTCGCAAGCATAGCATTCACATCCGGCAGCATGGGAATGATTTGCACGTTGTCCTGCTCGGATTCCTCGTTCGGATATTTTTCCATCAGGATAATCTTTGCAAGGATGATCTCGGAAGTGACACGGATATCCACCGCCATCGTCTTGATGTTACGGATATCGGATTTCACGTAGAGCTGAACGGTATCGGTAGGCAGGAATGACGAGACTCCCACATTCGGGACGACGCAATACTCCGCGCCATAGCGGGCGAAATCAACGGGCGATAAAAAAGCGCATCCGGCCTCTTCAGGCTGAATGCGCTTACCCTTTTCGGGCTTACTCATCTGCAGAGCAATCCTGGCGGGAATATCCACCACGCTCTCAAACGGCGAATCACTACCTTCCAAGCCATACAGTAGAGGTTTTGTAAAAAGTGCCTCTGGATACGCGAGGAAGGGTTTCATCTTTTCGAGTTTCAAGTCTATGATCTCAAGTCTAAAGTTGCTCGTTCAACAAAGGAGCAACACGATGTGTATAGCCTTTAGTCCGCATAACCGAACTTGAGACTTTAAACCTTAAACTTGAAACTTAAAAAACTACGCGCCTGTTTTCTGGTGAACGGCCTTTGCTGCAAGCTTGCGCAGGTAAAACAACTTCGCTCGTCGTGACCTGCCACCTTTCACGAGCTCAATTTTTGCAATGCGCGGTGAGTGTGTCGGGAAGATACGCTCCACGCCGACGCCGTCGGACATCTTCCGAACGGTAAACGTCGAGTTCATGCCCGACCCGTGCTTGCTGATGACAACGCCCTGGAACTGCTGCACGCGTTCCTTGTCGCCTTCCACCACGCGCACGTGTACGTTCACCGTGTCGCCCGGCTTGAACGCCGGAATGTCGCTCCGCATTTGTGTCGCATCGACCAATTTAATCTTTTCCATTGTTGTCTCCAAACCCCTTTCGTACAATCTTCTGATGACTAACCACTGATACTGAATACTATCTTTTCCGTTGCTTCGTCTTCTGCGTCCGCTGCTCCTCCCGCCATTCACTAATTTTTTTATGATCACCTGAGAGCAGCACCTTCGGGACTTTCATTCCGCGATACTCTGCGGGTTTTGTAAAGTGCGGCGCTCCTAACAACCCATCCTGGAACGAATCTCCTAACGCCGACTCACCATCGTTAATCACGCCCGGCACCAACCGCACAATCGCATCCACAACCACAGCCGCTGCAAGTTCTCCGCCAGTCAGCACATATTCCCCGATTGATATCTCCCGAGTCGCCAATCCCTGCCTTACCCGGTCATCGATACTCTTATAATGCCCCGCAATGAGTATCAAATTTCCTTTCAGCGATAACTCATTAGCAATCGACTGGTTGAAAGCTTCTCCGTCCGCCGCAAGCAAAATGACCTCGTCATACTGTCGTTTTGCCTTTAGTGCTTCGACGCATTCAAAGATTGGCTCCGGTTTCAGCACCATCCCGGCCCCACCTCCATAGGGCGAATCGTCGATCGTTTTATGCTTATCGTGAGTGTACTTGCGGAGGTCATGCACGACAAGTTTTACCAACTTTTTCAGCTGCGCACGCCTAAGAATGCTTTCCTGCAACGGGCTTTCCAGCAACTTCGGCAATCCGGTGAGGATATCGATGCGCATTACTCAAGCAACCCTTCTATCGCGTGAACGACGACCGTGCGTCGTTCCATATCTACACTCTTGATAAATACCTTGATGGCGGGAATCAAAATCTCTTTTCCGTTACTGCTGACCACCCATATATCGTTCGCCGGCATCTGCCAAACGTCCTTCACTTCTCCGAGGGCTTCGCCTTCTTCCGTTACAACTTGCATCCCGATAATGTCGTGGAAAAAGTACGAACCTTTGCTCGGCTGGACTGCCTCCGACTCCTGCACAAACACAATCTGCTCTCTCAACCCGTCGGCAGCCTCGCGGTCATCAATACTTCGTAATTTCATGACCGCTTGCGTCTTCTGTACCCTGACGGATTCAACTTCGTAACGCTGTGTCTCACTCTCTTCTTTGCCGATCCACACAGCCTTGAGCTTGAGAAAACGCTGCACGTCATCTGTCAGCGAGCGGATATTCACCGCTCCACGGACACCGTTGCTTTTGGCAATTTGTCCGATGGCGATCATGCTCAAGTGCTAACTTACTGACCTGCGGGTGCTGCGGCTTGCTCTGCCGCAGGTGTGGCGGTCTCTGCCGGAGCTTCTTTCACCGCGGCTTTCTTTTTCTTCAAGCGACGCGCCTTGCGGTCTGCATCGCGTTTACCACGCTCGGCTTGTTGCATCTGCCAACGCTCCAACACTTTCGCAGTCGTGGCTTCGTCCTTACCCTGCTTCTTCAACGTCCACCGTAGCCACAAGCCGGTACGGCGAAAGAGCGAGCGCACGGTATCGGACGGCTGCGCGCCTTTGGCGAGCCAGTAATACACGCGCTCTTCTTTCAGGCTTCGCAGGTCTGTGTTGATGTTGGGGTCGTAATTTCCCAGCGCCTCGATGTACGCCCCGGTGCGCGGGTTGCGTTCATCCGTCACCACCAGTTTATAGATCGGAAGCTTTTTCTTTCCGATTCTCCGCAAACGAATTTTAACCAACGTCGGTACTCCTCAGCTAAGTAATGTGTTTTTGATGTATACTCTTGTCAATTCATAGGGAACCGCATGCCCTGCATCGCGCGCCTCTTTCCACCCTTTGAAAACTTCCTCATCATCTTCTGCATTTCATCAAACTGCTTCAACAGTCGATTCACTTCCTGCACCGTCGTCCCACTGCCCATCGCAATCCGTTTTCGGCGGCTGCCGTTGATGATCGACGGCCTCTGACGCTCTTCATTCGTCATCGATTGGATAATCGCTTCAACCCTCCCCAGAGCGCTGTCATCGACTTGCGCGTTCGCCGGCAGTCTGTTCGCACCCGGCAGCATCCCCATCACCTGGCTTAGCGGACCCATCTTCTTGATTTCCCGAAGCTGCTCCAGAAAATCTTCCAGCGTAAATTGCGATTTGCGGAGCTTCTCTTCTAAACGAACCGCTGTTTCCTCGTCAAACCGCTCTTGCGCTTTCTCGACCAGTGTGACAATATCGCCCATTCCAAGAATGCGCGAGGCGATGCGGTCGGGATGGAACGGCTCCAGCGCGTCTAATTTCTCGCCGACGCCGATGAACTTGATCGGCTTCTGCACCACTGCTCGAATCGAAAGTGCTGCTCCGCCGCGTGAATCGCCGTCCAGCTTCGTCAGCACTATCCCGTCAAAATTCAACCGGTCGTGGAACGCTTTTGCGGAGTTAACCGCGTCCTGCCCCGTCATCGCGTCCACGACGAACAAAATCTCGTGCGGCTTCGTCTGCTCTTTGACCGCTGCGACTTCCGCCATCATCTCCTCATCCACGTGCAGCCTGCCCGCAGTGTCGATAATAATCGTATCGCGGACATTCTTGCGTGCGTGGTCTATGGCATCCACCGCAATCTTCACTGCGCCACCCATTCCTAAGGATGTGCGGTCGCTGTAGACCGGAATATCAATCTGCTTGCCGAGTGCAATAAGCTGGTCGATGGCAGCAGGGCGGTAGATATCCGCTGCAACGAGCAACGGGTTGAGTCCTTTGCTCTTCAGCAAATTCGCCAGCTTGCCTGAGAATGTCGTCTTGCCCGAGCCCTGCAATCCCGCAATGAGGATCACCGTCGGCGTGTTCTGCGAAAACCGCAATTCGGCTTTCGTCTCGCCCAACAGCTTCACCATCTCGTCATGGATAATCTTGACGATAAGCTGTCCGGGCGTAATACTGTTCAGCACTTCCGTGCCCACCGCGCGCTTTTGGACGTCCTCGATGAACTGCTTCGCAACCTTGTAGTTGACGTCCGCATCCAACAGCACACGGCGCACTTCCCGCAGCGACTCGGCAATGTTCTGCTCGGAAATCTTGCCTTCCCCGCGCAGCTTCTTGAACACCGCCTCTAACTTTTGACTCAGGCTCTCAAACATTGCCGCTCGATAATTCCTTTACACCCCTATAGAACAAAACTTCCGAAATCCCCAATAAACTGTGGGGACATCGGAAGATTTTGCTTTTTCCGAAGGGTTTAAAATGTACTGAAAATAACCCTGCTAATCAAGCCTGAATTTGAGCAAACTGGCACTTTGTTACCATTTGAGCTTCGGCATTTGTCATTCCCCACTATCCCGCTTTCTTCAACGCCTCTGCGCCGCTCACGATTTCGAGCAGTTCCTTTGTAATCGAAGCTTGGCGGGCTTTGTTAAAGGAGAGCGTCAGGTCGCTGATAAGCTCTTTGGCATTCTCCGTTGCATTGTCCATGGCAGCCATGCGGGCACCCTGCTCGGCTGCGTTCGACTCCAACAAAATGCGCCACATCTGAAAATTCAAATGCCTTGGCACCAGCGCGTTGATGATTTCCTTGCTCGATGGCTCGTAGATGTATTCAACCTGCGCGAGCGATTTCAGGTCGTCCGTCTGTGCGGTTTCTTCTGGCGGAATAGGTAGCAGTTGTTCGATGATGATGCGCTGCTGAATCACGGACTTAAATTCGTTGTAGATAACAACGACTTTATCAAATTCGCCGCTGAGGTATCCTTCAGTCAGCTCGTGGATAATTTCGCGCGCGCGGCTGAAATCCAGTCCATGGAAAATTCCCACGTGCTTCGAATACAGCTCATAGTCTCGCTTGTTGAAGTAATCAAAGCCCTTTTTGCCGACAGTCACGAGCCGCAGTCCGTGATCGACCTCCATGAACGACGCATATTGCTCTTGGACATGGTTCACGGCGGCTTTGATGATATTGCCGTTGAACGCGCCGCACAAGCCGCGGTCAGCCGTCACGACGACGAGCGCGACCTTCTTCACTTCGCGGGGGGTCAGCAGCGGATTAATACCCGGTTCGACCTCCGTCACAAGGTGCCGCAAAAGCTCGCCGAGTTTACGCGCATAGGGGCGCGTGGACATGATGGCATCCTGCGCGCGGCGTAGCTTCGCCGCTGCCACCATTTTCATGGCTTTGGTAATCTTCTGCGTGTTCTTGACGCCGGTGATCCGGCCTCGTATTTCGCGTAGTGTCGCCATTGGTTAAGCAGTCTTGGAAGACGTCTTAAACTTTCCCACAAATTCCTTTGCGATGGAATGCAATTTCTGTTGCAACGCATCGCTCAGGTCCTTCTTCTCATAAATCTCGCCGAGAACATCTTTATGCTTCATCTCTATCGATTCAATAAGCTCCGTTTCGAAGCGGCCGACATCTTCAATAGGAATTTCATCCAGGTAGCCGTTTGTGCCCATGAACATGGTTACGACTTGTTTTTCGACTTGCATTGGCACATACTGCCCTTGTTTCAACAGCTCCACCAGTCGCGAACCGCGCCGCAACTGTTGCTGCGTCGCTTTGTCGAGGTCGGAGCCGAATTTCGCAAACGCCTCGAGCTCGCGGTACTGGGCGAGGTCAAGACGCAGGCGTCCGGCGACTTTTTTCATCGCCTTAATCTGCGCGTTGCCGCCGACGCGCGAGACTGAGATGCCGACGTTGATCGCAGGACGCACGCCGGAGTTAAACAAGCTGGGCTCAAGGTAAATCTGTCCGTCCGTAATTGAAATAACGTTCGTCGGAATGTACGCCGAAACGTCGCCAGCCTGTGTTTCGATGACCGGCAGAGCGGTCAAGCTGCCGCCGCCAAGGTCTTCGCTGAGTTTGGAGGCGCGCTCCAACAGGCGGGAGTGCACGTAAAACACGTCGCCCGGAAACGCTTCGCGTCCCGGCGGGCGGCGCAACAAGAGCGACATCTGGCGGTACGATTGCGCGTGCTTGGACAAGTCGTCATAGATGACCAGCGAATGCCGTCCGCTGTCGCGGAAAAACTCGCCCAGTGTCGCGCCCGCGTACGGTGCGATGAACTGCATCGGAGCGGAATCGCTCGCGGTCGCTTGCACAACGGTCGTATATTCCATCGCGCCGGATTCCTCGAGCTTGTTCACCACTTGCGCAACAGTCGAGCCTTTTTGCCCGATGGCGACGTAAATGCAGTACACCGGCTTCACGCCTTCTTTGCGGGCTTGTTCAGAGTGCGAATGCTTTTGGTTGATGATCGTATCAATGGCAACGGCGGTCTTCCCAGTTTGCCGGTCGCCAATAATGAGCTCGCGCTGTCCGCGGCCGATGGGAATCATGCCGTCGATGGCTTTCAGACCGGTCTGGAGAGGCTCTTTTACAGGCTGACGCTGAAGCACGCCCAACGCTTTGCGTTCGAGCGGAGAATATTTTTCGGTCTTGATGGGACCCTTGCCGTCGAGCGGCTTGCCCAATGGGTCGATGACGCGACCAAGCATCTGGTCGCCCACGGGCATCGACGCGAGGCGCTTCGTGCGTTTGACGATATCGCCTTCTTTAATATGCGAGCTTTCGCCAAAGATCACCGCGCCAACGTTGTCCTCTTCGAGGTTCAGCACCATGCCGAACGTGTTACCCGGAAACTCGATGAGCTCGCTCGCCATCACTTTCGAGAGGCCGTATATGCGGGCGATACCGTCGCCAACCTGCAGCACCGTGCCGACGTCGTAGATATCGACTTCCTTCTCGAAACCGGAAAGTTGCCTGCGCAGTATAGCGGATACTTCGTCTGGTCTGACTTCTGCCATATATCAATCCTTTTGTTATTTCAAAACCTGCGAGGTTTCGAAATCCTCGCAGGTTTATTTCGCATTAATTATGAATAGCGCCTTCGGCAAACCGCGCACGCATCAGTTCCAACTGATGCTGCACACTGCCGTCGTACACCGTATCGCCCACGCGGGCAACAAAACCGCCTTTGACATACTTATCGACATTGAACGAAATACGCACCTTCTTCTTCGTCATGTTCTCGAACCGCTTCTGGATGTTGTCGAATTGTTCCTTCGACAACTCCGTCGCGGCTTTCACTTCGACATGCACAATCCCCAGGCGCTCGTCGCGCAGCAGGAAGAATTGTGTAATCAACTGGGGAAAGATATCCTCCCTGCCCTTTTCACAAAGCAGGGTGAGAAATTCAAGAGTCAGCGAGCCGACCTTGCCCTTGAGAAGCTCGGCGAAAATTTCCTTCTTCCTCTCCTTCTTGATAACAGGACTTTTCAGGAATATGACAAAATCCTTGGACTCCTTCGCTGTGCGTTGGAGCATCTCCAAGTCCTGCACTACGCGGTCGAGCTGTTTCTGCTCTTCCGCAGTTTCCATCAGTGCCTGTGCGTATCGTCGTGTGAGGCGTGTCGAGACCATCGTCGTCCGTTAGCTCGCCTTCATCTGGTTTAGAAAACTATCCACCAGCTTCTTGTGCTTCTGCTGGTCGAGCGTTTCGTCGAGGATTTTCTCCGCCGCCGAAATCGCAAGGTCGGCGACTTCCGTGCGGAGCTGCTGCTTCGCCGCGTCGATGTCGCGCTGGATTTCCTCTTTCGCCATCTGGACTTCGCGCTGCGCCTGCTGCTTCGCCTTGTTCACAATTTCGTCTTTCAACTTCTCGGCAAGCGCTTTGCCTTCGCGGATGGCTTTCTGGTACTCCTCTTCCGCGCGCGCCATGTTCCGCTCGTTCTGCTTCAGCAGCTCGGCGGCTTCGGCTCGGGCTTTTTCGGATTGTTCCAGCGCGGAACTGATCTTGTCCTCACGTTCGTGCAAGGATTGCAGAAGCGGCTTCCAGGCGAACTTAGCCAGCACCGCCGCCAGCAGTACAAACGTCACGATCGTCCAGACGATGAGCCCGGGATTGATGTCAAACATTGTCGCCTCGTTCTAGTAAGGTTACTTGGTTGCGAGGATGATGCAGATCGCCAGAGCGAAGAACGTTGCACCTTCGATGAGCGCTGCGGCAATCAGCATGGATGTACGGACCTGGCCTGCGACTTCCGGTTGGCGGCCACTGGCTTCCATCGCTGCGGCTGCGAGTTTGCCGATACCGAACGATGCTCCAAGGATAACAAGACCTGCGCCGAATCCGGCGGCGAGATAGCCCCACTGCGTGGCGGCATATTGTGCAACTTGTACTGCTTGTTCCATGTGATTACCCTCCTAGGTAAAGTTTGGTGTGTGTTATTTTAGATTCTAGTTGGTTATCAAACCCGCGAGGTTTCCAAAACCTCGCAGGTTTATGTACAAATACTAATGATGTCCCTCCGCGTGCTCGGCATGTTCCTCCGAGTGCGCGGCTTGAATACCTAATCCCATGAACAGCGATGTCAACATCGTAAACACGTATGCTTGCAAGAATGCGACGAACAGCTCCAGCATGTTAATGCCGAGCACGAACACTACAGGTACCGGTGCGATCGCCCATGAGCGGAACAGGAAAATTAATCCGATCAATGAGAGGATCACAATGTGTCCGCCCGTCATGTTCGCAAACAAACGAATGCACAGCGCGAAGGGCTTCGTGAACAAGCCGAGCACTTCAATGGGAATCATAATCGGCCAGAGAACCGGATGCACGCCGCCGGTCAGATGCGCGAGGTAGTGTTTTAATCCTTGAGCGCGAATCGCGGCGAGCTGAATCATTATGAACGCAACAATCGCCAACCCGGCTGTCACGGAAACGTTCGACGTCGCTGAAGCGCCGTACGGGATCAGTCCGGCTAAATTCATAATCAAGATGAAGAAGAACGTTGTGAGGACGTACGGCATATACCGCAAACCGGCTTTGCCCATGTTCGGGAGAACGACTTCATCGCGCATAAAGACGATAAATACTTCCATCAAATTGCCAAGCCCACGCGGGACGAGGTTCTTTTTGTTTTGCCGCGCCGCGGCGACTGCAAAGATAATAAGAACGAATGCCGAAAGAAGCAGGAAGAAAACATGCTTTGTGATATTAAAATCGAAGGTGATACCCGCAATCTCCACGGTGGGCAAGTGAATCGGCAATTCGCCATGTCCGCCCGGGAACTCGAGTTCGCGCGAGTCTTTCATGTGGTCGAGCAAGTGAGCGAAATTGAATTTCTCGCCGTGCCCGGCTGCCTGAGCGGTATCCGCTACCGCTTGTGTTGTATCAGCAATTGAAGTATGCGTTTGCAAGAGCATTTACGATTGATTTTTTACGGAGACTTTTTTCTGTAACAGATAAATTTCGAGTACTAAATTAATTGCGTAAAACACCATCAACGACATCATAAGCGAGAACGCGTGGTACTTATACACCATCAGCAACACAAGCACCATTCCGGTCATTAACAGCAAGCGGGCGACCATCCCGCCCAGCACAATCTTCAGGAACGTTGTGTTCTTCTTCTTATTCCCCAACTCGATGCTGACATACCCGAGCAGGATATAGAACAAGCTCATCAGCCCGCCGGCTTCGATGCTCTTGAGTGCTTCGCTCTCTACTAAATCAGAAATCGGATAATAAATGAGTCCGGCCACAACAACCGCATAGACACAAACCCAGCGCAGAAACGTCCAGTCAAGATTCACGGTCGTCGTTGGCCTTCGGTGGATTTTCTTTCTTGCTCAAATCAATTACGGTTTTGAAAAACTTGATGAGGCCGCCCACAGTGCCGAGCATAATGCCTACCAGCGTAAACGCCGGCGAAGTGTCATAGCTCTTATCCACCCACGAACCGATGAAGTAAAACACGATGACAGCAGCCGCCAACTGTACGCCCAGTGTCAGGAATGGCCCAAATTCCTTGTAAAACTTGTTGACTGTCCCGATGCGCCGATTGCCCTGCTGGCTGTCTTGTTGAGGGGAATCGGTCATAGTGTTTATGCTCTACTAATGCGATTGAGCTTTATCGGACATCGACACCTTGCCGTCAAAGATGGCGCCCTCGTCGATGATCAACCGAGCGGCGCGCAAATCGCCCTTCACGACCGCCTTGCCCTCAAGCACGGCTTTTTCCTGGATGTTGACGGAGCCGCGAATCTTTCCTCCGACGGTAATATTTTTCGCCGAAACGTTGCCCTCGATTTCCCCGGATGTGCCGACAGCCAGCGCTTCGCTAGCGCTGATTTCGCCAATGACTTTGCCGTCCACACGGACACTGCCCTGCGTGCGAATTTTGCCTTCAACCGTTGTGCCGGCGGCTATCATATTCAGTTCTTTGACAATGTCGTTTTTGCTCACGGTGTCTCCTTTGACTCTAGAAGTCCGACTTTTAGCTTAGCTCGTGCACTGCCAAAAGTCGGACTTCTTTACAATAACAATTATAAACTCAGGTTCACTATATACAACGCCGGGTCAACGGGCGCGCCGTCTTTCCAAATCTCAAAATGCACGTGCGTGCTGGTGCTTGTGGTACCGGTGTTCCCCATCAGCGCAATCGGCTCACCACGTTTCGCAAAACTGCCGCTCGATTTTAACAGCGTCTGGTTATGCTTGTAAAAAGTGAGGAATCCCCCAACATGCGACAAGATCGTTACATAACCGTACTCGTTCGTCCAACCCGCGAAAATCACATACCCTTCCGCAGCAGCGTTAACCGGCGAACCAGATTTTCCGGCGATATCCAGACCGAAATGCCGCTTGTTGTAATCGAACCCGCGAGTAATAAATCCTTCTGCGGGGAGCATCGCCGGAAACACGACTTTGTTCGGGTCGTCAGCAATCACGCGCTCAGTCGCTGCTTGCATTGTCGAGCGAAACCCGTTAGATGGCTGACGCAGCGGCTGTTGTTGAGGCGGCTCCTGCATACGCTGCCTGTTTGTCGCTGTTCGTGCCCGCGGCGTAGAAACCACGACTCCCGAGTCTGTCAACGTAACATTTTCTCCGAGCGCTTGACGCAGCTTCACATTATACGAGCGAAGCTCCACAAGCTGCTCCATCACATCGGACATTCGCTGGTTGATCGACAGCAACTCTTTATTATAGCGGTTTTCCAATTCCGGGTTCGGAATCGGAACCATCGGCCCCAACGGTGTGTACATCAACAACAGTATTACCGTCGCAATGACAAATGCTATCGAGCCGCCGAGTGTTGCGCCAATCTGTCCGGGCGTGAGACGAAACCGCTTCGGCTCGGAAGAATCATCGCTCGGTACCAGCAGAATATCGTACCGGCGCTTTTTCGATATATGGTGCGAACGCTCCTCAGCCATGACATTAAGTTCCCGTGCCAAAACTCGCTACCGGTGCGAAGAACAAGCCCAAAAGGGCATAAAATATACTTAAAAGTGCTCCGAAAGTCAAAGATTTTCTTTGAAATGTTGAATGATTGATGGGTAATTAACCTACTTTTTCTTCCACGTACTGTAGGATTTTTTGTTTGAAGGCGCCGCGGTCGAAACGCTCTGCATGTTTGCGCAGTGAAGCAGGATTCCATTTCTTCTTCTTAGATTTGGCTAGTGCCTCAATCAGAGCATCAACTGTCTGCTCATGGAAAAATATGCCCGTAGGATAACGTCCGCTTTCCGCGACAGTTTCCAACGCGCCTCCTTTTGCATAAGCAATGATCGGCTTCCCGCTTGCCATTGCTTCCAACGGCACAATACCGAAGTCCTCTACACCCGGGAAAATCAGTGCCTGACAACCGGCATAAAACCGGGCGAGTTCTGAGCCATCCTGCCAGCCGAGAAATTCGATATTCGGGCGGGCAAGCGATTTGAGCCGTGTCATTTCCGGTCCAGTGCCTACGATAACAAGCCGCTCGCCTGTTTTATTAAATGCCTCCACAGCGAGGTCAACTCGCTTGTAAGGCACGAGGGCGCTCACGACGAGGTAGTATCCATCGTGCCTCTTTGACACATTAAATTGACCCACATCGACCGGCGGATGAATCACATCAGAACCGCGGCCGTATATTCGGTGGATGCGCTCGGAGACGAAATGTGAATTAGCAATATAATAATGAACACGCCCGCTCGTCTGGACATCCCAAGCTCTGAGACCCGGCGCAAAAAACGACATCGCCTTTCTGGTCAACCAACCAGCGCGGTCACCGCCGAAATAGTCGTCATACAAATCCCAGACATACCGCATCGGCGTGTTGCAATAGCAAATATGCACGCCTTTAGCAGGAGGAATTACTCCCTTCGCAACGCAATGGCTGATAGAGACAACGAGGTCGTAAGAAGAAAGGTCAAATGTTTCAATGGCTGTCGGGAACAACGGCAAGTAATGACGATAGCGCGCTTTAGTGAACGGGAGATGTTGAACAAAGGACGTTTTGACCGCCATCCGTTCGATAGTTCCCGACACAGTACCCTTTGTGTGCAACAGAGTGTAGAGCGTCGCCTGCGGGAATAACTCGCAGAAGACCTCGAGCACCTTTTCGCCGCCGCGCATACCGGTTAGCCAGTCGTGAACAAGCGCAACGCGCAAATGTTGAAGGGGTTTCGCCATCGTGGGCTTCTATAATAGTGAGAAGATGCCGCAGAAGCAATCTCATTGCGAATTGCGGATTTCCAATTGCGAAAGTAACAACGAACCATTACTATAAAACTTGAGACTTGTCCGAAGGACCCCTTCGGGGAAACTTTGAACTTGAGACGTAAATCGGCTATATTAACGCACGCATGACTATCCTTGTCGTACTCATTATCATCTTTGTCCTGTTTCTCCTCGGTGCGGCGCTCATCATCCTTGTCATCGCCCCGCTCATTCTGCTGCAACCCGAGCGGCGCACTCGCGAATGGTATGCCCGGCGTTCGTCATTGCTAGAGCCGCGTGACGCTAATCTGCCGCAAGAGGATGTAACCATCTCAACAAAGGATGGGATAGCTCTCAGCGCGTGGCTCGTCAAACAGCAATCAAGCGCCCGCGGCACAATCTTGTATTTGCATGGCGTTGGAGATGCGAAAATCGGAGGAATAGCCCACGCACGACTCTGGTTCAACAACGGGTACAACGTGGTTCTGTACGACTCCCGCCAACACGGCGGGAGCGGGGGTCATTATTGTACCTACGGATATTACGAAAAACAGGATGTTTCAACGGTCATCGACTATCTTTTGGAGAGAAAAGATATACAAGCCGGCAACATCGGAATCTTTGGCACTTCCATGGGCGCCGCCATTGCCTTACAAGCAGCTGCTATCGATGCACGCATCAAAGCGGTCGTGGCTGAGGCAAGCTTTACCGACCTTCGCACAATATCGGTCGATTACCAGCGCCGCATCGTGAAACTCCCTTGGCATTTTCTCCGCAACTTCGCGATGACTCGCTCACAGAAGATTGCACGCTTCAAGGCGCGGGACGTCTCGCCGCTCGAAGACGTCAAGCGTTTGAGTACGCCCGTGCTTTTTATTCACGGCACGAATGATGAATTCATCCGCGTTGAGTATTCAAAGACGCTGTACGAGCATGCCTACGGGCCGAAGGATTTACTCATTATCGAAGGCGCGAATCATAACGACATCTGGGAAGTGGGCGGCAACATCTACGAACGAAAGATCATCGGATTTTTCGACCAGCACTTACACTAAGACCTGCGAGGTTTCCAAAAACCTCGCAGGTCTGTTATCTCGGTTCCGAGTCGACTATGAAACAAATTCTTATTGTCCTGTTATTCTTCACCGCCATTCACATCTCACCCGCACAGACGCCCTTCTCGCTCGATAGCGCTGCTACATATTTGAAAACACTCGCCGTGGACATCGGTGCGCGACCGATGGGCTCTCCGAACGAACGAAAAGCTTTAGGCTTCGCTATCGGAAAATTCAAAGAATTCGGCTTGCATGAATCTTACATCATGCCAATCAGCCGCGTACCGCGGAGAATGCCGCCCGGCACAGTGAATACGAACAGCGGCGTTGCAGTCGGCATACTGAAAGGAACAAGCCCGCGCATTATTGTCATCGGCGGGCACATCGACTCGGCGGACCCCGACATCCCCGGCGCGAACGATGACGGCTCGGGCAGCGCAGTGGTTATTGAGCTCGCACGCGTTCTCGCACAGGAGCAAGCACAAGGCAAACAGCATCAATCAACTTACATCTTCGCTCTCTTCGGGGGCGAAGAACAAGGATTAATCGGCTCAAAGTACTTTGTCGAACACTTCGACCGCATCGACGATGTTGCTCTCATGCTGCAAGTCGATATGGCAAACGGCTCTGAGATGCTCACAATGTTCGTCGACGTTGAAACGCACAGCGCTCCGGGATGGCTCGCACAGGCGGCGTACGATGAGTTCAACGCGCTCGGGTACTCCGGACTCACCTACCCAACACACTTCTTCACGCTGAATTCAATCATCCCCGGCGGCGGAGTAGGCTCCGACCATCAACCGTTTCTGGAACGCGGCATTCCCGCTATCGATTTTACTTCCGACCCGAACGACCCGATCCATACGCCGCAAGATACTTTTGAGAATTTTGACATCTCCGGCTTGAAACGCTCCGGCGACCTTGTGTATAAACTCGCAATGCGATTCGATAGCGGCGTACCGGACGAGAAAACGGGACAATATTTTCTCTACGAGATTTTCACCTTTCCGCTATTTATACCGCTTTGGGTAGTCAAGACTTTCATCATCATCTCAATCATACTTTCTATACTCGCATACATCTTGTTAAGAAAGCGTTCAGTAAATACTCTTGTAAACATCGAATACCCCAACGACGGCAGCACCAAAGAAGATTTCACAATCCCCCGGTTAAAACTTTTTCTGTTGATGTTAATCATTCAGACGTTTGTATGGCTTTCGGAAAATGTCGTCGGACTTCTCAAAGGTATCCGGTTTCCTTGGTGGAGTTACTTAACCGGTTACTTTGTTCTGGGATTTCTAGGCGGAATAATTGGTATTTGGCTTGTTTTACAACTTGTCCCGCGTTTAAAACTAAGTAAAAACCCGATCCGCTACTTTCTACGGTCTTTCATTGTACTTGTCATATTCATTTTACTGTTATCGCTGAGGTCATCCAAACTCGCTTTCTATCCAGCGAGCGCGGTCTTTCTCCTTTCACTCGCAATTCTCATCAGGCATTCTGTTGTGCGGATACTCCTTTGGATCGCTTCCGCTCATTTTATGTTCAACTTAATTTTTTCAGAAGGCTTCGGATTAATCGCCCATTCCTTCGGCGGGTCTCCGCGCTCACTCGTTGGCGCGCTCGTTCTCCACGTTTTTTACATCGTCTTCTTTGCTTTGTGGTCGTTTCCGTTTCTGCTCGGATTTGTAGCGGTGCGTTTCGACGCGGGTGTGGATTACTTTTGGCTGAGCCGCTTCAGACGTAAAAGCAGCTTGCTTATCTCCGGCACAGCGTTCGCGATGTGTGCAGGAGTGTTGGCATTCCAACCGACATTCTCAAATCTCTGGAAGCAAAAAATCAGTGTAGAGCAAACCGTGCAGTACTCTTCCGGCACAGTCTCTACTAAAATTACATCAAACGATTATCTGAGCGGCACGCAAATACGATACATAAATCCAGATGGAACAACTTTCGACACTCTGCTTACCAGATGGACAAGTGAGGCACGCTTACGCGAGGCAGAGCTCACGGGTCAACCCTGGCTTTCTACAGAACGAACAATCGAGCAATCCACTCTTTCAGATTCCACCGTACGTATGAATATCAATCTTACCGTTCGCGCTCGTTTCAAACCCTATACACTCTCGGTCGCATATTCTTCGGCAACCGATAGGATCGAACAGCCTAACTCCCCGCTCGCATTTACATCTACCGAACACACAATCACAGTCAGTTGGTATTCGTTCCCGGATACCGTTCTGACCATCCCCCTGAGTTTTACGGTCCCAACCCATGCCTCTCTCACGGAAACAATCGAGGCGACATTTGTAGAACCGATAATCCCTCTCACTATTGTCAACGAGAATGCCAGCGTTAGCTGGCGGAGCAAGGTCTCCCTCGTAACCCCAATGGCAATAGCCAGCATACAAAAATAGCTTTATATATTGCACTTTTTTCTACTTTGACTGCCTCACGCGCTGGACTGTGAACTTTTTACACTTGACAACTGTTAGAGATTGCAAGAGCATAACGACTAGTACGCACTCACACTAGTTGACTTTCATTTTTTTTTTGTTCTACCATTCTTACGAAGCGTGTTGCAGGCAACTTTCGGTCTAGCTGAACTACCATTCAGCGTGATGTCGAATGTTCTACGGGGCACCATATACCGCCATAGGGGGTTTCTGCGAGGTGAGAAGTTCCATTGCTTCTGCATCGCAGTGCTACGTACACCAACCGCACATTTCCTTATCCCGTTCGTCAATTCAGAGCGCACAGCCTAACAATCCTTGTTGTACTTACAAGAGTTGGTCTCACCACGAGTAGTCTCGTTGCGCTAACTCACGAATTCCTTTCAACATCTTTAAGAAGGAGGATGTATGAAAAGTCACCCCATCTGTAGTAACCGTTTCCGCTGACGGACGCCGGCGGAAACGGACCTCTCTAGTTTTTCCAACAGTACTTTTCAACACAATTCAATTTGTTCAACATCTTTAAGAAGGAGGATGTTATGGAACAGTTGCAATGGCGTTATGTACGACACGCCCTGTTGACTACTGTACTCCTTGTGCTGGCAAACAGCCTCGTGTTTGCATTCCAAACAGAGGCTGTAGTGCGCGGAGTTGTTACAGAAAGCGAAAGCGGGCAACCGCTTGTAGGCGTGACGATAATCTTGACGGGTACCACCGTCGGCACGACGACCAACAGCGATGGATTTTATTCATTGCGGATTGTGCCTGGGTACAACGTCATCCAATATTCTTTCGTCGGTTTTAAGACACAACGTGAGAATATTGACAACCGCACAGAGATAAACGTGCGGCTTCAGTCCGACGTATTGAAGCTCGACGAGGTGCTCGTTACCGGTTACGGCACGACGCCGAGGAGACAAGTGACAAGTTCTGTCTCGCAAATTGCCCGTGACAACATCGGCGATTTTGCTCCGGTAACGGTAGATCAATTATTACAAGGACGCGCAACCGGTGTACAGTTTACCAGCACATCCGGCTTGATCGGCGCACCCACGAATGTTCGTATTCGAGGCGCTGCGTCTATTTCCGCGAGTACCGCTCCTCTCTATGTGATCGACGGCGTTCCCGTCACTAACCCGACGACGGCAGGCAGCTCGTCCATTGGGCTGCTCGCGGGCGGACAGGGAATCAACCCGCTTCTGAATATCAACCCGAATGATATTGAGTCTATTGAGGTCCTGAAAGATGCTGCTGCTTCGGCAATTTATGGGTCGCGAGGCTCGAACGGTGTTATTCTCATTTCAACGCGCCAGGGAAGGCCGGACCAACAGGTCATCAACATCCGCACGTACGCCGGCAGTGTTGAGCCGACGAATAACTACGAGATGATGAATGGCGAGGAATTCACCCGCATCTGGAATGATGCCGTAGTGAACGCGGGTGCATCGAACACCCTCTTGCTCCCTACCACCAATATTGTGAATACGGATTGGACAGATCTTGTCAGTCAAACAGGAACGTTGACTGAAACGAGTGCGAGCATCACCGGCGGCACACAGCGCACGCGTTATTTTCTTTCCGGCACGTACCGCTCGGAAGAAGGCTTTGTTCAGCGCAGTCAAATCAAGCGGTATTCCGGCCGTGCGCGGATTGACCACGCGGTAAGTGATCAAGTCCGGATCGGTTTAAATCTAAGCCCGTCGAGAACGGATAACAACCGTATCTACACGAGCAATGCCGTCGCTGCACCGTTCACCTACGCAGCGCTGTATTATCCTAATGTCCCAGCCAGGAACCCGGACGGCTCAGCGAACCTCACGGTAACGCCGAATCCCTTTACTCAATTCTCCGGCACGCCTCTTTCGAACGTGGAGGGGATTGATTTTTCATCCTCTCTGACACAATTGTTATCGACAGCGACCGTGGAATACAACATATTAAGAGGCCTTGTGTTTAACACGGAACTTTCCGTCGACCTCTTCTAGCTCGCCGAGAATTTCAAACGCGGCGAGGAAACCACGGATGGATTTCCCGACGGTAACGCCTTCGCGAGCAATGACCAGTATGTGAACTATAATATTAATTCGACACTTCAATACACTGACCAGTTTGAGGCCCATAAGTACTCCGTATTGGGTGGTTTCTCAATACAGCGTTCCGAGAACACCTTCTTCAGCGCGAGCGGACGCGGATTCCCGTCTGATTTGGTGAAAACTCTTAACTCAGCGGGAACAACCACATCTCCGGCCAACCCCGGAACGGGGACAAGTTTTGCCTTTTTGGGATACCTCGCACGGGCAAATTATTCCTACTTGGACCGATACCTTCTCACGCTGACTGGCCGCATAGACGGATCTTCTCGGTTCGGCGCTGACCATAGATACGGTTTCTTCCCATCGGCATCGGCCGGATGGATTATAAGTGATGAGGACTTTTTCAAAAGTAATGTACCTGTCATTGAATACTTCAAGATCCGAGGGAGTTATGGTGTAACGGGTAACGCGGAAATTGGCAACTTCTCCGCGCTCGGTCTTGTCGGCTTCGGGTTTAATTACAACGATCTCCCGGGTGCAGCCATTACTCAGCTCGCAAATCCCGACCTCCGGTGGGAAAAGACCATTCAGTACGAAGGCGCACTTGACTTCGGAATTCTCGACAGCAGAATCCGCGGGAGCATTGGGTACTATGTGAAGAACACCACCGACCTTCTACTGGATGTGCCTGTCTCACGCGTAAACGGTGTTACAATCTTTACGCAGAACATCGGCGAGATGGAAAACACGGGACTGGAAGTAGAGCTGACAGCGGATATCCTCTACGATAGCGAATTCAAACTGACCGTGAGCGCCAATATTTCAACAATAAGCAATAAAGTCACGAAGCTCGTCGGCGGTCAGGATCTTATTTTCGGGCGTAACATCGTCCGGGAGGGCGAGCCGTTGGGCTCATTCTATCTCGTCCGCTACAACGGGGTAGATGCTACAAATGGAAATGCAACGTGGCTTGATGTGAATGGCAACGTCACTTCAGCCTATAGCCTTGCGAACCGCGTCATTGCCGGAAGTCCGTTCCCCGACTATTTCGGCGGTTTCACTACAAGCTTCGCCTACGGCCCTTTGACGCAAATATTTTCTTTCAGTTCAGCAAAGGCAATATGATTTACTGGGCGGACGGGCCTTTCACGGATTCCAACCTGAACTCGGTGTTCAATCAGGCGAAGAGAATAAACGACTACTGGAGCCCGACGAACACCGACGCTGCCAACCCCCAACCCCGGTTGTTCACGGCTAACGGATCCCAGCACAGCACTCGCTACCTGCAAGATGGGTCGTACCTGCGCTTAAAGCAGGCGACGATCGGGTACACGCTCCCTGCCACTCTGTTCGGTAATATCAGAGCTCGCATCTACGCGCAGGGAACAAATCTGTTCACGGAAACGAACTTCCTGGGACAGGATCCGGAAGCCGCAACAACAGGAAATATTCAGTCTGCGGATGTGTTCTTTCAGTTGCCTCAAGCGCGAACAATCATTTTCGGCTTGGATCTGACACTCTAATGACCACATACCACAGACTATAACAAAGAGGATAACATGAATAAAATAAAATTTTTCATACTAGTAGTGATCCTCGTCGGGTTCCTGGGGTGCGAAGACTTCTTAGTCGAAATCCCACAGCAATCCGTTGACCAGGATATTGCCCTGAGCGATGCTAAAGGCCTCCGGGCTTTAGTGACCGGAATGTATGACGCGAACCAGTCTGCCAACATCGCGGGCGGCAACTACAACGTGATACCGGAGATTATGGCGGATAATGTGATATGGTCCGGAAGTTTTACAACTTACGCGGATTTTCATACCCGTAACATGACTGCTGATAACGCCAATACGGTGAACTGGTGGACGTCCTCGTACCGGGCGATCAACCTCGCCAACCTCGTGTTAGACGCTGTCAACCAAATAAGCGACCCCACGCTCTCGAACGCGGAGAGGGATATCATCCGGGGAGATGCGTACTTCCTACGCGGCATGAACTATTTCGAGCTGGCGCGGGTGTACAGCAAGCCCTGGGTTCCCGGCGGAGCCAACACACAGCTGTCGGTTCCCGTCCGAACCACCCCGGTGAAATCCTCCTCTGATTTCGAGAACCTTCCGCGGGCGACCTTAGCCGCGGTGTTCACACAGGCGGAAAGCGATTTCCAGCAAGCAGCAACTCTGCTCCCGAGCGCAGCCCTACGCGCAGATAGACGCGCAACGGCCTACGCCGCGTTGGGATATTTGATGCGGTTGGAAGTGATACGTGAAGACTACGTTGCAGCGGCTGACTACGCACAGCAAATCATGGCAGGAGGCTTTACACTGACAGCAACGCCGGATGGCCCGTTTGTGAATAAGTTCTCCTCGGAATCCGTCTTCGAAATCGCCCATTCCCCAACGGATAACCCCGGGGTCAATGCAGGCCAGAATGCGTTCTATGCCTCTACCGATAATAACGGCCGCGGAGATATAGAGATCAGCGCAGACTATGTAACAGCCATCGGGCAGATTGTGACCCCTGCTCAGCAAACGGCGATCGGCGCGGCGGGCGGTACGGTGGAAGACCTGCGTGTCACCACCCTGCTGGACTCAGCAACTGCGAACACCAGCACAACGCTGAAATTCACCAGTCCGCTGAATGATAACAATGTGCTGAATCTGCGATATGCCGAAGTGCTGTTAACCCGCGCGGAAGCGCTCGCGGGAGCAAGCAGCCTCTTTGGCTGCTGTGCCGCAAGAGGCATTCGATTTAGTAAATGACGTCCGCAACAGGTCTCTCGTGGTGAGCGGTGGAACCGCCACCAATACGCTCATCGAGTACACTGCTGCGAGCTTTACGACAAAGCAGGAACTCATCGACGCCATTCTGCTCGAGCGGAGAGTGGAGTTGGCGTTTGAAGGAGACCGTTTCCATACCCTGCACAGAAGGGGTTTGGCAATACGCACTCTTCTTCCGGATGATAACCGGATCACATTCCCGATTCCTCAGCAGGAGCTGGATGCAAATCCTCAAATGGTCCAGAACCCGGGATACTAAATCGTCATCTATATTCATCCGAAGTAAAAGCCGTCCCCGCGAACAGCGGGGATGGCTTTACTTTTATGACCTCAGGTAACCTCATGCGTGCACTATCACTATTTACGAGTCTACTGGCAACTTCGTTCGCCGCGTGCCTCCCTCCCACCGATGTACCGAGAGAACCAAACATTTTTTCTCTTTCCATTACCATTCCTGACGCGGGCGAAAAATATGTCGTGGGAAATGACACGATAACCGTCATTGCATATAAAATGCTCATCGACAGCATCGGTGTGCGTAAACAGGAAGGGGATGAGGAACGGTTTGAGCCCAGCCTTCGTCTGGCGTCATACGTCATCGGTGGCTTGTCCGACTATTATACGATCGGCGCCGGATCTATTGGAAGCGGCACATTCAACGGTATCCGGTACGCTATCATCAGGCCCCCGTTTGAGACGACACTAAACGACCCAGACCTCGTTGAGAGGGATCAGACGACACAAATGGTCACCGACACCTACTCCCTCTCCGTTTCGGGAATCTACAATGGGAACTTGTTCCGCTTTCGCTCCAAGGTTTCGGGTGCAGTCATGTACGGCTTTCTTGAGAACGTCCAGCTGCCGGAGGTCAACGGCTTTCTTGAGGTGCGCCTGAGGGGCAACTGGAAACAATGGTTCACCAGTCTGGATGGCAATAGTATTTTAGACCCTAACAACTCGAACAACAGAAGCGTAATCGAAGCAAATATCCTTATGTATTTTGATACCTTTACCTTTACTGTCAGTGAGGCACAGTAACAAGTGTGTTTCAAATATATTATCTTGTATGTAGCCATGGGGCAATAAGCCTCGAAAAGTATTTTGTCCCCCTCTCCAAGGGCGACGCGAGCGCCTTCCAGCGAGCAGGGGGTTTCTGTAGCACAAAGAATGACAAGATTACTTTTTTGAAACAGCACAAGCTTGTTATGGACCCATTTTCTGCTCCCTGTTGTTTACACGTAAAGGAAATACAACGATACTATCACTATCGGTGCTATCATGATTCGTGGAGTCTGGGTGTGCCTGATAATTCTTGCTGGGGGCCTTTTGAGTGGAATGGTGCCCGTTGTGCCCGCACAATCACCTATAGCGTTCATCTCGGGCACAGTCATTGACGCCAATTCCAAAGAGGCAATTCCGGATGTGAACGTGATAATCGTTGGAACACAGACCGGGCGGATAACCGATATCAATGGCTACTACTTCTTCGGACCGTTAGAAAGTGGCTCAGTTGTAATAGAATTTTCGCATGTTTCTTACGAGCGAATAAGCGACACTCTCCGGCTTCTGCCGGGCGACACGTTGACGTACAATGTGCAGTTAGTCAAGCGGGCAATCCTTCTTGACGAAGTGAACATTACCGCGCCGAAATCCTCTTCCTTGTGGAAAGGCACCGGTGGGCGTGTATTAACGAGAAAAGATATCGAAAGAACGGCCGTACGGGGTTTAGGCGACCTGGTTCGCCTGATGAGTCCCGGGTCAACTGTGGTGGAAGTAGGCCCGGATTTGTACATCGACCTCAATAAATCTCAGCGGAGGCAAACCCGCCGTACTGCATTTCGCGATTTACAACAAACGAACCCGCTTATTATTTTGAATGGGATGCGAATCGGTAAAAGTCCTCTCGCACTTAACCAGATTATCAAAACAGAAGAAATTGACGAAATTGTAGTCTTAAAAGGCATGGAAGCGGGCATGTACGGACACGAAGGCCGGGATGGGGTTATTATAGTGGAAACCACTCAACAACCCGACGTTTCAGGACTTTCTATCTTAGAAAAATTTTTGTACGCATCAGCAGTACTCGTCGTTGCCCTCCTGGCATACTTTTATCTTCTGTAGCACAAAAAAACCCAGGCTTGTTACACCCTGTGCAGCAGCGCAACGCTTTCGATGTGATAGGTGTGCGGGAACATATCCACAGGCTGGAGTTTTACAAGTCGATAGCGCTCCGAACATAATATCTTCACGTCTCTTGCCTGGGTTGTTGGATTGCAGCTGACATACACAATACGCGTTGGATTGAGTGCAAGAATCTCCTCCACAACTCGTTGATGCATCCCGCTGCGCGGCGGGTCGATAACCATCACATCCGGCTTCGCGTGCGACTGCATCCATGCAGTGTCGCGTGTCAGCCGATCCTTTAAATCTCCTAAGATAAACCGGCAGTTCGTGACGCCATTCGCATCGGCATTCCGTTTCGCGTCCCGCACTGCGCTCTCGACGGATTCAATGCCGATGACTTCCTTTGCTGCGGCGGAGATGAGTAAAGCGATTGACCCCGTGCCGGAATATAAATCCCACACCACTTCGTGCGGCTGCAATTCCGCAAACGATTTAGCAACCCCGTAGAGCCGTTCCGCCTGCACTGTGTTGGTCTGAAAAAACGAGCTCGCCGATACAGTAAACAGGTGCTTCCCCAACCGCTCGTGAATTACTCCATCTCCGAGATAGGTTTGCTCAGTTTCGCCGTACGCTATCTGCGCTTTTTTAGTATTGATGGTATTGACAACCGTTGTCACTTCGGGCGCCGCCGTTTGTAACGCCTTTACGTAGCCTTGCATCACATCCTTCTTCTCATCGAACGTCACAAGGTTGACCATCAGTTCATTCGTGCGCTTGCTCTGACGTATCACCAGGAAGCGGAAATATCCCGATTCGGATTCCGATGTGTACACGTTCAGCCCGCTTTTTCGAGCGAACTCCCGCGTAACGTTAAGAATGCGGTTGGACGTCTCCGACTGCAAATGGCACTCAGTAATATCCAACACTTTATCGTAGCGTTGCGGAACGTGAAGGCCAACAAAGATTTCGGGTTTCGGATTTCGGATTTCGGAATTTCTAACTGGTGGTTCACTTAACCACTGTTGATCGGAGAACGAGTACTCCATCTTGTTCCGATAAAAGTAAATATCCTCAGAACCGATGATCGGAAGTATCGGCAAATCGGCAAACCCACCGATGCGCTCGAACGCATCTACCACGTGTTGCTGCTTGAACCGAAGCTGTATCTCATACCCAACATGCTGCCACTTACAGCCTCCGCATGTGCCGAAGTACTTGCAGCGCGGCTCCACTCGATGAGACGAAGGTTGCTCCACGCGCACCACACGAGCTTCCGCGTACGATTTTTTCACTTTCGTTACCCGCGCGATGACGACGTCGCCCGGTACGGCGCCCTCGACAAAAACGACAAAACCGTCGATGCGACTGACGGTTTTGCCTTCGAATGCTGAATCGGCGATATGAAGCTGAAGTTCTGTCCCTTTTGTCAATTCATGCGGCTGCACTACACGCTCCACCAGTAACTGATCTTTAACAGCAGTACGTTTTCCATCGGGAGAGAAAATGTGTTCGAAACATTATCGAAGAATGGCGTAGCATACTGGCCGTAATTTCCCTTCCTGGCTTGCGACCAGACGAAGTACGCCGTGCTGCCCGGCAGATACTCCCACCGGAGGACAATATTCGAATTGAACGACAAATCGTTAAAATCCGGCTGGCTGTACGCAAGAGGCTCGTAGCTATCCTCTCCAAGCCTGCGCTGGTAATTTTCAAACTTGCCTTGCGCAAAGAAGAGTTGCAAGTACAGTTGAAGCGTCAAATCGCGAGTAAAGACAAATGTTCCGCGGCTTGTTAAGTCCCATTCGGTTGTCGTGCGTTCCGCAAAAACGCTGTACATCCCCGTAGAGAACAACGGATCCGGTACATTTGCTACCCACGCGAACACCTTCTCGTAATGTTGATATCCCAGAGCTACTTCCATCGTTACAGATGAGGCGGGCTTAAACTCAAGCTCAAGTTCAGGGTTGATCCATGTCGCCGAACGGGAATCCTGTGCTGCACCAAGGGAAAAATCCGCAACGACAAGCTGCCGCGAGTCCGATTGCACAGAGATGTCCGTCCGCCACAACGTCGGCTTGCGGAAAAAACCGTTGCCACGCGTTTCACGGTCCTCAAGCGCGCTAAAGTCATGCTCAAGGCGTAGATTCAATTGCCAAAAGTTATGTAGTTGGAGATACCCTGCCGCCACCACCTGTCGAAATAACACGATGTCGTCAAACGTGTAGCGGTCGTGGAAAAATAGGCTCGCATTCCACTGCCGCTTCCACTCGTCAGGAACATCGTCTCGATATAAAACCTCGGCAGTATAACCGTAATCGTTGGGCCTTCTGAAAAATCCCATATCGTTAATATTAAACTTCTTTGATGTAAAATCTGTAGACAGTGACCCTCTCCAATGTTTACCGCCAATTTTATCAACCGTCAGTCTCCCAGCCGTGCCCTCTTGCATCGGCCCGCCGAGTGTTGTGCGCGATCCCGCTAAAAAGCCGCTGACCTGGTATTCGTTCTCCATTAATCGCAATCTCCAGTCCACCCCAGCTGTCATTGCAGGAATACGGTCTTCTCGATTCACGCTCGTAATAATCATGCCAGCGTTGGAGTTTTCCCAGAAATCCTGCCTCAGCCTCACGAGACTGTAATTCACCAGAGGTTCAACAAGGCGATCTGATCGTTGGCCTGCAGAATCCACAAACGTCGCCCTCTCCTCCTGCGTCACGGCTTCAAGCACGCCAAGTGAAAGTCCGTTTGATGTTTTTCCGGAAACTTTCGCCGCTCCCAGTATAGTCGCAAACCGAGGTTCGTCTTCAAAATATCCCCCGGGAGACGGAGCTTGCGCTCTGACCGACTTGCCGATGCGCCGCGAATAGAATAACCCCGGACCAAATTCATCGCCGAACGTGGTAAACTTGAGAATCTGTACTCCTTCGATGAAGAACGGCCGCTTCTCTGGATAAAATGTTTCAAACGTCGAAAGATTCAACACTGCCGGGTCTGCTTCCACCTGGCCGAAATCTGGGTTGAATGTAGCATCCACCGTCAACCAGCTTGCGGGGCGGAATTTCAAATCGAAGCCCGCGTTGCCTCCGAGGTCATGCCCTTCCGGATACGCGTTCGATTTTGGAAGCAGTCGGTTGGTGTTGACTGCATACGGAATCATCTCAAGGTTCGTCGGTGCTGGGATATCTTTGAGGCCAACCAGATGACCGAACCTTGACATCAGTCCGGTATCGCTCTTCCGAATCAGTACCCACAGATCATCTTCCTGCTTCCTGGAAATTCTCCGGTAGAATTCAATTCCCCATTCCATGTCCGTCTGCTCGGAAAATCGAAGCATCGAAAACGGAATCTTGATTTCAGCGATCCAGCCGTCTTCGGTAATGCGCGTTTCAACATCCCATACCGGATCCCACGACGAGTCCTCGCTGTCTCCATCGTTATACCCTAAAATATCAACTTTGACGCCAGCGGCATTGACCGTAAACTCGAACCCCGTCTGGTGGTCGTGGTAACTATCGAAACGGATATTGATAAAGTCTGATTCGACTTCATCGTCGCGGCGCGCCAGGCGGGCTACGATTTTCGAGGGGTCGGAATCATACATCATACAGGCGAAATACAGCGCCTCGT
>JAKEEG010000010.1 GCA_022616555.1 Ignavibacteriota bacterium | reverse complement strand
CTTCAATGCATCAGCCATTTTCGCCACGCGCTTCATTTCCTTGACGTCATGCACTCGAACAATATGCGCGCCATTCAGAACACTCGCTGTGACCGCAGCAGCTGTCCCCTCAAGCCGTTCATTAGCTGGAAGGTCGAGTATCGTACCTATAAACGATTTTCGCGATGGTCCAATCAAAATCGGACAGCCTAACGTCTTGAAAGCTGCAAGTTCTTTCAGCAATTGGATGTTATGCTCCAGCTTCTTGCCAAAACCGATTCCGGGGTCGATAATAACTTGGACGATTCCCATTCCATGAGCCTTCCCAGCTTGTTCCGATAGAAAAACCGTAACTTCCCTTGTCACATTTTCATAGATTGGATTTTGTTGCATCGTCTTCGGAGTACCCTTAATATGCATCAACACAACTGACGCTTGATGTTTCTGGACTACATTAAACATATGCGCATCTAATGTCCCCCCACTAATGTCGTTCACGATGCTCGCTCCAGCATTTAAAGCATCTTCTGCTACCTTAGATTTATAGGTATCAATGGAAATCGGTACTGTAGTTTTCTTTACAAGCTCTTCTATCACCGGAATAACTCGCCGAAGTTCTTCTTCTATGGAAACCTGCTCAGAGCCGGGCCGGGTGGACTCGCCGCCAACATCGATAAAATCGGCGCCTTCGTCCACCATGCGTAGGGCGTGTGCGACAGCTTGTTCCCGCGTGAAGTGTTCCCCGCCGTCGGAAAACGAATCGGGAGTCACGTTGAGGATGCCCATAAGATGCGTCCGGGCAGAAAGATCGTACTCTGTCTTCCCGAACCGAAATATAAATCGCTTTGCATCGACCGTTGACATGGCCCTTGACTTAGAATGAGATTGAACACCGACGACGCCGAGCGCGTCCAAGGAAGGAACTACGTTATGATGAATCGCACCTGACTTATGGTTCACTGCACGAGTGGTAAAATCCGCATTTGGGGCAGATGAGTTTGCATTTCCGCCCTTCGAGCACTGTTCCGCAGTTGACACAGTACTGCCAGTAATGGAACTCTTCCTTCTTCTTGGGTTGCTGAATCTCTTCAGACTGAGGAAGCGTTTGTTCTGTGCTCACAGACGTAAAGTACCAATTTTGTTTACGTATGTCAACAGATGGATGCAATTCAAGAAGGCGAGGTGGCGTCACCTCGCCTTCGACTATCAACCCCCTACCACGCCAACCTTAACAATGCCATCCCAACCGCCTTCACAGCCCACGCCATATTAAATGGCTCGGCATCCGTCGTCAGGCTTGGAATATCCATCGACGAATGATAATATCGCGAGAAGTCCACCGTCACGCTATCCGGATGCCCCTTCCATGCCTTGGATGCCCAACCTTCAGTCTGTTTCAAATGAGCAAGCTCATCCCATGCCGCAGTATAAATCGTGACCGAAGGGATTTTCACATCCGGCATATTCAATCGCCTCAAATAATCCGGCAGAAAAACATATGAGTCCGTTCCGCCTTGTGACGGATTCGTCGTTGACTCCTCCCAAAATCCTGGCTTGCCAACATACTCCTCGCCTACTGCGTTCAACGTTCGCAGCAGTCGTTCATTGTGAGGCAACTCGTTCGACTCGAAGTACAGACAATTCCGCGTTGCTCCGGTGCCGATTTCGTCATAATTCATAACACCGAGAATTTTATCGAGCGCATCGGCATTCCTCCTCACGTAATGACCTGTAGAATAAATCTCCGCTCCCCATACGATAAATTTTATAGTCTTTTTCGGCCTTACGACCTGCTGATCATCAATCAATTGCTTCAGTGATCGCGCAACTTCCACAACTCCTGCTGTGCCCGACGCATTATCATCCGCGCCCGGACCTCCGGAGTCCGAATCCCCATGAGCACACACGATATAATATTCATCGCTCTCGCCTTTCAGCGTCGCCACGATTGTCTTCGGGCTTTTACGTGCTATGACCGTTTCAGATGAAAATGACAAGATGATGTTTATTTCTTTTCCCAATTCTTGTTTAAGCCGCTCGCCATTTGAGTACGAAAGGTGAAAAACCGGGATGGGATTTTCAGCAGACGCACGCAACGAAGAAATAAATGCTGCGTCCGAATACTTACCAGCTTCCGCAGGAGCGTAAGTCAGAATACATACAGCGCCGGCTTTCACCAAGCGGTCATAGAACTCAGGCCGGACACGTTTGTCTGTTAGCACAATCGAACCGCTGTAAGCACCCTCGGAATCCCCATCAGATACTAGCCTAGCTTTCTGCGGCGCAAGGCTCGGCGAGTAACCGGACAACCATTCGTTTTCGATGAGCCCCTTCATCGAAGCAGGCTCCTCTACTGCAAGCGACCAGTTCGTATGTTCGTATGAAAGCAATTCCGGGTCTTGAACGACTTTTACCTCAAGTCCTGCGCTGCGGAATTGCTCTGTGAGATACTCCGCACTCTTGTCGCCGCTTTCGGTCCCGCCCATACGCGGACCGAATTCTACCAGCTTGTGGACAGTCTCTTGAAGCCGGGATTGTGAGACAGCTGATGCGAATGATGCTTCTACATCACGAGGGAGCGATTGTGAAACGAGTGATTGTGGAATGACTAAATAGAGAAAGAGAGCACGGAAAAGGATTGTCAAATTATGCCGGGATAGTACGTTGTCCCCCTTACGAAGGGGGACGCGAACGTTTTCCAGTGAGCAGGGGGTCTGCTTTATAATATTATTGATTGTAAAAATCATTAGAACATGAACTATAGCACAAAGGGTCGCTCTCTCACAGAGAGAACGACCCTTCATGCGCTTTGAAGTCTATTTCAAAATCCCTTTACCTTAGCTGCCTTCTTGTACATCAACGCTACTACGCCCCATGCCAAGGCGACAACGATCAGAATATTCGTCCACGCCGGTAACCCAATCCACTCCGAGGCTGCTACCGTCGTATGTGAGTTAATCATCATCCACACCAACGGCGCCGAGAGATACGTGTTGTGCCTCGACCGCTGACCGGCTAACGCTACTTCAGCCGCGTCGGGTGCGCTGCCTCCTTTTATAGCGGTGATGATTTTCTTTTGCGCGGGCCAAATGCGGCTCCACACGTTCGCCGCCATAATTCCGCCGAACAGTGCGCCCATGTGTATATTATATGCCCGGAAACTGAATTGCGCCCAGTCCGCCATCAAATACACAATGACACCGATAAGCACAAAGCCAACAATCGCAAACACACGGATGTCTTTCCCAAGGTTCTTCGCGAGCGCATCATATAGGCCGTACGCCAGAAACGTAACGACAAGCATCACGTACGCCCCCGTGCCCCACGTTACCCCCTGTTCGAACATCAACCCGCCCATGTAAAACACCATCCCCAACAAGAGGATGCCCGTTACATACGTATACATAGCCGCCCACCGGAAGAAATAGAGCGATCGCGGCATCAGCTCGGGCACGACCTTCTTCTTCGTGTCCCCATCCATTGTACCGGCAAACGTTGCGTTCACAAAATTGAACCAGTACAGCAAACCAATCCACAAAATCCCCGCAACAATGTGCAGCCACCGAAAGACTACACTGAGCAGTTCATTCATATCCATATCTCCTCCTTCAGAGAAAATTGGTAGGGAAATACTTGCAGCGCTCGATTCTGGAGCATAGGGTACTCATTTTTATGCTCATCAACAAGAAAAAAAAGCCGGAGTTCATCCGGCTTTTTTTAGCAACATATCAACGGCACATTACTTCAAAACAAACTTCTTATACCGCTCATTAATTCTTCCCCAGTGTAGGTTTCCGATGAAGTTGTCGATGTACTTCGCCCTGCCAGGACCGTCTTTGTGATAGTACGCGTGCTCGAACACGTCGCACGAAATCAACGGCACACCGCCCCAGATGGCACCGTACTGGTGTTCGTCCACAAGCACGTTCAGCAAACGCCCGGAATACAGCTTATCTACTACCAGCAACCCCCACCCGCTCAGCTTTGCGGAAACCGCAGTCGCTTTGAAGTCCGTCTTCCACGCGTCGAACGAACCGAATTCTTTTTCAATCGCTGCTTTCACATCCGGACCCTTCGCCGGGTCGCCGTCGCCACCAAGCACCTCCCAATATACATCGTGCAGCAGCGCACCCGAGTGATTCCATGTGAACCGGCGCTTCAATTCTCCAACAGCGCTGTAGTTTCCGTTCGCAGTCGCGCGGTCCGCGGTCTCAAGACCCTTCTCGATATTGTTCAGGGCGGTCACATACCCCTTGTGGTGCGTGTTGTAATGCCAATCGGTCGTTTCGGGACTCACAACACCGCTAAGAAGCTTCTTCGCTTCGTCGTCGGAGTACAGACGGGGATTAAACTTCCATTCAAAAGCCATGGTATAACTCCTTTCGAAAGTTGGATACAACGTAGTAAGAATGAGGATTGGAGAACGCGGAGGATGGCTCAGAACAACAACGAACGCAGCTACACCATATTCAACTGCAGCTTTGCCGCCTCGGTCATCATGCTTGGATTCCAGGGCGGGTCGAACGTTAATTCCACCATCACATTGCGCACACCCGGTACTTGTTGAACGCGGCGCTTCACATCTGCAGCGATCATCGGCGCTAAACCGCAGCCGGGAGCTGTGAGCGTCATACTGACATACACATTCGCTTCGCCCGGGATCTCATCTTCGATCTTCACACCGTACACAAGCCCGAGATCAACAATATTCACCGGAATTTCCGGGTCGTAGCATTCCCGCAACGCGTCCCATATGCGCGTCTCTAAATCACGTGTCGCGGGCGCTTCTACAGTTTGCTTCGCTTGTTCGTTTGATTGATTTCTGTTCTCTTCCATCACACTATTTCCTAAACACCAAATGAATGCCCGCAGCCGCACGTACGCGCGGCATTCGGGTTATTGAAGACGAACCCTCTTCCCTGCAAGCCGTCTTGAAAGTCCAGCGTCGTGCCGGAAAGATAAAATAAACTCTTCGGGTCGACGTACACCGTTAAGCCTTCCAGCATGAGCGTTTCATCGCCCTGCCGCGGCTTGTCGTCGAATGCCAGCACATAGCTCATGCCGGAACATCCGCCGCCTTTCACTCCGAGGCGCAACGCATGAGTTTCCGGGATGCTGTTGTCCGTTTTGATTTTCCGGATTTCCTCAGCCGCGCGCGGCGTGATGACAAGTTCTTCAGTCGTCTTTGGTTCTACCGTTGTTGTGATTTCCATGATATTCCTCCTCAATGGTACGTAAGAGAAGATAAGAAAAAAAATCCTAAATTTCCGGGTAGCCGCAGGCTTTGCGTTTTTTGCATCCCGCTGTTCTTAAGCGGGACAGCCTGCGCTTACTCTGTTGTCACCGTCTCGGCTTTAGCTTCCAATGCGCTCTTCATCGTGTGCCACGCAAGAATCGCGCATTTAACGCGGGCGGGAAATTCACTCACACCTGAAAACGCCGCCAGCTTACCGAGTTCTTCAATATGATTTTCACCGCCCACCTCACCTGTCACTAATTGATGAAACTGTTCAAACAGTTTCTCCGCCTGCGCTCTCGTTTTTCCCTTCACCATTGCACTCATAACCGATGCGGACGCCTTAGAAATCGCGCACCCGGCGCCCGTAAAGCTGATATCCTTCACCATTTCGCCGTCCATCTTCATATAGACCGTGTAGTGGTCTCCGCAGAGCGGGTTATACCCTTCCACTGAGCGGTCGGCATCCTCCATCGCCCGGAAATTACGGGGATTCTTGTTGTGGTCAAGAATCATTTCCTGGTAGAGCGTTTTCAGTTCCGACATTATCCAAACACCTCTATCACCTTATTGATTCCCCTAGCTAGCGCGTCTACTTCTTCCTTTGTATTGTAGAACGCGAACGAAGCGCGGGCAGTCGCCGCCACCTTAAACCGTTCCATCACCGGCATCGCGCAGTGGTGGCCCGTGCGTACAGCGATGCCTTCTGAGTCTACTATCGTGCCAACATCATGTGCGTGCACGCCATCAACAACAAACGATATCACTCCCGCCTTGTGCTTCGACGTACCGATAATCCTCACGCGCTTGTTGCTCGTCAGCACTTCCGTCGCATAGGCAAGCAAATCATGCTCGTACGATTCAATGGCCGGGAAATCAAGGTTATTCAAATAATCAATCGCCGCGCCGAACCCAACCACGTCAGCAATGTTCGGCGTTCCCGCTTCAAACTTATACGGCAGATCGTTATACGTTGTTTTCTCGAATGTCACCGAGCGTATCATATCTCCACCGCCCTGATACGGCGGCATGGCATTCAACAATTTTTCTTTCCCGTACAACACGCCTACGCCGGTCGGACCGAACATCTTGTGCGATGAAAACGTATAGAAATCGCAATCCAAATCCTGCATATCGACACGCATGTGCGGCAGCGCTTGTGCCCCGTCGATGAGCACGGGGATGCCATGGTCGTGTGCCAACGCTATCATTTCTTTTACAGGGTTGACCGTCCCCAGAGCATTCGACACATGCGCAAATGCTACGATCTTCGTTTTGGCATTGAGCAGTTTAGCGTATTCTTCAACGATAATTTCGCCATCGTCGTTGATTGGGGCAACACGCAGCGTTGCACCGCGCTCATCGCACACCATCTGCCACGGCACGATATTCGAGTGGTGCTCCAACGCTGAAATCACCGCCTCGTCGCCTTTTCCAATGAACTTCTTCCCAAAACTTTGCGCTACCAGGTTCACGCCTTCCGTCGTCCCCCGCACAAATATCACTTCACGCTCGCTCGCAGCGTTAATGTAACGGGTGATCTTCTTCCGTGTCTCTTCGTACGCCTCCGTCGCGAAGCCGCTAAGGAAATGCACTCCGCGATGCACGTTTGAATTCTGTTCCTTGTAGTACCGCGCCAACGCGTCAATTACTGACTGCGGCTTCTGGCTCGTCGCCGCGTTATCCAGATACACCAGCGGTTTGCCATGCACCTTCGTATGCAGAATCGGGAAATCCTTCCTGATTCGTGCGACGTCAAATTTGCTCGCAACAGCAGGAGTCGCTATGTCGGTTGCAATGCTCATTTGTAATGCTTACTCTGCCTCTAATTCGTGCGCCGCTTCGAGTCGCTTATGTAAAATGCGATGCAATTCCTCGCGAAGGGGCTCGACAGTAATCCGCTCGATAACATCACTAGCAAATGCATAAATCAACAAATCGCGTGCTTTGTTCTTGCTCACACCTCGCGAGCGCAGGTAAAACAGTGCTTCTTCATCTAACTGCCCGATGGTCGCGCCATGGGTGCATTTCACATCGTTTGCAAAAATCTCCAACTGCGGCTTCGTATCGATTGAAGCTTCGTCGGAGAGAATTAAATTCTTATTTGTCTGCTTGGCGTCGGTCTTCTGGGCATCCTTAAGGACGAAAATCTTCCCGTTAAAAACACCCTTTGATTTCTCCGCTAAAATCCCTTTGTAGAGTTCGTGACTCGGGCAGTGCGGCTTCGCGTGAATGATGCACGTGTGGTTGTCGATGTGCTGCTCTCCCGTGCCAAGATACAGCCCATTCAACGTCGCCTCGGCGCCCTCGCCGTCCAGCGTCGCGGTGATGTTGTTCCGCACAAGCTTCCCGCCGAATGTCATCGCATTCGACTTGAAATTACTGTCCCGCTCCTGATACGTATGGAGCGTCGCCACATGGTAGGCGTTATCACTCTCCATTTGCAGCCGCTCGTGTTCAACGATGGCGTTCTTTGCCAAAACGACTTCCGTGACCGTGTTCGTGAAGTACGTCTCATTTCCAAGGCTGCCATATGTCTCGATAAACGAGACCTGACTGCTCTCGCCGGCAATAATCAAATTGCGGGGGTGTGCGACAAATTCCTCACCCTTGCCCGTCGAAATCATCATCACATGGATCGGCTTCTCAACGACCACGCGGTCCGGAATATGCATAAACACGCCATCCTGTAGAAACGCCGTGCTCAACGCAACGAATGCGTTCTCGTCGTACTTCGCGTGTTTCGCGAGATGCTGCTCGATGAGCGCAGGTTCGCTCTTCATCGCTTCGGCGAGACTGCCCACTTTCACGCCCTTTGGTAAATCGGAAATTCTCGAAAGCTCCTTCGAGAAATGCCCGTTCACGCACACAACACGTATCCATTCAGGATGCCCGAATGAAAATTTCGCCAAATCTTTTTCTGTGACGATAGCTCCCTGAGTGCTCAACGCAGGCTTAAATGCAGTTTTAGCGATTCGCGAGACGTCCGTGTACTTCCACTCTTCGTTCTTCGTCGTCGGGAAGTCCAGCTCCGCAAATTTTGCTATCGCTGCCTTGCGAATTGCATGCACATGCGACGATGCGTCGCCATTCAGGCTTTTCTCAAACTGCTCAAATTGCGAAAGATAGATATTCGATTTCTGTTCTTGCATTCTTTTTCCCAAATACACTTGCTGTGGTCCTATGCGCTTACCGCAGTTTTTTCTCGGATCCAGTCGTAGCCCTTCTCTTCAAGCTCCAATGCCAGCTCCTTGCCGCCGGATTTCACAATCTGCCCGTCCACAAGCACGTGCACAAAATCCGGCACGATGTAATTCAACAAGCGCTGGTAATGCGTCACCACAATCACCGCGCGGTTTTTGTCCCGCAGCTTGTTGATGCCGTTCGCCACCGTCCTCAGCGCGTCGATGTCAAGGCCCGAGTCTGTCTCATCCAGTACGGCGAGCGTCGGCTCCAGTACCGCCATCTGGAAAATCTCATTCCGTTTCTTCTCGCCGCCGGAGAACCCGTGGTTCACCGGGCGGTTCAACAGTGTCTCGTCCATCTCCACAAATTTCGCTTTCTCTTTCACGAGCTTCAGGAAATCCATCGCATCAAGCTCTTCCTCGCTGCGGCTTTTACGAATTGCGTTCAACGCCGAACGGAGGAAGTACATATTGCTCACACCCGGGATTTCCACCGGATACTGGAACGCTAAAAACACACCCTTCTGCGCCCTCTCTTCAGGGTCAAGTTCCAACAGATCTTCACCCTTGTAGAGTATCTGACCTTCTGTGACATTATATGAGTCCCGCCCGGCAATTACCTGAGCCAGCGTACTCTTGCCGGAGCCGTTCGGACCCATGATGGCATGCACCTCGCCGAGGTTAATTGACAGATTCACGCCTTCGAGAATCTGATTCCCTTCCACTGCGGCATGCAAATTTTTGATTTCGAGTAACGCCATACAGATCGTATTCCCTCTCTAAATATTTATCTGTTTAATCAAAATCGATTTCGAACACCCTCGCCAACATCTTATCCAGCTGTTTCCGCTCTACCTTGCTAAGACTGCCAAGCTTTCTTATGACGGCACTGCGGTCAAGCGTAGCAATCATGCTCAACATTGCTCTGGATTTCTTCGTCAAGCCGTTCTCCGGGCTCGGTGTAAGAACAACATCCGTCTCCCGATGAATCCGAAACTTGCTTGTCACGAGCGCTGCAATCACGTCATCGTCTCCACCGGCAAGAATAAGTGCCGGTCTCTGTTTCCGCCCCCGATAGCTCATCGTGGAAAAACGCTGGACGAGAACGATATCGCCCTTTTTCATCTCAGGCAGTCAGTTTCTGTCTGCACTAGCCCACACTGCCTTCAAGGCTGATGCTCAACAACTTCTGCGCTTCGACTGCAAACTCCATCGGCAGCTCGCGGAAGACCTCCTTGCAGAATCCGCTCACGATCATATTCACTGCATTTTCCGTCGCAAGCCCTCTCTGTTTGCAGTAGAATATCTGGTCCTCGCCAATCTTGGACGTCGACGCTTCGTGCTCAATGCGTGCCGACGTATTCTTAACTTCTAAATACGGGAACGTATGCGCCCCACATTTATCGCCAATGAGTAGCGAATCGCACTGCGAGTAGTTCCTCGCGCCCTGAGCGTTTTTCTTGATGCTCACCAGGCCGCGGTAGGAGTTCTGCCCTCTGCCCGCGGAAATGCCCTTCGAGACAATCGTGCTAAGCGTATTCTTGCCAATGTGGATCATCTTCGTTCCGGTATCAGCTTGCTGGAAATTGTTCGTCACTGCAACAGAGTAAAACTCACCGATCGAATTATCTCCCACCAGCAGACAGCCAGGATACTTCCACGTAATCGCCGCGCCGGTTTCTACCTGTGTCCACGTGATTTTCGAGTTCTTCCCTTGGCACTTTCCGCGCTTCGTGACAAAATTATAGATGCCGCCCTTGCCTTCTTTATCGCCCGGATACCAGTTCTGAATCGTCGAATACTTAATCGTCGCGTTATCCAACGCCACAAGCTCAACCACCGCTGCGTGTAACTGGTTCTCATCGCGCGTGGGAGCCGTGCAGCCTTCAAGGTAGCTTACATACGAATTGTCCTCGGCAACAATCAACGTCCGCTCAAACTGTCCCGTTTGTCGGGCGTTGATGCGAAAGTAGGTCGAAAGCTCCATCGGGCATCGTACACCCTTGGGAATAAACGCGAACGAGCCGTCAGTGAAGACAGCCGAATTCAGTGCGGCGAAAAAGTTATCCGTGTACGGAACAACCGAGCCGATATACTTCCGCACCAAATCCCCGTGTTCGCGGATGGCTTCGGACATCGAGCAAAAAATCACGCCCGCTTCTTCAAGTTTCTTCTTGAACGTTGTCGCAACCGACACACTGTCGAACACCGCGTCCACCGCAACGCCAGCGAGGAGTTTCTGCTCTTCGAGTGGAATACCGAGCTTCTCGAACGTTTTCCGCACTTCCGGGTCGACTTCGTCCAGGCTGTTCAACTGCGGCTTTTTCTTGGGAGCCGAATAGTAGTACGCGTCCTGGTAATCGATCGGGCCGTACTTGATGTTCGCCCATTGAGGCTCACCACCCTCTTGGTACATCTTCAGCCAGTGGCGAAATGCTTTCAGCCGCCACTCCAGCATCCACTCCGGCTCGCCTTTCTTTTCCCAAATCAGCCGGACGATGTCTTCGTTCAGGCCCTTGGGTACGGTGTCGTACTCAACAACGGTCTCAAACCCGTACTTGTACTCTTGAGTTGCTAGTTGTTCTATTTCGTTGGTTCCTGTGCTCATAGTTTTCAACAAGAAAAATAATACCACCAAGACACAAAGGCACTAAAACATTTTATTCACTAACAAAGCACTTCGTGTCTTAGTGACTTCGAGGCGAAGCTGTTTGTTTAGCTTGTCGCCTGAGTTGCGGCCGGTTTTGCAGCCGCCGGAGCCGCTGGCTTCGCTGCGGGTTTTGCAGGAGGCGTCGGTTTTGTCGCAGGCTTTTTGAATTCAGCATAATGCAACACCCACGTCAGCTTATCCACTTTCTTTAGGATATTAGCTTCCTCAAGCGAATCGATCACCTTCTTCGTCAGCTCTTCCGCTTCAAGATACTTCGATTTAATTTTGTTCAATTCAAGAAACGCCATAACCCCGTAATGCAAATCACGGAAGAATACGTTCGAGAGATGATACAAGTGGTACTTCAGCTTCAAGAATTTTAAAAAGTCGGCTTGTTTTGTTGTGAATAACGTAAGATGCTCGAGCATAGTGTCTCCCCGAGTAGTTAAACAATTTCCTGTACAGTCATCGTATCGAACAGCACATTCAAATTTCGTTGCAGCTTTCCGAGCGGCTTGCGAATCGTGCAGTTCCCAAACAAGTAGCAGCTCGCCGGACCATCCGTGTAGCACTCGGCCACCATCGGCCGCTCTTCTTCAATCACGCGGATAATCAGTGAGACAGTCACCTCAGTCGGCTTCTTGGCCAGTGCATAACCGCCGCGCACACCCTGTAGCGAAGCCACTATCCCGTGCCTCGCCAACTTCTGCAACACTTTTGCCAAAAGGTCGTAAGGCATATCGTACTCTTTCGCCAGCTCTTTCGCGGTGAAGACCTGTCCCATCGGCTTCATTGCCATGTGGCGCAGAGCGATTAACCCGTATTCGACCTTTTTAGAAAGCTGTAACATAAATCAGACTTTAACAGTCCTATATTAGCTCAAAAATAAATGGCCAGAGCCATTTTGATGAAATCTAGGTTACTCATTTGCCCTGATTTCTATACAAATATACGACTTTTTAGACTGCCAAGTCAAGCGAAAAATAGGAACTATTCTCGGAATTTTTGTCAGCAAAACTCATTGAATCAGTAGGGCTTTTTCTCTACCTTGGTCGCGTCAGGAGTTACCTCCTTAAGCACGTTTAACACGCCCTGCTCCTACTATTCTGATACAACTCCCTATGACCGTTGTACATACTGAACAATTAAGCAAAACGTACCGTTCCGGCATTGTAAGAAGGTCTGAAGTGAACGCTTTACGCAATGTGTCGCTTGAGGTCGGCTCCGGCGAAATCTTCGGCTTGCTCGGACCAAATGGCGCGGGAAAAACGACCTTCGTGAAGATACTGCTTAATGTGTCTTTTCCCACACTCGGTAGCGCAACAATTCTCAACGAGCCGCTCGGCTCCATCAACATCCGAAAACGCAGTGGATACCTGCCTGAAAACCATCGCTATCCGAACTTCTTAACCGGACTCGAAACACTGATGATGTTCGGAAGAATACACGGGCTGGATCCGCGAACGCTCAAAGACAAAGCGGTATCGCTTCTACAAACAGTCGGACTCAAAGACTGGGCACATCACAAGATTAAAAAATACTCCAAGGGAATGCTCCAGCGTCTCGGCTTGGCGCAAGCACTCCTCAACGACCCAGAAATACTGTTCCTTGATGAGCCGACGGACGGCGTCGACCCTGTCGGGCGGAAGGAAATCCGCGACCTCCTGCGTGACCTGCGAAACCAGGGTAAAACGATCTTCCTGAACTCGCACATCCTGTCCGAAGTGGAACTGATCTCGGACCGCGTGGCAATCCTCAACAAAGGCGAAGTTATCAAAGTGGGGACAGTCGATTCCATCACGCGGAAGGAAGACGAATACGAATTCCACCTTGCAGACGACGTAAGCTCTGACGTACTGAGCCAGATTAAACAAGTTTACGGCCAGGTAGAACAAGATGGCAAGCTGCTCCGTGTTATCGCGCAGAGCAGCGAGCAGATGAATAAAGTGATCGACTTTCTCCGGTCAAAGAACATTCTCATCCAGTCAATAGTACACAGAAAATCTACACTCGAAGAATCGTTCATCGAACTTATCAAGGCAGAGCAGGCATGAGGTCCGCATTAGGCGTTATTCGCTACACCACGCTCGAGGCGATCCGTAAAGGAACACTGATCGCATATTTCATTATTGGAACACTTATTATTTTGGTTTTTCTGCTCGGCATTCGCCTCTCACCGGAGGACGGCACTTCCATGGAGTTCTTCGGGAACAAAGTTGCGACACGCGAAATCATGGGCCTAGACCTTGTCAACTTTTGGCTTCTGCAATTATATGGCAGCGCTTCTGGCGCAATAATGTTGTTCGGCCTTTTCGGAACCGCAGGAATGATCCCTTCCTTCGTGGAAAAAGGAACTGCGGAGCTGTTCCTTAGCAAGCCGCTCTCGCGAGCAAGTTTGTTTATTTCCCGCTTTACGGGAGCCGTGGGCGGCATCTCGCTCAACATCGTCTTTTTCACCATCGGCATGTGGCTGGTGTTCGGAATCAAGCTCGGAGTTTGGAACTGGGGATTTTTAGCTTCCGCGTTCTTTACATCTTATATTTTTGCCTGTTTTTTCTCTGTGGCAGTCCTTTCCGGAATTATCACTCAAAGCACTGCTGTAGCAATTATTATGGGGTTCGCCTTCAGCCTCTTTAGCGGAATACTCGAGACTCGCGAGCTTGTTCTCTACAAGGCGTGGGATAATGCAATCTTCCATCGCACGCTGGACGTCCTGTATTACATTACACCGCAACTCGATGCCATGAAGAATAGTGCCGGCACGCTCATCGGCACGTTGGAGATTCCTGCCGCCCGCCGGCTGGCAAACATCCCGGAGAGTTTTACCATCCTACCCTTTGTCTACTCCACGCTCTCGGCTACTGCGCTCTACTCTCTCTCCATTTGGTACTTCAAACGAAAAGATTACTAACGTTTCGCATCCTCTACCTTGTTGTCGAAGGTCTCCTGCCTGCCCCTTCGGGGACCGAGACAATCTTTTTTTTACCTGTACCTACCTCCTACCACCCACATCCCATACCTCACATCTATCAAAACCACTTGTTTTCCTAACGTTTCTCACGATTTTACATTTTTAAATTTTATTATTTTTTTACTTGACAATGTAATTTAGATCATTATACTTATATACATTATTAATAAGTACGATGATTCTCACAGAAATGCACGGTAAGTTGGTCGCACGGAACGAGCTCTCGTGCAATCAGGTTAAATTACCGAATCTGCGAAAATCAGCATAGAATCTGCGCTAATCAGCGTTTTTCCTACCCCCCCATGAGGGGCTGTCCCAACCGGGGTTCGCTGTAGAAGCCACACGACGCAAGCCTGCACAATGCGGGCTTGGGCTTCTGAACCCCATGAGCCTGTCCGGCAGTTTGTAATGCCGGAAGGGCCGAGTGGACAAGTCAGTTCTTTTAACATCCTCGGTGAGACGCCCCTTGCGGTTAGGATCTCCAAAAGAAAGGAAGAAAAAAACAGTAGTAAGTATGAAGTAGTCGAGTAAAAACATATCGCAATTCTTAACCGTACACGTCGCCAACTCCCATAGGAATCCTTGCGACGGGGTGTTTGTATTATTGTGTGAAGGCAAAACGAAATCGAGGCGGTGTGCGCTGGAAAAGCTTATGGCGAGCATTTGATATCAGCCTCGTTTCCCAAGGCTGATATCAGGCGGGCGCAACGGATAGCCATGAGCGTGCGTTTCGATTTCGGAAAGATTTCTTTGTTACTTTCTTTCTCGGAAAGAAAGTAAAGCACTAGAATAGTGCAAAATGAAGCTGCCCGCCTAAGCAAGTCGCCTTGTTTCTTCCCCCTTTTCTATTTACTATGTATAAAGCTCAGCAAACAAATCCCCAGACAAGAAGAAAAACCCAATGAATATCGGCATTACATGTTACCCCACCTACGGCGGCAGCGGGGTCGTCGCAACCGAGCTTGGCAAAGCGCTCGCCGAGCGCGGTCACTCGATCCACTTCATCAGCTACGCCATGCCAATGCGCCTCAGCAACTACATGGGAAATATCTTTTACCACGAAGTGGAAATCTCGCAATATCCACTATTCGACTTCCCAATGTACACCCTCGCCCTCGCGAGTAAAATGTACGAAGTCGCTAAATACGAAAAACTCGACATCCTCCACTGTCATTACGCCATCCCCCACGCAGCAAGCGCCTTCCTCGCTAAAGAAATGCTCAATCTCCCCAACCTCAAAATTATTACAACCCTGCACGGCACGGATATCACGCTCGTCGGCCTGGAACCAAGCTTCCTGCCGGTGATGAAATTCACGATCGAAAAAAGCGACGGCGTCACGGCTGTTTCGCGGTTCCTCAAAGAAAAAACGGTGACCAACTACGGAGTGGAAAAGGACATCGAGGTCATCCACAACTTTATCGACACAAGCGTTTACAAGCGCATGCCTGCAAGCGAAGTCCGAAAAATTTGTCCTGACGTGAACGAAAAAATTCTCGTCCACACGTCAAACTTTCGCTCGGTGAAGCGTGTGCCGGATGTCATCCGGATTTTTCATGAAGTGCACAAGCGCGTCCCAAGCAGGCTGCTGCTCATAGGCGATGGCCCTGACCGTTCGCAGTGCGAGCATCTTGCGCGTGAGCTGGGGATCGGTGAAAATGTAAAATTTCTCGGCAAGCAAACGGAAGTCGTCAATATTCTTTCGGGCGCTGACCTCTTCCTCCTCCCTAGCCAATCCGAGAGTTTTGGCTTGTCGGCGCTCGAAGCAATGGCGTGCGAAGTCCCCGTGGTGTCATCGAGCGTCGGTGGATTGCCGGAGCTAGTTGTACACGGTGAGACGGGTTTTATCGCCGAGCTGGGCGACATTGGTCGCATGGCGAAATACGCCATCGACCTGCTCTCTACTCCCGCGAAGCACCAGGAATTTGCAAAAGCTTCGCGCAAGCGCGCACTGTTCTTTGAATCGACCAAAATTATTGCTCAGTACGAACAGTATTACGAAAAAGTCCTCCGCGGCGCCGAAGTCGCAGTATAGCCTAAAAAAACGGATATTGCTTCTTCATCCATTGATGGGTGTGATGTGTTCGTCATAGAGTTGTTCAACTTTTGTGGGCGGAATCCGAAATCGAGGCGGCGTGGGACGGCAAGAATCAATCGACGCGTTTAATTTCGATGCGAATATGACATCTCTAAGGTAAAGCATAACCTTGCGCATCGAAATTATGGCACGCGCTGGAGGGATTGATTCGCGAGCTTCGATTTCGGGAAGATTTCTTTGGTTACTTTCTTTCTTGGAAAGAAAGTAACTCAGCGAAGCGATCAAAGTGTTTAAGCAAAATTGTTTATTTTCGAATCTCAGGGTATCCCAGTAACGAGGAGTATCTATGGAAACGTGGGCTGAATTCCGCGCCATTCTTCCCGACTTATTATTCAAATCTATCGCTGCGATTGTCTGTGGTGGACTCATCGGAGGCGAACGTGAACGCAAGGGTAAACCCGCAGGCTTGCGCACCAACATTCTCATCTGCCTAGGCTCTTCACTGTATATGCTTGTCGGCGAGTATGTTCTCAAAAGCTTTGGTGTGGTCAGCGACCCGACGCGCATCGCTAGCCAGGTGGTGACCGGGATCGGCTTTATCGGCGCTGGGACAATTATTCAGTCTCGAGGAACCATTTCCGGTCTGACGACGGCAGCCGTCATCTGGACAGTTTCCGCGATCGGCCTTTGCATAGGCGCAGGATTCCCGTTTATCGCGATGTTTTTTACACTGTTGGTGCTCTTCGTGCTGACGTTTCTTTCGCAATACGAGCACAAACTCCTCGGAAAATGTCATTTCGTCACCACGACACTGAAATTCCAAGATGACGAGGAAAAAGTGTGGATGGAGTTGAGCGAAATCCTTAGCGAATATGACGTCACTACAACCGACTTTGAAATCAAGCGCGAAAATGGCTCTATTGTACTCGATTTGAAATATTGCGATAAGCACCCTGCACATAGCAAATTTATGTATGACCTCTGGAAAGCGAGCAGCGCTACAGGCGTGATTGCTAGCAAGAATCTCTTAACAAAACCTAAAGGCGCTAAGAGGTAGCGCTACAAGTGCTCTTGAACATGAGCGAGCGACATGATGTTGACAAGCACGGCGACCTCGTCGCGGAACTGTTGGATATCTTCAAGCAGCAGGGGTTTGAAATCCTCGGCGTGTCGGAAAGCGGTCTCGGCTACCCCCGCACCACTCCACTATACAACGATGGTTATGGCGATCAAGAGGATAAAGCGCCGGACATTTACGCGTACGACGGCAAGCGGAAAGCGTACATCATCGGCGAGGCAAAAACCGGGGCAGGCGATTTTGAAACCGAGCACGCCCTTACGCAATACAACGTCTATACCGACCAGACACACCAGCGCGGCGGCGGGAAAATTTATTTGTACGTGATCGTCCCGGCATCCAAAGTACCGGAATTTAATTCACTCATAACACACTACATCCATCGCGAGTACTGGGGCAATCTTTTGCTGGTGAGCTCTAAACGTTGGCAGGAGTAGGTGAAACAATATATATCCGAAGAAATCCTTATCGTATGAAATATTCTGTTGCATTAACAGCTGTGCTTATCATTATCATCAGTTGTCGACAAATTGAGGTGCCCATTGATCCACCACCCGACGATGATAGCACAGAGACGTACTACACGTACCTTGAGGGCAGCCTGCAAGGGACTCTGGCGGAAATTTCTTCTCCATACTTCGCTGGTAACCCGATATGGGTTGACTCGCTCAAGACATTGACAATTGAACCGGGCGTAGAAATCTATTTTGGGATTCCATCGAGTTTGGAGATTCGGAGCCGTTTGGTGGCAGTTGGTAATGCGTCAAATCCAATACTTTTCACGGCATACCAAAATTATTTTTGGAAAGGGATTACAGTTTCCAATTCTCAGCAAAATTCTGTACTCCAATTCGCGATATTTGAGAACATTATCCTGCTCTCAGAGGATTCTCTGCGTAATGGGTCAATCGAGTTGGAAAACGCTTCGGCGACGATTCAGAATTGCATCATTCGGTACAACAGAGGAATCAACGGCGGCGGGATCGCCGTATTGAATTCATCTGGAATCATTACGAACAATCTGATCCTCAATAACGAGGCGAGTGCATTCGGCGGAGCGATTTTTTCATTTCAATCAACAGCTAAAATCATCAACAACACCATCTACGGGAACTCAAGTTTCAACCATGGCGGCGGGGTGGTACTATACAACCCGATCCTGGACGAAGTTCAAAACAACATTCTCTATCAAAATACGAGCACAACAGGCGACCCGCGCATTTCTATTTTACAGGCAGACACGACGCAGTACTTGGTCCAATACAACTTTCTCTCACCCAACGGCCAAAGTCCGGGATTTGTTTCGGCAACGGATTTTCATTTAAGTAACAGCTCTCCATGCCTCAACCAAGGAAATCCGGATCCGAGTTATAACGACGTAAACGGAACGAAAAACGACCAAGGCGCCTATGGTGGCCCGGCGGGCAATTGGTAAGTTCGAACCGTTGGCAAAAGTAAATAGAGAAATGAAGATCGAGTGTTTTGTCCCCCTGACAAAGGGGGACGCGGCTCGTTTTTTAAGCCGCAGGGGGTTACAAAAGTGAGGTCAATGCGCCACTACGCAGGCTTCAGCTTCGCAAACTTCAGGATCAGATTCTTGACCCCGTAATCATCGAAGTGAACGGTGGCTTTCCGGGCATCCCCTTTGCCCGTTACCTGTACCACCTTCCCTTCACCGAAGATCTCGTGCTGAACACGCGTACCGGCTTTGATCACAACCGCCTCTTGCGATTCATTTTCATAATCGTGCAGGTCGTCTGCGAAATACCCGTCGCCGTTCGTCTGGCGTTGCTTTGCGCGCGTGCGCTTGGAGCGCTCTAGTCCGATTGTCGCCGTATCCACTGCACGGCGCGGGGAAAGGCTCTCCCGGCGTTTGATGCCGTTGGTTCCAATTTCGGTCAGAAACCTCGACTGCATGGGAAACGATGGCTCGCCGTACCGGTAGCGAAGTTTTGTATGGCTGAGGTACAATTTCTGTTGCGCGCGCGTCATCCCGACGTACAGCAGGCGGCGCTCTTCTTCGAGGTCGGTGCCGGAAATTTCCGCGGAGTAAAACGGAAGCAATCCCTCTTCCAACCCGGCGACGAACACAACGGGGAACTCCAAACCTTTCGAGGCATGGAGTGTCATCAACGTTACGACATTTCGCGTCCCCTCCCATTGGTCGATGTCGGAGACGAGGGCGACTTCTTCGAGGAAGGATTCGAGTGTGGCGCCTGCCCTACCGGCTTCGTCAGACTGACCTTCGCGGTCGTTGCTGAATTCGGATATTGCCGAAAGAAGCTCCTGCACGTTCTCCCAGCGGGCAAGCGATTCGGATGTTGCTTCTTCTTTGTACATACGCAGGATGCCCAGCTCATCAACCAGCGAGCGGGCTAATTCGCTGAGCGACATTTGAGCTCGAAGCTTGCCATATTTTTCGATGAGAGCGCGGAATTCTGTCATCCCCTTCTTCATCCGGTCGGCAATGTCCTTGATTTGGTTGACGAGGGCGAGGGCGTTATAGAGTGAAATATGTTGTAGCCGTGCAAACTCTCGCAGGCGTTCAATGGTAGTCTCTCCCACCCCGCGCGCTGGATAGTTAATGACACGCAGTAGGCTTTCTTCGTCGTTCGGGTTTGCAAGCAGGCGCAGGTACGCCAGCACGTCTTTGATTTCCTTGCGCTCGTAAAACCGTATGCCGCCAACGATAACATATGGAATGCCTCCACGGCGCAGCGCATCTTCAACCGAACGCGACTGTGCATTCGTGCGATACAGGACTGCAAAGTCTTTCAAATCGAGTTTCTTGTGGAGGCTTTCTTCCTGTATGGCGTGAACAATCTGGTAGCCTTCGTCTTTGTCGTCGGTACATTCAACCAGCGTAACGGCTTCGCCTTTGGGATTTTCCGTCCAGAGGTCTTTTTCAAGCTGGTTCGCGTTATACTTGATCAACTTATCCGCTGCGGCAAGTATGGTTTTTGTCGAGCGGTAGTTTTGCTCCAGCCGGAACGTCTGGCAGTCTTTATAATCTTTGGCAAAATCGAGGATGTTACGGATATCCGCTCCCCGGAACGAATAGATGCTCTGCGCATCGTCTCCCACTACACAGATGTTCTTATGCTTCTGGGAGAGCAGCTTTGTGACTTCATACTGCGCCCGGTTAGTATCTTGGAATTCATCGACGAGCGTAAATTTGAACCTGTTCTGGTATTTTTCCAGCACTGCCGGGTTACGCTGGAATAGTTCAATGGGCTTTACCAGCAAATCGTCGAAATCCATAGCGTTGCTTCGTTCCAACGTGCGCTGGTATGCGGCATATACTTTGGCGACCTTTTCATCGACAAGGTCGCGAGCAAGTTTTTCGTATTGCTGGGGGGATATCAACTGGTTTTTTGCGCCGCTGATTCTTGACTGAATCATGCTGGGCGGGAATTGCTGAAGCGAGATGTTAAGGTCTGCCGCGCTCTTCTTGACGACGCTATGCGAATCGTCGCTGTCGTAAATCGTGAACGAGCGCGTGTAGCCGAGCGGCTCACATTCGCGCCTCAACACGCGGGCAAACATCGAGTGGAACGTGCCCATCCACAGCTCGTTTGCCTTCTCGCCCACAAGCTTCTTAATGCGCTCCTTCATTTCGTTGGCGGCTTTGTTCGTGAACGTGAGCGCGAGGATTTGATACGGCGGCACGCCGCATTCAAGCAAATATGCGATGCGGTACGTGAGCACGCGCGTCTTGCCGCTGCCAGCCCCGGCGATAATCATCACCGGACCGTTCGCGGCTTTGACGGCTTCTTGTTGAACAGGATTAAGGTCTTTCAGGAATGACATCATATCAAGGAAAAATTCAAAAGTAAAAAAATCATAACATCAACGCGCCTTCCAGTTTCAGGAGGAACTCTTTCATCTTGATGCCGCCGCCGTAACCGACGAGGTCGTTGTTCGACCCGATCACACGGTGGCAGGGAATCACGATGGGAATCGGGTTCGCTCCGTTTACTCTGCCGACAGCCTGGTAGCCGTCCGGCTTCCCAACGCGTTGTGCTAATTGTTTATAGGAAATAACGGTGCCGTACGGAATGTTCAATAACTCATTCCACACTTGCAATTGGAAATCCGTCCCGCGCAGGTCCAGCTTGGAACGGAACCGCTCAAGTTTGCCGGCGAAGTACTCTTCTAACTCGTCTATGATCTGTTTGTGCTTTGCGGCGGATTCAACAATCTCGGCTCCGTTACTATGTCGCTTCAACGATGCCACGAACTCAGCCTTCGTACGTTTCGGCAGGTCGATTCTGAATACGCCATTGTCCGTCGAAGCAATGTGTAACGTCCCAACATCAAATTTATGCGAAATATAATAAATGGTTTGCATGATTCCTTCTTACAATCCACAATTCGGAAGTCGCAATCCGAACGTCACTCCTCCTCCCCCGCCCTCAGCTTTTCGAGCACGGAAAAATCCTCAAGCGTCGTCGTGTCTCCGGACACCGAGCCGCTGGAGGCAATTTCTCGGAGCAGCCGCCGCATAATCTTTCCGCTGCGCGTCTTTGGCAACGCGTCGGTGAAACGGATTTCATCGGGCCGCGCCAGCGCGCCGATTTCCTTCACCACGTGCTTGCGCAGTTCTTCTTTCAGATCGTGTGTCGGAGTTCTTCCTCCTTCCAGAGTTACAAACGCGCAGATGGCGGAGCCTTTCAAATCATCAGGCTTCCCAACAACTGCAGCTTCGGCAACGAAATCATGACTCACAAGCGCGCTTTCAATCTCAGCAGTGCCCAAGCGGTGACCGGCGACGTTCAACACGTCGTCCACGCGCCCCATAATCCAAAAGTACCCGTCACTGTCGCGACGAGCGCCGTCGCCCGTAAAATACGCGCCTTTGATTTCGTTCCAGTACTGCCGTTTGAAACGCTCCGGGTCGCCGTAAATCGTGCGCAACATAGAGGGCCACGGCTTTCGAATCACCAGGTACCCCCCTTGGTTCTTGCCGACCGATTTGCCGTCCTTATCCACAATATCCGCCACAACTCCGGGGAACGGCAGCGTGGCGGTTCCGGGCTTTGTCGGCGTCGCGCCGGGCAGCGGAGTGATCATGATCGCGCCAGTTTCCGTCTGCCACCACGTATCAACGATCGGACAGCGTCCCTTGCCGATGATATTGTGATACCACATCCACGCCTCGGGGTTAATGGGCTCACCGACAGTGCCGAGCAGTCGCAGAGAGCTGAGGTTGTGCTTCAACGGCCATTGTTCGCCCCATCGAATAAATGCGCGTATTGCAGTCGGCGCGGTGTACAACACATTCACTTGATATTTATCGACAATGCTCCAAAACCTATCGGGCTCGGGCCAATTCGGAGCGCCTTCGTACATCAGCGAAGTCGCGCCGTTCGCAAGCGGGCCGTACACGACGTACGAGTGCCCCGTCACCCATCCGATATCAGCTGTACACCAATACGTATCGGAATCTCGGATATCAAACACCCACTTGGTCGTTATATAAGCGCCTGTCAAGTAGCCGCCGGTGGTATGCAAAACGCCCTTCGGCTTGCCCGTACTGCCGCTCGTGTACAGAATATACAGGGGATGTTCGGAATCCAACTCTTCGGCTTTACACACATCGGGCGCGTTTTCCATCAACGCGTTCCACCAATGGTCTCTGCCAGCCTGCATTGGGATCTCGTGCCCTGTGCGCTTGTATACAATCACGTGCTCAACCGAAGGCGTTTGCTTCAACGCTTCATCGACGTTCGCCTTCAATTGCACAATATTGCCGCGACGGAATCCCCCATCCGCAGTAACGACAACTTTAGCCTGCGCGTCGGTGATGCGGTCAATCAACGCTTGCGCGCTGAAACCGCCAAAAATCACCGAGTGCGTCGCCCCAATGCGGGCACATGCGAGCATGGCAACCGCAAGCTCGGGCACGAGCGGCATGTACAGTATAATCCGGTCGCCCTTTTCAACACCAAGTGTTTTCAACACATTGGCGAACTTGCAGACTTCTCTGTGAAGCTGTTGGTACGTCAGTGTGCGGGAATCCCCCGGCTCGCCTTCCCAAATCAGCGCGGCTTTATTCCTGCGCCAGGTTGTCAAATGCCGGTCAAGGCAATTATACGAAACGTTAATTTTTCCACCAACGAACCATTTGGCAAATGGGAGTTTCCAGTCGAGTACTTTCTTCCACTTTTTGAACCAGTCAAGCTCGGAAGCTATAGCCGCCCAAAATTTTTCCGGGTTCTTGATCGACGCGTTATACAGCTTTTTGTACTGCGCGAGCGACTTAATGTGGGAAGACTTGGAAAACTCCGGGCGAGGTTTGAAGACACGTTTCTCCTGCAACACCGAAGTGATGTTTTGCGACGCCATGGGATTCTCCGAGAGTAACGTTACCGTTGACCGGAAGGAAAAGCTCGTTCAGTATACTCAATTTGCGGCAGAAAGGCAAGAAGGGTGTCCAACGCGAACACGACGAGATGAATTCTCTTGACCATGGACGCGCTCAAAAAAATACTTTTGCTTCAACTTGTCCAAGATGAACCGTTGTATGGTCGCCTTCTTTTCGGCCGTTGTACTGAAGCACCATTTGTATATGCTGACTAAATCTATAATCGAATGCAATCTGCCAGAGCAGGCTCTTGCCGATAACCTTCCCGTTGGTAAACTCATAGGGAAACGGCCGAGTTGGATCCTGAATTCCCTGGGCGAGTACAACCTCTTCTCTCTTGACTTCGGCACGCAACTGTCCTTTTCCCAAAAACGCATAGCTCGTACGGACGCTCTGCTCATTCACATCTACTACCGGGACCGGTGCTCTGTAGCGGTCTTCGACACGCGCAACCTCGAACCGGAAGCCCAATTCCCACGCTGGTTCCGGGCGATAAGAGAAATCGGAGCTCAATGCCGTTCCGATCAAATCGCGTACCCGCGGCGTCTGCGCTGTGGCACTTACTTTGTCAGTCCTATATGTGAATTCCGTTTGATTGCCTATTTCCGGCAACAATTGCGAGCGCACGCGTACCGAACGCTCAACACTGTAACTTCGCTCCGTAGCGGAAACCAGCTGTATGAGCGATTTCCGTTGCGAATACCGGAACCGCGTCGAAAAGTCGGCGCGATACTCGAACAAATGGAGGTCTTGTGTGAAATACTGTGTTCCGGCGAGTGTTGTCTGCGAGTTCAGAAACTTGTTCAGGTTCAATAGATATATTTGTTTAGTATCCGATTCACTGCTGCGTTCCTCGACTCGAAACAGAGTTTCCGTCGTTACAACATTCAGCACGCTGGCGATTACGCCGTCAGCCTGTCGAAGCAACCGCGCGGGCTCGAGCCGTAATCTGAAATTTGCTTTTAAGTCGAGTACAGGAATGAGCTGATCGCCGGGCGCAAATATGACGACATAATCGCCGTCAAAGCGTGTTAACTCAAACTCGTCTTCTTCCGGGATGCCATTATTGTTCAAGTCGCCCTTGTAGCGGTAGTTGCCGGTGCCGCGGGGAACTCGGAGGAATACCCGCTCGTACCGCGCTGCTCGTTGGTTTGCAAACTCATAAAATACAGTCGCGTCCATTGCCCGGTCGAACGGCGAGTAGCGCGATTGGGAACGGACGAGCAACACGTCGGAATCCGGATTTCCGCGCAGACGAAACGGCTCAGTGAATTTCGTATTGCGAATACTGAGCCCTAGCTGCGTTGAAAACGACGGCGTGCTCCGAAATTCAGCGGCGTACAGTTGAGTCAATGAAGTGAAAGCCCGCTCCTTGGCTCCGACGCGTGCACTATCCTCCAAGCGGAACTGAAATTCTGCGGAAGCTGAAAAATCTCCGATGTCACGAGTAGCCAGGCGCGGCGCGATTTCAATAAACTGGAAACTGCCGGAGCGTAGCGAGTCTATGCCAAACGATGATAAGGTTCGTTCCTCCGACTCAATGCGAAAACCCGGACGAAATGCCCATACTGCGTATTCGACTGTCCCTTTTTGCCGAGTCCATTGTGAGCCTTCACTCACGATAAGATTTTCGCTGTTGATGTCTTCTCGTTGGTATTGGACGCCGTTACCGGCAGAATCTCTGGCGCTGAGATCCGACAGTAATCGCGTGGAACGATAGGAATCTTGAAGCTCGAGCAGTCCGTACTTCGCGGAGAGAATCGTTCCGGAGCTTGGCCTGACTGCAAGGCTCGCCTCCCGGATTTCTTCGTTTCCGTTTGCTGGAGATTCGAGATTCCAATTGCGGCTAAACTCAACCTCGTTGAATCGGTCGAGCGACACAAACCGCCGGTCAACATAGCGCTCGGAAAGCGAGGCATCAACATCGCCGATGGGCACCCCGAGGATTTCAACCTTCCTCGGCTTAAAGGAAACGCCGAATTTAACTGCCGAGCCTTGCTGGTTATTGTTGTCGAGCGCGGAAAACCGGTTGAGGTCGATGTGGCTCGCGGCGTATTCGCCAGTCACCTGCAAATCTGCGCCCAGGTCTGCCGAGGCGTTGAAATCGATCAGTCGCTGTAGTTGCGGCATCGGGAGGAATTGAATCGGCAAATAGTTGCCTTGACCGATTCCGGCGAAGCGGAAATGGCCGATACCTACGCGGGCATATCCGGCGGAGTCTTGCGGCATTTGATCGACAATGGAAAATACGACAGTATATATCGCATCTGAATCTCCAGGCGTATACACAAAAATCGAGACGGGGTTTCCGTTCACAGCGGTGTCCTTGAGAACATATTGGCCTAAACCGAATCCAGTCGTCGAATCTCTCCCGACAATTCTTGCACCGGGCAACGAAGCTTGGAACCGGTCAGCACCACTTTGACTCAGACGCGCACGCGCTTCGTCATCAAGCGAGCCGTCGAGCGGTGCATCAGGGTCATCGGCTTCCTGCACGAATCGAGCGTTGAATCGTACTCGATCTCTCGCGAGCGACGTTTCAACGCCGCCAGCGAGTAAATTTCGCGTGAACTGTCGGTCTGTGTACTCAAAGTCAATCGTTATGCGGGAGGCATTCGTGGTCAGTCGTTTGCTCGTAAATACCACTTCACCGCTGGAGTAATCGATGGTGTAGTCATGAACTTCACCACGAGTCATCTGCTCGCCGTTCAGGAACACACGCTCGCTTCCGGCAACGATGACGAGCCTGCGCTCGCCGTTCCTGCCGGTCAGTTGGTAAGGGCCCTGATTCCCTTCGATGCCACGGAATTCATTGGTATTGAATTTCCCGCGCTGCGTGG